>NZ_CP024847.1:626813-940220 GCF_002892535.1 Aquella oligotrophica | reverse complement strand
TATTCATCTTAGTTATCATTAAGCTTTACATAAGCCATCTCACGTAGGTTGCGCACCCATTCAGTATAAAGCATTTGCGCCTTCATTTCTCTTAACTCCTGACGAATCTCCGCCTTTTCTTTGTCATTAGCAAGATTACTATCACGTGTTTCAGTAACTTCAAGAAGATGCCAACCAAATGGGCTTCGAACTGGTTCACTGATTTGCCCAACAGGAGTTTTTAACATTGCTTGCTCAAACTGAGGAACTGTGTCCCCTTTACTAACCCAGCCTATATCACCACCTTTAATACTGCTGGTGTCTTCTGAATACCGTTTAGCCAAATCAATAAAATCTTTATTTTGTTTGGCGGTATTTCCATTATCCTTGATTAATTGATCACGGATTGAATTAATCTTCTGATGAGCCTCTTCATCACTGGTTAATTCATTAACCTTTATAAGAATATGCCTAACATGGTACTGCTTGACAATTTGCGGCATTCCATGCTGCTTGACTCCTGTTACCTTAAAAATAAAAAAACCAACTGGCATTTTAATAACTGGAGTAACTCCGCCTTGCGGCGTTTGAGCAACAGGATCAAGAACTATTGGGGGCAAGGAACTATTACTCTTCCAACCTAAATCACCGCCATTTAAAGCATTTGGTGCTGAAGAGTATTTGATCGCAAGCTGTTCAAATGACTGACCTTGTTTTAACTGGGCATAAACCTGATTTGCCAAAGCTTCCCTTTTTGCAACAGCATCTTGAGTTGCCTGCTCTGGAATACTAATTACAATATCGGATAATCTATAGTCAATTCTATTTTTATAGGTTTCACTATTTAATATCCGGGTTACCTCATCATCATTAACAACTACACGCGCATCAACTTCACGCTGCTTTAATTTATCTGCTGTTATCTGATCATTTAACTGCTGCCTAAAATCATCATATGACATCCCCTGCCTAGCAAGCTTTGCCCTCATCTGCTGATCAGTTATACCTTGAGCTTTTTCAAGATTGTTAATTGCATCATTTACTTCAGCGTCCGTAGTCTTAATTCCCCTCTAGCAGCCAAGTCCAGCTGAATTTGCAGTAAAATTAGCTGATCAAGCACCCTAGTACGTAAATCATTGTAATTTGTATTAGTAATTCCGCGTTGCTGCAGTGAATCTCTAGTTTGGGCAATCTGCTTCTCTAACTCATTTTGGGTAATAATACGCTTATTAACATAAGCAACTATCTTATCAACTAATACCGTTGACTGCTGTCGATTTCCAGCAGAGGACGGAGACCTCTGAGCCTGAGTAGTAGCTTTGACCTGACTAGCTGTAATACTTTTGGCAGCGACAATAGGTTGGCTCGCATCCACCCCAGAGACTAATGCAGATTCAGCTTCATTAGCATAAACAAAAGCTGGTAAAGAAAATGCAGAGATCAACACTAACAATATTCTAATCATTCTAACTCCTAAAACCCTGTAAATTGTGGTTGAGAAATTGGCATATATCCAGGAACATTTGTCTTCAGATCTGAAGTAGGATCTCCGGTACCAACACCACCGATACCTTTTAAAGAAAATTGTAAGAAATAGCCAATCTGTGTCTGATTCACGTTAAAGGTAAACTGCTCATAAACTGCACTAACTGTCCAGCAACCACCATTATATTCAACACCACCCACCAGATTCAAAAACTGACTCATAGTGAAATCATAGTTGCTTCGTCCAACAGCAAAAAGCTTATCATCGTATATTGGCCATTGTCCGGAAACATCCAGTGCATATTGATTTTCAAATGTAGCACCATTCGCTGTTAGCGCCTGCCCAGGTGTCCATCCATAAAAGAAAAGCGGTAGTTGATATTGATAACGGAATCTTACATTCAAAACTTTATAGTCTTCTGGATTAAATTTAAATCCTGCACTATAAGCATCTACTGTATTATAAACGGTTGAATATTGAAAGCTTGCTGAAGTAGAAAATTTTCTGGTCCAGTTATTATTTAATTCGGCTATAAGATTCGGATTTGGCAAAAACAATTGAGCATACTGCGTCTGATTACCGTAAAGAAAATTATTTTGTTCCGTAATATAATATCTGTATCCGGCACTAAAATTCATTAATTCCATACCATTTGAATCGTTTAGTATTCTGGTAGTACCGCCAATAGTCACATCATTTGCTGAATTTATCCGGTCAAAACCAGTAAAGCGGTTTTCACTAAATAACTGATTATAATTATAAGTAGCTGTTGCGGTATCAAAATCAGGTAAATTTGCTTGATTATTCTGTGGAATATACAGGTAATATAATCGTGGTTCAAGCGTCTGAGTAAAATTTCCGCCACCACCAAGTTGCATTGGTCGATCAAAATATAAACCGTTATCCAGTGAAACAACTGGTAATGCACGCTGCACTTGCATTGAACTGTTGGCAACATTTGGTGCTTCACCAAGATTATAATAGGTATAATTATAACCAATTTTTGGCGTTGAATACCCCCAAGTCGCCTGCATTGGATAGGTTATACTCGGATATAAGTAAGTACGTTGACCGCTTTGCATTGCCGGACTATAAAAATAGGTATAATTACTGGTTAATGCCCCTTTAAAACCCTCACCAATATCTTGTGGTTTTACATTGAAATTTATCGCTGGGTAAGAAGAGTATATTGGTACGGTTGAAGCATAACCATAAGGTTGTAAGGTCTGGTAATTAAGTAATTTAATCCCAGCATTACCCCAAGTTGGCGTGTAGTTGGCAAAAACACTTTGTTCTAGGTTGACATTATCCGTTACCGAATAAAAATTTCCAAAATCATTAAAATAGTTGCTATCAGATACTACGTTATATTTATATCCCATTTGTAACTGATTAACTGGAGTATAAATATCGTTAAGACTCCAATAATAGCGATAACTATTTGGTACTGTTGTTCCCCAATTGTACGGAAGCTGCTCGGTATAGATACTACCTACGTTTGATTCAGTCATATAGCGAAACTGATCAGAAACCATAACCCCCTGATTAGCCCAGATGTACGGCGTAATCGTCATATCATAATTTGGTGCCATATTCCAGTAATACGGATCAGAGGCCATAAACCCTGAAGTAGAAGTACCACCAAACTGCGGAGTTAGCCACCCTGATTTACGCTGCCCCAAAGGAAAACTCATATAGGGAGTAGCAAAAATTGGCACGGACTCAAAATACATGGTAGCATTTCTGGCGGTACCACTTGCATCCTGATAGTTTACATTTATATTTTGTGACTTTATATACCACGCAGGATCATTGGGATCACAGCCAGTAAAATAGCCATTACTAATACCTAAATGATTTTTATCATAGACATTAATGCTCTCCCCAGCCCCAGAAAGATTACCACTTTCGAAGTAAATATTAGCTTTGGTAAACGTGCCCTTATATAAATCAAGGTAATAATCTGCCTGCTGACCAGTAATAACATCGTACTGTCTGGTTAGAACCATATTGTCCCCAGTAGTAACCCTACCAGCTGGCTGATTATAAATTAGCCAATCTGCAGAAAATGTCTGGTTCCCCTTGTAGCCAACAACATTACCCTGAGCTATCTGATTACCTTTATTTTGTCCATTAATGGTATCCGCAGTTAAAAACAGTGTTTCCGACTCAACTCGTGGGTATTTGACATAATCTGGTCCAGATTGATCAATCCATGCATCATCAGCCAAGCCGCAAACTAAAGGCTGGGATTCTTGCAATTTGCTCTGCCCAAGAAATGACCATACATCCCCAGCGGCATAGCTGCAATAGTTGGCAAAGCCAAGAATGATGAGTAATTTCTGCTTGTGATAAGTCATGCAATCCTGATAGCGTAATGGTAATAAAAGAAATAAAGCTAATAATTATATCATGTTTAATCACGTAATCATCCGGTAACAAAAGATAAGGAGGGTCTAACTATGATAAAATATTGCATTGATTCTTGGTTATCTTAAAATATCAATTAGATATTCTTTATAACTTATTGAAAATCAAATTTATACATAGATGAAAAAATGCAACAACTCACCTCAAACACTCAAATTAATCACCAACTGAATAAATTTCTAAAAGGAAAAAACGTTAGTGATCAGCTTATCAAGTCAGCTTTAAATGAAATTAGTGAATTAGCTAATGAAGTTAATAAATTTCAAGATGAAATTGCAAAAAGTAGCTACTCACAAGTCTTAGCAGAATTAACCGAAAAGACAATTGAAATATCTGAGGAAGCTGAGCTTCTTGAGTACATTATTCCAAAATGGCAAGAATTAAGAGGTAGTATAATTAGTAACAAACCGATTGATGAATTTTATTATGAACTCGAACATTACCTACTCCTTAAATTAATAAAGCAAATGGCAGAAACACAGATAATTTCGGACACAAGCCTAAAAAAAATGCGTGAGATAGTTCGCCGTTACAGCGTAATGCCTAATTTCTGGCAAATTTTATGCCTGCTAAATGGAGACTCAATAATTAATGCTTATACATTTTAGGTAATTACTCATACTATATGACCCCGTAACTGCCGGAATATGCAGCGAGAGCAAGGCGCAATGCGACGCGGTTTACATGAGAAGTAAATGAGGAGCCTTGCAACACAGCTATTGCGAAATAGTCCGAGCAGTTACCATTTTAGCTGATAAAAATGAATTACACACGAGATAATATTGTTGCAATCGCTTCTGGGACAGGATATGCCGGAGTAGGAATTATCCGCATTTCAGGGTATGACCTATTCCCAATAATCGAAGCCATCTCCGGCAAAAAGAATCTTAAACCACGTTATGCGCAGTATTGTAATTTCTACGATGACAAAAATGAAATTCTTGACTCGGGAATCTTAATTTATTTTGACAACCCAAAATCCTTTACTGGTGAAGATGTCGTTGAATTACAAACACATGGAAGCCCCGTTGTTCTAAATATGCTATTAAAGTATTGTATTTCATTAGGTTGCAGACATGCACAGCCTGGCGAATTTACCAAACGAGCATACCTCAACGGAAAGCTTGATCTACTTCAGGCAGAAAGCATTGCCGATCTTATTCATGCAGAAAGTGAAGCCAGTGCAAAGGGCGCAATTAAGTCATTGCGTGGCGAATTCTCCCATTTCATAAATGCGATTAATGAACGTCTAATCAATCTTAGAATGTTTGTTGAAGCAAGTCTTGATTTTCCTGATGAAGATATTGAGTTTGTTGCCAACGCAAAAATTAAGGAAAAACTGGAAGTAATTCGCAATGAAATTCATCCACTATTAAAAACCACCAGACAAGGTGTTTTCCTAAATAATGGTGTTAATACTGTGATTATCGGACAACCGAATGTTGGTAAATCCAGTCTGTTAAATGTAATTGCAAATGAAGAAGTTGCAATTGTGACAGATATAGCAGGAACAACCCGCGATATTGTAAAACAGAAAATCATTATTGATGGAATACCTTTTAATATTATTGATACTGCGGGAATTAGACAGACAGAAGATGCCGTTGAAAAAATAGGTATAGAGCGCGCCATTCATGCTATTAGTGAAGCGGACATCTGTATTATCCTGATAGATAGCAGATCTGGAATTATGGCGGAGGATAAATTAATTTTAGAGTATGTCCCGGACCACGTAAAGAAAATTTATGTTCACAATAAGATTGATCTATCTGGTGAGGTTCCTCGTATATCAGTAGAAGCAGAGAAAACCAATATTTACATCTCGGCAAAACACAAAGCAGGAATTGATGAACTACGCAAATATTTATTGGATACAGTTGGTTTTGAATCTGCAACCGAAAGCTTATTTATTGCAAGAACGCGACATCTTAATGCCATGCAAAAAGCAGTGTCCCATATCAATACTGCATTTGTGCACTGGGAGGAACTTGAGATTCTTGCTGAAGAATTACGTTATGCCCACACTGCGTTGGGTGAGATTACCGGAGAATTTAGTGCCGATGATTTATTAGGTGAGATATTCAGTAAATTCTGTATCGGAAAGTAGAATGAGTTTCTTACCGCATCTTTTTTATAGTATATTTGTCTGATTTTTCAGTATGTTATATAATATTTAATGTTTCAATATATCTCATAAAATCCAGTATAATTTAATATATTAGTACTAGATATGGCACTATGGTATAATCTATCAAGTACTAATTAGTATCTGGACAAAAGAGCCGTGAAACATGTATTAAAATCAACAGATGTTGATAAATTATATAAAAATCCTGTAGCAGGTAATTACTCTGATGGTGATTATCTATATCTTGTAGTTAGTGAAAAAGGAGTGTTATCATTCCGTTACAGAGTAAACCTCGGTAATGTTAAAAATTGGATAACAATTGGACGTTACCCTGCTGTAACCTTGGCGTATGCTCGTGATAAAGCTTTGGAATATAGCAAGCTTATTGCACAAGGTATTAATCCTAAAGATTATATAGAACGCCAAAAAGCACTTTCTATCACAATCGCAAAGCTCGCGGAAGAGTATATTGAACATCAAGCTCCGCTGGTAAGAAAAAATAAATCTTCACTAGCTCAATTAGTTAGATGTATTAACAGCGAAATAGTAGCTAAAATCGGCACCATAAAACTTAGTGATCTTACTTCTGAGATCATTCATAAGAAATTAATTCAACCAAAAATTAAAATTAGCCCAGCCGCAGTAAAGCGTAATATCATTACATTAAAGCAAGTCATAAAGTATGCTTATGAGATTGGCTATATAAACACAAACCCTGTAGATAGAATAAATGTAGGTACTCTCTATCAAGATAGAGTTAGAGAACGAGTACTCTCCGACATTGAAATATCATTATTATTAAATACGACTTATAAAGCAAACATTCGAACCCAGTGGAAAATTGCAGTTCACCTTTTACTTATTCTATTAGTACGTAAAAATGAACTTTTACAAGCAACTTGGGATCAAGTAGATTTTGAAAACAAGTTATTTCATATTCCCATCAACAAAACAAATAAGCCAACAAAAGTTCCACTTAGTGAAAGCGCTTTGAAATTATTTGGAATTTTAAAAGAGTTAAATGGTGAATGTGAATCAGTATTTACTGGCAAAACCGGAAAAAGCCCATGCCATAATACATTAAATAACATGATAAGATTTACAGAAACAGTTTTAGAGGAACCATTCACTATCCATGACCTAAGGAGAACTGGAGCAACAAAATTGCAAGAGCTTGGTTTTGATATGATTGTTATTGAAGCAGCACTTAATCATGAATTTAGAAACAAGTCAGGGCTTAGTTATTTTAAGCATGATTATTTAGATGAGCGCCGAAAGATGCTTGAAGTGTGGTCGATTAAAGTTGAAGCGCTTATCCCTGAATATAATAATTACCTATCTACCGTATACTAAAGGGGTGATTAAGATGAATGAACCTGCAAATAAATTTTCTGAATTTTTAGAAATGTATGACCAGCTATTCGCTCTTTTAAATAAAGAGGAAGAACGCGAAAAAAATCTATCTATTCTTAGACGATATTTTAGATATACACTAAATACTCCGAATGGTGACAGGGAAATTGACTTTGGAGGTGTAATTGAGGGAGGTACAAAATTAATAAATAGCCAATTTTTTTTATGGAAAGTGAGAGAAGTTTTAAATTATAGAGTCTTACACGGTTTACCATTAGATGAATTAAGTCGAAAAATTTATGAGATTTTAGGGGAGTTTTTACAAGAACTAATTAGCATTATTGATCAGTCAAATGTAATCAAGTTCGATGGAAGTCGTTTGGTTCCGTTAAGAAAAGATAAGCGCGTTAAGTTTGAATATCTTCGCAATGTTATATTATGTGCACTTTTTATAGTTTCCAAATTTTGGTTAAAACCTATTTCTGAGAATGATTTCCAGTCTATTATCTTTTATATTGCCGCTCTAAGGGCAATAACTAGGACTGAATTCAATCTATTATTTGATAGTAACGGTTTTAATCCAATTTTTACATTAGCAGGAAAGAAAAGCTACTCTGCCCGCTCAGAAGAGCTTCCCATGAAACCAATATTAGTTATGACGATTACCAATGAGTATTTAAAGTATAGTGTTTTGGACCCTGGATTTTCACCGAGATCATTTAATGATTTAGTTTTTGATATTGGAGAAGATATCTTAGATACGTATAGAAAAATAATGAGAGGGAAAAATAAAGCTCATTGTTACTTTTTGGAGAGCAAAGGTAAGATATATAAAGATTTTCATAAGTTAATTGCTAAAGAAGTTCAAGATCGGTTAAATGAAGAACAAGCTGATGCCAAGAAAAATAATTTTGATGGGTTTTTCTGGGGCAAATATAAAGTAGCTCTTGCAGATTCAGGTACATCATCGTTAGATGAGTTATTTAAAACTCATCATGTAGTGATTAAAAATGGTTCGTTATTCTATCACAAGCTTGATTTTAAATCGCCATATCGCAGTTCTTTTATGGAGATAAAAGAAGAAAAATTGAAGGATTTTTTGAATGAATTTGAGTATAGGGATATTAACTGTAATGACCCATTAAAAATTGCAAAATTATTAGATAAAAATGTAAAAGTGCTCTCTTATCATAAATACTGGATGTTTCCCATTTTAGCTCAGAGAGTATATAGCTGTAGTGAAACATATTGCGAAATATCCAGAGAAATATATAGTTTTATAAAAAATTTAAAATGGAATTTAAAGGGAAATCAGGAAAAATTGCGTTTAAATATGCTTAAACCTATCATTGAAAGCAATTATGAAAAATTAAATTTATTATTAGATAAACATAATTTATAACAGATGGTTAAGTAATGTTTTTTGAGGTTCGCAGTTTAAAAACATATAATTAATTTTGTTGAGAAGAGTTTAAATAATGCTATGTCATACTAAGACATTAATCGATATATTTAGAAAGGTACTTAAATGAAAAAATATTTAACAATGAAAGATGTTCTGAATATTACTGGGATCTCGCGTGCTACTTTGTATCGCCACATGAATGTGATTGGGGATTTTCCAAAGCCTGCATTCAAGGTTTTTGACAGATTAAATAGATGGAGTAACGAACAAATAGATCAATGGCTTGAACAGCAGCGAGTAGAGTTGAATGGCTAAGTAACAGTAATTACTTAGCCATATTGATTGGCTAATTTGGGGCGGCAACCCCTTATTAGCTATGCTTTTAACACCAAAGCGACTTACATTTTATCATAAATCAAATTTATATGCTATTGTAAGTTGCATGGTTGGCTATTGCCGACGTATTAGGAGTGCAATTTATGATTGTATCTGCAAAAATTACCGGAGATTATACTCCAGTTCCCAATGCCTTATTAAACTCAACATTTTTAGATCCTATTGCCAAAATTATTTATATGTTTTTGCTCTCAAAAGGTAAACGATGGATTGTCATTAATAGTTATTTAGCCAAAGCATTAGGCATAAGTATAAATACGTTAAAACGTTATATTCAACAATTGATTGATTCTGGTTGGATAAGTCGAAAACCAAGACGAAATCCAAATAATGGTCAATTATTAGGTGGCTATGATTATTTTCTACATAATTCCCCTCAAAAAAACCCTGAAGAATTAGTTGTGGATAATTTCGAAAATGATCCTGAATCGTATGAGAAATCAGTCAATTTTTATAACGCTGTTCAACCGGATCGGCAAAATTTGACACCTAATATAAAACAAAATAAAAATAATATAGAAAAAATAACAAACATAAATCAGACCCAAATTACTGTGGATAACTATTCAGAGCTTGAAATAAATGCAGCTAAACAGTACACTGCTTCGCAACCAAATGTAAAAAATACTGATGCATATACGCGTTCGGTGCTAAAAAACAACTGGCATTTACCAATTTTGAATGAACTGCTTAACTCGGAAAGGAAACAAAGATATAAGATTTTTGATACTAAAAAAGGTGATGAAGCTTATCGCGGTTTAGTTAAACAAATCAAAAAATCTGCTTTAATCAACGAGTTGATAGCTCAACAAATTTTAACTCCAGCAAGAGTTATTGTTGGTAATCCGCGCAAATGTCTAGCACCAAATTATCTCGGCTTCCTGTATTGGCTGTACTTGAACTATCCTGATATTTGTAAATTTAATACTGATGAGCCAGAGTATCTTTATATTCAATTTTTTACTGTGCTTAACCCTAATAAGGTTCCGCCAAATGAATAATTTAGCAAATTTGACACTAAGTCATGAAGATAAAATCAAGCTTAATCAGCAACGGCGGGATCAAATTTTACATTTTCTGGCGCTTGTGGATTGGACTACTGCTGATAATTTGACCATGATACTTGGTGTTAATCACATCAAATATACACGCAGACTTTTGGATAGCATGGTTAAGGATGGATTAATCTCCAAAAGTAAATTTGCTTGCAGTACTGGTTACCGAATAGTTTATTTTATTACAGTAAATGCACTTTCGGATCTGGGTTATGAGCCTAAAAAACTTAGGTCACCACAAATTTCACAACAGAATTTTATTCACTGTGAATTAGTTCAGCGATTGCAGATTATTGCCAGCAAGAATAACTTTGAATGGATTACAGAAAGAATCTTGATCAAACACAGAAGCTATAAAAGTTACCCCGATGGCTTATTGGTTATCCGGGATGAATTTAAAATCAGTATTGAATTGCAACGCAATCGTTATAGTTTGGAAGCATTAAAGAATAAAATAGCCAAATGTTTGGCAGATTGTTTATCTGGCAAATTCAATAGGGTTTTATTTGTCTGTGCGGATAATCTTAATTCCGAGGTAATGCGAAAAGCATTATTTTCAGTATCAGTTTTGAAAGGTAAGAATCATCAGGACATTCATTTTAAGGATGAATATAAATCATTTTTTGAGTTCATTAATTTTGATGAATTTCAAGATTATCTACAAAAATTAATTTAATTTTAGGAGCAATTGCAATGGCATTAGTTAAATCTATTGAAAATAAATCTGAACTCAAGCTTAAAATTTCAAGCGAGCTTTTAACTGAATTGGAGCAGCTAAAAGTTAATGCTAAAGAGCGAAATTTAATGCTTGATCTGGATGAAGCTATTGAGAAGTATCTCAAAAAACTCATAAAAAAAGCCTACGAAGAGCTAACTACAAAATAGTTAGCTCTTTTTTTATTCGTTGTTTTATTCGTTGTTTAGTTCGTGTCTGGATGACAACGATTTAAAACAACGAAGTTTATTGCTTCATGATTTATTTTGTTTATATGACAAGGCACGCTACAAACCACGGCTGGACGCCTGTTTGCTGCTATTTACTAGGGTAAATACCTTGTCGTTTATTGGTTGCCCACAACCGCCCCGCGTGAGCGAGGCCTCGGCATTTTACCGCTGGTTTTTTGTTAAAACCTAAGGTAAATGCGTCGTAACATTCTGCGTCAGCTGCACTGGCGTTTGCTGACTTGACTGTTCCTTAAAATGCCGAGGCCTCGCTCACAAAACCCTGGTGGGTGCTGGCGCTATTTTGTGGCAGGCGGTTGTGGCGGGCAAGCCCCCACTAAGGCATCGCGACTGGGGTCGCTAAAATCGGTTGGCGATTTTTGCCTAAGTGGCACCCCCATTTGAAGCTTTGCTTCAAAGGCTGCGCTCTGGACGAGCTTGCCCCATTGCGCCATTTCTGCTTCAGCTTAATTACCGCAGCAATGGCTTATGGTTCCCGGTTTCTTTTATCATCGTTTAATTTTTTATCGAAAGTTTATATCATGCAGAATTTATTGGATCAGATGTTCTTATTTTTAATGAAATACTTTTTTATACAACCGTATCATGAAGTATTTTTAATGGCTAATATTTATTGGGTGGCTTTTGCTTATGGGATATTTACTAGCTTTGTGTTTTACACTATGAAATCAAAAAATATCATTGTTAACTTTATTCAACGTTTAGGATTTGGCATTGGTATTCTCTATTGGGGCTTATCTACATATTTACTCTACATTTCATTACCTGAAGTCATTAATGATTATGGGAAAAAATTACAGGCTTATCGTAGGGAGCAATTTACTGAACATATATTATTTGAACTACTGACTTTGTTTGTTATTGGCTTAGTTGGTAGCATAGTAATCTCAATTCTACTAAAAAGGAAATATGGAACCAAGCTTCAAGGATTAATTGCCCGATTTACCAAAACTAATTTCAATAGCACTATGAGTACAGAACAGTTAGCTAAGGAGATGAGCAAGGTTCAACCCAAAGAGTATAATCCAGTATCTTATTTAAGGATTGATAAAAAGCAGGTGTTTCTAAATTGGGATGCAGAAAAAAAGCAGCCAGTTTATGAAGACTATTCAATATTCTCAAAGAAGCATGCTCAATTTAGTGGACGTAGTCAGTCTGGTAAAAATTTAGGGATTCAGCCATTGGCTATTCAAATGATGATGTTTGGTGAGTTGGTAATTATGCTTGATGTTAAAAATGGTGGTGATGATATTATGGCGCCATTATTATATAAAGCAGCTAATGAATTACAGCAACCCTATACCTATATGGAATTTGGAGTATCAACCTCATTTCAATTTAATATTCTGCAAACTAAGGATGTAGATACCTTACAGGAAATAATCCTACAGTTATGCAATATTCAGGAGACTTCAGATATGGCTACTGACTATTATCAGAAGCAAGCTAAAAAAGTAGCTTTAAGTCTGGCTCAGTTTATAGCCAATGAAGAGCAAGAAATAACTATTCGTGATTTAATGACTATTCATTATGATAAGTTTTTTAATCCGTCTGCTAAAGATAATGAAAAGTCGAAGATTGAAACTAGCTTACAAATTTTGGCTGATTGGGATTGCATAAATGCTAAAAATGCTATAAGCATTGATGAATTAATTGCTAATGGTGGCGTGTGGTATATCCAGTCCAAGACTAAGGAAGCTTATCCAATTATTCAGGCTTTAATTTCAATACTATTAAGGCTACCTAATCGTAAACGTAAAGTTTGTCTTATTGCCGATGAATTTTTTAAATATGTAAATAAAGATCTGACTGAAGTATTTACTGAAGGTGGTGGCAAAGGTATTCATTGCTTGGTAGCTTATCAAACTGCTGCATTATTAAAAGCACCACAACTAAATATTACTAGTGAGGATATGATAGGCACTCTATTTACTAATTGCAGCTACAGCTATATTTATGGCTCTAATGATCCATTTATTATCAAGCAGCTAGAAAAGGTTGGCGGAAAGATTAAAGTTAGTGTTGAAACCCAACACACTGAACGCGGGCTAACATTAGTGGATAAAGGAACTGGTAATAAAAGCTATCGTGAGCAGGATGTACCAAAAATTACTAACGACATGCTTAATTTATTACGGGATCGCGAATGTTTCTTGGTCTGTGCAGGAAGACCAACTAATCGGGCGCATACGGGGATTATTCAGATTTTACCCGGAAAGTTTGATAAAGATAGCCGTGAGTTTAAGGAACTTCGCAGAATATCGAGAGAAATCAAGTCAATTGTTCAACCAGTTTTCGATAACGATGATTCCACGCCCAAATCGATTAATCCTTTTGCGTAGCTTTTAGTTAACTATGCTATGGATAGTTTAAATTCGAGACGCACTGCGTCTTGAATTATTCATAATTAATTATGCGAGTTAAAGAATTGTCTGGGCTTATAGCTATCACAAAGTATGTACAAGTATGATTAACGTAAGAGTATAAATTAAGTATTAGTGTAGTTTTTAAATTGAGAAAGAATCGCAAGGAAGTTGCAGTATACCAGAAGAGCATAAAACCATTGTTCTCTAATTTTATCATTTAAGTCAAGTAGAAATCAATATATTTTTGATAAATTATGGGATGATCTGATATAATATTTTCAGAAAAATTACCTATTTTTTCTGAAATTTTTTTATGGAGTTAATTCTTGCAATCGATTGATAGTAAAGCATTTATCAAGATCTCTGGTAGTGGGAGAGGTTATGTATTCTCTGGGGCAGATTTTGTTGATCAATTTCCAGGTGATAATATTGACAAAGCCTTATCCAATTTAAATAAGGAAGGCAAGATTCGGCGGATCATGCGCGGCATATACGATTTTCCTAAGTACAGCGAATTATTGCAGCAGTATTTAAGCCCGGAGATAGATAAAGTAGCCCATGCTCTTGCTCGGAAATTCAAATGGCGAATTGAACCATCAGGAGATACTGCACTTTATTTGCTTGGTCTATCCACTCAAGTGCCAGCCAGATATATTTATCTTAGCGATGGACCAAAGCGAGAATATGAGGTTATGGGCAATCAGCTAGAGTTTAAGAAAATAGCTCTTAAAAATGTTGGGTTTAAATACGCAGAAAGCGCTTTATTAGTTCAGGCAATTAAAAGTCTTGGTAAAGATAATATTTCAGCTGAGATTATTACTAAACTCAAGCAAAAAATTGATAGCAAATTATACCCTAAGATAATAAAAGATACTAAGACCGTTACAGATTGGATCTATAACGTCATTAAGCAAGTTTGTCAGGATTAGATATGGATCATATCGCCACCCTTAATAAATCTCAACTGAAAGAGATATTTAATGAAACCGCAATTAAAAAACAAGTAACTCCAGTAATTGCCGAAAAAGACTTTTGGGTTACTTGGGTGCTAAGTAAAATATATAGTGATCAATATCTATCCTCAATCTTAATGTTTAAAGGTGGTACCAGTTTATCCAAGGTGTTTAAGGTAATTGAACGTTTTTCTGAAGATATAGACTTAATTTTGGACTGGAGCACTGTTACTCAAGATAATCCAAGGCTAGCAAGGAGTAATAGTCAGCAAAATAAATTTAACCAATCGCTCAATGATAGCGCTCACGAATTTATGCAAGATCAGTTGTTGTCAAGATTTAACGAGATATTGCAGCCTATTTGTCATTGTGAGTTAGACCAAACAACCAAACTAGTTATTCAGGTTAATTATCCTGCTGTTTTTAATGACCCTTATTTACGACCTCAGATTTTATTAGAGATTGGTCCACTAGCAGCATGGTTGCCATTTGGGGAATTCTCCATAACTTCGTTTGTAGCAGATGCTTTTCCTCAATTATCTAAAGATCCGATTTGTAATGTAAAAGCAATCGTTGCCGAACGTACCTTTTGGGAGAAAGCAACCATATTACATCATGAGTCTAATCGCCCGCTTGATAGCCAATTACCACTACGTTATTCACGTCACTATTATGATTTAGCTATGTTGGCTTCTTCATCTATAAAGGATAATGCATTAGCTAACATGAGTCTATTAAATGATGTTGTCGAATTTAAACAAAAATTCTATCCCCGCAATTGGGCTAAGTATGAAGATTGTTTAACTGGTAATTTAAAACTAATCCCACCAGAATATCGCTTAAAAGTGCTTCAAGACGATTATAAGCAAATGAGAGCTATGATTTTTGGTAGTTATCCAGATTTCAGTGAGATACTAACTAAGTTACACCAACTTGAAAATCAAATCAATTTGTTATAGCAGATATCCCCAAAAAATGTGAATAAGTAGTGAGTAAATACTCACGGCTTAAGTTTATTTAAGCCTATGGCTGATTACATTGTTAAATTTTTCTTTTGCGGCTAACATTATAACGCCGATAAAGCATGTCCATGCTTCAGCTTGCCGAGTGTGAAATTATTAGCTCGGTAACCCTCACTAATAATCTTCATGAACGACACTACCAGAAACCAGTTAATTAGCAAATCTTATCAATTGCTAATTATGGTTCTGGTGTGCACCAAATTTTTATAAATTCTTTTACTTCGTAAACTCCATAAAACAATTTAAAAACTTTCCTGTTGGCGCAATCGCACTGGCAAGCACATGTCCATGCTTTTTAGTATCGCCATTAAGCCGCAAAAGAAAAAATATGCTGGTTTGGATGATATGCCTCTGGCAGCCAAAGGATTATCCTTTGGAATCAAATAATCTGGGTTTGGCTTAATTAATCGGTAAATAGCGCTCGTTGGCGCTTAGTAAGCATGTATCTTTATGGAGTAGTAATCATGAATAAACTAGAAAATGCAATTGTTATCTTTGGTCTTAAAAATGGTCAATACACCATCAATGATATAAAACAGACCTATAGAAAGCTAGCTAGTATTAATCATCCTGATAAGGGTGGAAATACTGAAACCATGCAATTAATTAATACTGCTTTTGCTGAATTATGCAAATACTTTGTAACTAATCAGACTTTAGATATTAATCAGGATAATAACGAAACAGCACATAACTTTGATTTTAGCTTTCTGGATACTCTTAAAACCTTACATGGTGTAATTATCGAAGTTTGCGGCTATTGGGTATGGTTATCTGGTAATACTTACCCACATAGAGAAACTATCAACAATCTGGGCTTTAAATTCTCTGGAGCTAAAAAATCATGGTATTGGAGTCCAACCATCAACATAACCAATTATAAGCGCGGTTCTAAATCAATGAAGCAAATCCGTAAGGATTATGGCAGCAAAATCATTGAAACCGAATTACAGCCAGTAATCAACTAATCTAGTGGGAGCAATCTCATTTAGTTAAACAACCAGATCAAAGAACAAAAAAGAATTAAAAAAGACGTATCAAATACCAATTAAACCACAGGAGCTAATCAATATGACTGATAAAGAATATGCTAAAGAAATAGTTACTACGATTTTAAGTCAGTTAGGTGGCAGTAAGTTTACTACCATGACCGGAGCTAAGTTATCTTATAGCATTAATAGCAAAGATCAGCCAGTCTTACATTGTAAACTACCAGCTGATATTAAAATCAGGAACAATATTAATCTAGTCCTTATTACCTACAATATTGGGTTAGATTTATATGAATATACCTTAATGAATACCAGAAAAGATACTGAAAACCAGATAATCAAGCAGATTAATGATGTTTATGCGGAAGAACTAATCTCACTGTTTGAACAAGAGACTGGTTTGTACTGTTATTTATAAGTAATTATGCAACACTCTTCAAATAACTAAAACTATAGGCTTAGGATAAACCTAAGCCTAATCTAATTAATGCGCTGAACCAAGTTTTGCCAGCAAAACTCGCCATGCCATAGCCAGCGCTGTAATAATCCCTCCAGAATGTATGATATAACTAAAGCATAATTTGTGATTATGGTAAAATTGAGAACATTCGTTGTTTCGTTATAGAGTTTCATGCTGCTTACACCCTATCATGCCAAATTTTTTGCTTACGATATATTACGCAAAACACGTAGTGATATTTCAGCAACGGTATTTAATGCCAAGGTACAGATGAATCCGCATCAAGTTTTGGCAGCACAGTACGCAATTCGCTCACCAATTGCCAAAGGTGCAATTTTGGCAGATGAGGTTGGTTTGGGTAAAACCATTGAAGCTGGGCTAATTCTTGCGCAAATGTGGGCTGAACGTAAGCGCAAGCTAATAATTGTTTGTCCCGCAGTATTGCGTAAACAATGGCAGGAAGAACTTAAAGATAAATTTGCACTTGATTCGATTATTCTTGATAGTAAACCTATTATCCAAGCTAAAAAAGATGGCATTGACTTATTCAATTTATCCGAGCCTAACATACTAATTTGCTCTTATAATCTGATTAATCGTGAAGAATATAATTTAAAATTAAAATCCATCCCTTTTGACTTAGTAGTATTTGATGAGGCGCATAAATTAAAAAATGAAAAGTCAAAGGTTTATCAGTCGATACAAGAAGCATTTTCACACACTAAAAAAATCTTATTAACAGCTACTCCGTTACAAAACAACCTCAACGAACTCTATGGATTAGTTAATATTATTGATAATAAGTTTTTTGCAAGTAAGCGAGCATTAAATAGTAATCTCAGTGACCTTGAATTATCTCATTTACGGGAGAGATTAAAATCAGTTTGCCATCGCTCCCTACGTAAAGATGTTGCTAGCTTTATTCGCTACACAGAGCGCCATTCTCAAACATTTAATTACCAGTCAACTAATTTTGAACTACAACTATTTCAGGAATTAAATGACTTTATTTTTGATGAGCTAGTTAATGTTTATGATGTGCGGGTTATTCATTTAATCAAGGTTGCTTTATTAAAGATAAAATCTTCATCTTCAATTGCAATTTTTGATACTTTGCAAAAAATTCGCTTGAGAGTTGAGCAAAGCTTGGCTGATGATAATGCGGTTACCAGCTTAGATGAAATTGAAGAAGAGATATTGGTGGAAACCAGCGAGGATCTAGATGATGAAGAATATCAGGAACTAGCAGATAGTCCTCAATTAGTTGCCAAAGCCGAAAAATCACGTGTTTTAATTAGGCTTGATGAAATAATCCGTAATCTTAAAATCTTAATTGATAATAATCAAGACTCAAAACTACCTAATTTATTAAAAGCAATTAAATTTGGCTTCGCAAAAATGAAAGAGATTGGCGCTCGCGAAAAATGCGTTATTTTTACTGAGTCAGTAGCAACACAGAAATATCTAAAACAATATCTGGAACAAAACGGCTTTGCCGATAAAATCGTTTTGTTTAATGCTAGTAACAACGATGATAAATCCAAGCAAATCTACCATGATTGGCTAAATGTTAAAGCGAATCGCAAGAAAATATCTGGTGTTAAATCAGCGGATATGAAATTAGCCATAACTGAATACTTTGAAAAAACTGCCAAAATCCTGATTGCCACCGATTCCGCTTCTGAAGGGGTAAACTTACAATTCTGCTCATTGCTAATTAATTATGATTTACCATGGAATCCACAACGAATTGAACAACGGATTGGTCGAGTGCACCGCTATGGTCAGAAATATGATGTAGTGGTAGTAAATTTTGTCGATACCAATAATATGATTGATAAACGTATTTATGAAATACTCGATAAAAAATTTGGTCTATTTGATGGTGTGTTTGGTGCATCAAATGAAATCTTGGGAAGTATTGCCAACCTCAATAATGGCTTTGAGCAAGCAATACAAAATATTTTTACACGATGCCGTGATGAAGAATCTATTAATCAAGAGTTTGATTTACTTGGTGAACAATTCAAGGAAGAAAATAATCAACGCTTACAGAAAGCAAAACAAATTCTGGAGACTTATTTTGATGAAGATGTTCATAACCTATTGCAACAATCTGAGGAACAGAGCAAAAACCGTTTAGATCAAATCAGTCAAAAATTCTGGGAACTTACCAAGTATCAATTACCACAATTAGCGCCTAAGGTTGAATTTGATGAAGATGATAAAACTATCGAACTTAACCAGCAAATTCAAGGGATTCGCTCTGCCATCTATTACATGATCAAAAAAGACAACTGGGAAGAACAGCAGGATTATACTAATAATCAGCTCTACCGCCTGAATCATCCACTTGGTGAGCTGGTAATCAATTTTGCTAAGGCACAAACTACGCCAAATGCGTTACTTGAGTTTGATTTAAGCAACTATGGTAAACAAGTAAATGCGCTTGACGCATACAAAAATCAGAGTGGTACATTAGCTTTAGAGCATCTGGTTATTAAAACTAATGATCATAATGAAGATTATTTGGTATTTAGTGGTAAGCTGGATAATGGACAGGAGCTTACACAGTCCGAATGTGAAAGATTATTTAATCTGGTGGCAACGGTTAGGAATACTGACAAAATTGATAATATTGAATATTTACAAAAGCAAAATCGTGATATAGCATTGGCAAAATTTGAACAACAGAAAGCCCAGAATTTTGATGATGTATATTTGCAAATTGAAAATTTTCGTAATGATATTTTAGCTGATTTTAATTCTCAAATTGAAGAGATTGACGGGCAAATCAAAGAAATCAATAAAAGCATTAAACAGGCAGTTAATATTCGTGATAAAGTTTCATTAACCGGAGAAATTAACCTTTTAAAAAGTAAAAAGCGTAAGATGATAGATAATCGTCAGATGAGAGAGCTGGAACTTGATGATGAAATAGCCGAACTGGTTCAGCAATATCAAACTCAGTTAGAACCAAATATTAAAGCAAGTAATTTGTTTTCAATAAAATTTAAGGTAATTTAAATGTCACAAGAACAAAAACATGTTTTTATTTCTTATTGTTGGACTTCAAGCGAATATCAGTCATTTGTAAGAGGAGTAGCAGATCGTCTAATGTCTGATGGTGTGAATGTTACAGTTGATATTTATGACTTAAAGGAAGGTGATGACAAGTTCTCTTTTATGGAAAAAATGGTAAATGATCCTGGTATCACAAATGTGCTGATAATGTGTAATCAAAATTACAAAATTCGGGCAAATAATCGCGAGGCTGGTGTTGGTACTGAAACACAAATAATTTCTAAAGAGGTATATGAGCAAGTACAGCAATCTAAGTTTATTCCAATCATTTGTGAGAAGGATGAAAATGGTAGTGCTTACACACCTAGCTATTTATCGTCGCGTATCTATATTGATTTTTCTTCCGAACAAAGTTTAAATGAGAATTGGGAACAGCTTGTTCGATGCATTTATGGACAACCTCAATACCAGAAACCGGGATTAGGAGAAAAACCTTCATATCTCAGTGAAGAGTTTAATTTACCTTCCTCTTCAATTTCTGCTAAGTTTAGCATACTAAAGCAAGCAATTATCAATAATAAGAATAATAAGCTTTTATATCGTAATGACTTTATTAATGCATGTGATGAGTATGTTGATAGTTTAAGAAGACGGAGTGCACCAACTGTTAATATTGGACAATTGATAATTGATGACTTTAGTAAGTTAAAGGTTGTAAGAAATTGCCTGATTGATTGGATAGCTTTAGAACTTAAGCTTAATCCTGCTACGGAACTAATTGACCCCTTAATTAATGTTTTAGAAACATTTGCAGGATTTAGGTGTAGACCAGAAGGGTTAAGTCAATGGGGAGAGAATTGGTTTGATGCACATAGGCTATTTCTAGTTGATTTTGTTTATTATCTTATAGCTATTTTAATCAAATATGATAGATTCGATCTAATACACAAATTATTATTAGAAAAATATTATATTTATAATGATTATACATATCAAAAAGAATATCGCGATTTTTCAACATTTTACTACGGTGGCAATGAAAGTATAAACCAAGCATTAGGAAAACAGTACTACAGTCCTGCCGCAGAGTTAATTCGTAAGAATGCAGATAATCCAGAACTACCATTTGATAAGCTAGTTGAAGCTGATTTACTAATTTTGTTAGTTGTCTTAGTTAATGACAATATTACCCGTTGGTATCCACAATTGCAATATTACAATAGGCATCACCAACTAGAGTTATTTGCTCGCGCGGAGAAAAAAAGCTGGTTTAATAAAATTGCCACGGCAACTGGAATATCAAATCCAGATGAATTAAGAGTGAAGGTTCAACAAGGGGTTATTCGACTAGACATGAAAAGCTGGCATAGGTTTGACTATTCATTTTGGGAATGCTTAAACCTTGATAAATTAGGTACATTATAAAAATAATAAACTACTTAAAACAAAAAATCTTTATTAAAAAAAGCTTACCATGAGAATAAAAAAAATCCAGTTAAAACAATTCAAGCGTTTTGATGACTTAACTTTAGACTTAGGTAATGAGCCTAGAAAAATAATTGCGCTAGTTGGTCCAAATGGTTGTGGTAAAAGTTCAATTTTTGATGCATTTGAAGCAAAACTAAAAAATTTTAGAAACTATGGAGATGAAGGAAATACTTTTTATTCCAAAGCATTATTTTATGAAGATCAACAACATATAAGCCAGTCTTACTCTCACAATAATTCAATCATTATTGAACCATCCTTAATTACCCGAAAAAGTTTTTATATTAGAACATCTTATCGCTTTACTTCAAAATTGAATGTAACTCAAATTAAGGCATTGCCAGATATGTTAAGCGATAGAAGTGAACCAATCAGTACCATTGCTTTAGATACTCGTTTAGAATCAAACTATAAACGATTAATTGGTAATGCTCAGGAACAGTTTGAAGAAGGTTCTCAAACGTACAATCAAGTTAAAGAAGCGTTAATCGGGAAGATTAACCAAATCCTAAGAAGTGTTTTGGATATTGAGATTTCAAGTCTTGGAAATATTTTAAAACAAAAAGGACAATTATACTTCAAAAAAGGTAATACTAAAGATTTTCCATATTCAAACTTATCCTCAGGAGAAAAAGAAGTCGTTGATATAATCATTGACTTAATAATAAAAGTTGAAAAGTATACCGAAACAGTGTTTTGTATCGATGAACCTGAATTACACCTAAATACCTCTATACAAAGAAAACTACTAATTGAAATTGAAAAATTAATCCCTGAAAATTGCCAACTATGGATAGCAACTCATAGCATTGGATTTTTAAGAGCATTGCAAGAAGAGTTAAAAGATAAGTCGCAGGTTATTGATTTTTCTGCTGACGATTATTTTACTGGAACTAAAATTATTAATCCAATTAAACCAAGTAGACAAAATTGGCAAAGGATATTTAATACTGCTTTAGAAGATTTAACGGGACTTATCAGCCCGAGAAAGATAATTTATTGTGAAGGAAGAGATTCACCGGGACGTGGGGGTGTAGAACGTGGAATGGATGCGCAAGTATTTAATACTGTTTTTGCTGAAAAATACCACGATGTTCAATTTGTTTCAAGTGGTGGAAATACCGAGCTAGATCAAAGAAGTGATATTGCATTGGCGATACTGACTAAGGTATTTTCTGATATTGAGATTTTAGTATTAAAAGACCGTGATATGGCTTCAGGCAGAGATACAGATGAACAAGCGAGACAACTTTATTTAAATAATAACCCATCTAATCATAGAGTATTAAAACGATGGGAAATTGAAAATTATTTATTTGATAAAGAGGTTTTGCAAAAATACTGTCTAAGTAATGAATTAAATTTTAATGAAGAAAAATATGATTCAGAAATAACTGACATAATTAACCAACACGTAAAAGATAATTTGAGCTTAATCAAAAATATTTGCGGTATTACAACAAATGTAACGCCAGATATATTTAAAATTAATTTATCAAAAATAATAACTTCTGATATGAATGTCTATCAGGAATTAGAAAATTGCATTTTTAACAGGCAATAGAAATGGCAGAAAAATATAAATTGCAGCAAGAAGATATCAATAGTATGGATTTAAACGGTGATACATTGGCGAAACTAAAGCAGATATTGCCGGAAATATTTAGTGAGGGCGCGGATGGTAAGCCAAGTATTGATATTGAACGGCTAAAAATTGCGCTGGGTGATGAGGTTGATATAGAGGCGGATGATAAAACTCGCTATAGCTTTAACTGGAGTGGTAAAAAACAAGCTCAAGCATTAGCCAATCAACCAAGCACTGCGGCATTGCGCCCAAGTGTGGAAGATAGCAAGAACTGGGATGACACCCAAAATATTTATATCGAGGGTGATAATCTTGAGGTGCTGAAGCTTTTGCAAAAAAGCTACTACGGGCAGATCAAGATGATTTATATCGACCCACCATATAATACTGGCAAAGATTTTGTTTATAAAGATAATTTTCATGATAATGTCAAAAATTACTTACAGCTAACTGGGCAAGTTGATGATGACGGTAATCGCATCAGCACCAATACTGACAAAAGTGGACGTTATCATACTGATTGGCTAAATATGATGTATCCACGCCTGAAATTAGCCAGAAACTTACTTAAAGATGATGGTGTGATATTTATCAGCATTGATGATAAAGAGGGGCATAATTTACGTAAAATTTGTGATGAAATTTTCGGCGAAGATAATTTTGTTGTAGCCATAACCAGAGAGGCAATTAAGGGCGGATCAGTCTCGAAATTTATCAGAAAGGTGCACGATTTTGTATTGGTATACTCTAAAAGTATTGATGAGGTTGTTTTTGGTGGTATAGAAGTTGATGGTGTTACTCTTGATCTAGAAGATGAAAATGGTAAATATGCCAGAGGTAGAGAATTAAATAAATGGGGTGCAGGCTCTCGCCGTGAGGATTCTCCTGGTATGTGGTTTCCAGTTCCAGGGCCAAATGGTGAAGAGATTTATCCAACTAGAAACGATGGTTCTGATGGTCGCTGGAGACTAGGCAAACAGAAGATGCATGAATTAATTTCAAATGGCAACGCTATTTATGAGAAACGAGAAAACGGAACTTATGTTATTTATGAAAAAATACGAGATGATTCAAACAGAATAAAGCAATTCACATCATTATTTAAGGATTCTTATATAAATGCAAAAGGTACAGATTCTTTAAAGTCATTATTTAGTATGGAGCGTTCGTTATTTGATTACTCAAAGCCACTTGAGTTAATTACTGACTTTATGTTAATGTCTAACACTTTAAGTGATGACATAATCCTAGACTTCTTCTCAGGTTCAGCAACTACCGCTCATGCAGTTATGCAACTCAATGCTGAAGATGGTGGTAGCCGTAAATATATTTGTGTTCAATTACCTGAAGCAACCGCAACTGATAGCGAAGCATACAAAGCTGGTTACAAAAATATCTGTGAAATAGGCAAAGAGCGGATTCGTCGCGCTGGTGAAAAGGTGCTTGCCGAATGGCAGGAAAAACAAACTAAAAATGATTTATTAGCTGAAGATAACAAATCTTCCACTATTCCGGATATTGGTTTCAAAGTATTCAAATTAGATACCAGTAATTTCAAGCCATTTGATGGTAATTTCTTTAGCGAAGAAATGATATTATCCGGCCGCACTAGTTTAGATTTATTCTATGAGTTAGTTCTCAAACAAGGCTACTCACTTGATTATAAACAACAGATTCTTGATATTGGCGGGACGCAGTGCTATGCATTGGTTAATGATGATGGTATGCCATTTGTTTTAGCAGTACTTGACAATGCCGTAAAAGCAAACTTTGCCCTTGAATTACTCAAATATGCACTAACCTTAGTGATTATTAAAGATGATTGTTTTGCTACAGATGAACTAAAACTAAATACTCTGGCAACATTAGAACAATTGCAATCTAAAGATAATCCTTTGCAAATCCGTATAGTTTAGGAAAAGCATGGAGCCAAAAAATACTAAAGAACTGGTTTTATTTACCTTACCTGAGGGAAATGTCTCAGTAAATTTGATATACCAAAATAATACATTATGGCTAAACCAGAAGTTAATGGCAGAACTATTTGATAAGGATAGTGATACAATTGGTTTACATATTAAAAATATTTTTAGTGAGCATGAATTAAATGAAAATGAAACTACCGAGCTTTTCTCGGTAGTTCAAACTGAGGGAAATCGTAAGGTTACCCGACAAATTAAGCATTATAATTTGGACGTAATCATTTCTGTTGGTTATCGAGTAAACTCTAAACGTGGAACTCAATTCAGGATTTGGGCGAATAAAGTCTTAAAAGACTATATTTCAAAGGGCTACGCTCTAAATAATAACCTAATCAATACCACACACAAAGAATACCAACAGATATTGGATTTACTTAATAATACTCTGATTAGCAATCAACTAGTTAATGCCCAAGGTCAAAATATTTTAGCCTTGATCAATAACTATGCAACTACTTGGAGCTCATTATTACAGTATGATGAAGATAGATTAGAAATCCCAAGTACTACCCATAAAAATAGCCTGAGCTTAGATTACTCAACTACCATTCATGCAATAACTGAATTTAAAAATGAGTTATTAGCAATTGGTGAAGCAACAGCATTATTTGCTAATGAGCGGAATGAGCAATTGCAGTCAATTTTGGCTAATCTAGATCAGACCATGTTTGGTGAAGAACTTTATAAAAGTATTGAGGAGAAAGCCGCCAATTTACTCTATATGGTAATTAAGGATCATCCATTTAGCGATGGTAATAAACGAATTGGTAGTTTTTTATTTGTACTTTACTTACAATTAAATAAATTGTCAACCAACATTAATAATATCGGGCTTACTTCATTGGCGTTATTAGTTGCAGCGTCCAAGCCAGAGCAAAAAGATTTGATTGTTCGCTTAATTATAAATTTACTGGTACAATAAATGAAATTAAAATTTGAAAATCAAGCATATCAATTACAAGCAGTTGCAAGTACTGTTGCATTATTTGCAGGTATGAAAAGCCTCGACTTAGCGACCATGTTACAAAATAAAAATGAGCTATTAAGCTATGATGTGGTGGCAAATGGTTTACAGCTTGATGAAACATTATTGTTACAAAATTTGCAGAGAGTCCAAGTTGAAAACTACATCGAAAATTATAGCTCTGAATTAAATTATGGTGACTATGAAAATATTCCAAATTTCAGTATTGAAATGGAAACCGGTACAGGTAAAACTTATGTTTATTTAAGAACAGCTTTTGAACTCAATAAACATTATGGCTTAAGTAAATTTATTATCGTTGTACCAAGTGATGCAATTCGTGTCGGGACGATAAAAGCACTTGAAATTACTGCCGAACACTTTAAGGCTGAATACAATAATATCAGCTATGATTATTATCCATATGATAGTGAGAAGATCAGTAAAGTTCGTGATTTTGCAACCACCAATAGCATTCAGATTATGGTGATGACTATTGCTGCATTTAATAAAAGTAAAAATAATATCTATGCATTTAAAGACAAATTTGGCGAGTATCGTCCGATTGATTTAATTTCAGCTGTGAACCCAGTTGTAATAATTGACGAACCGCAATCAGTAGATAATACCGCAAATGCTATAGAAGCGATTAAAAACCTTAATCCATTGTTTATATTGCGTTATTCTGCAACACATAAGAATGATTACAATCAAATTTATAAATTGGATGCAATTGATGCCTATAATCAAAAGCTGGTAAAGCAAATTGAAGTAGCTAGTATTGATGAGGCTGAATTTAATAATGCAGGAACAGTAGTACCATATATCAAGGTGGTTGAAATCACACCAAAACTTGAACTATCACTCGAACTTGATGTGCAAGATACAAAAGGTAAAATTACCCGTAAAGTAATAAAAAAGATAGCTAAAGACACTGACTTACAGGAAAAAACCCAAAATGATAAATATTATGGCTATATTGTTGAAGACTATAGTCGTGACTATGGTTTAAAACTTAGTTGTTTGGATAACGAAATTGCTATTGGCGAATCAATCGGCAATGAAATTAGTATTGAACAAAAAGCTAAAATTATGTTGCGCTTGGCTATCGAAAATCATATTGATAAAGAGCTACGATTAGCTGCACGAAAAATAAAGGTTCTTAGTTTGTTTTTTATTGACCGGGTTGCTGATTATCGAATCCATGCTGATGATGGAACTAGTGATGGTTGGTTAGCTCAAGCATTTATTGAAGAGTTAAAACTTGTCTTAGCTACTCCAAAAGGTGCACGCTATGTTGAACTATGCCAAAATACATTTGGCATTAATTTAGCTAATAATGAGGAGCTAATTAAGTTACATAATGGTTATTTTGCTAAAGATAAAAAGGGTAATTATAAGGATCTCAAGGATGATAGTACTGCCGATGCTGTAGATGCTTATGATTTAATCATGCGCGACAAAGAGAAACTATTGGATTCCAAAGAACCATTAAGATTTATTTTCTCACACTCGGCATTAAAAGAAGGTTGGGATAATCCTAATGTATTCCAAGTTTGCGTATTACAAGATGGTAAGAATCAGTTTAAACGCCGTCAGCAAATTGGTCGTGGCTTACGTTTATGTGTTAATCAATTTGGTGAGCGGGTATTTGATGATAAAGTAAATACCTTAACAGTTATTGCTAGCGAATCATATAATGCTTTTGCTGATAATTTACAGCGTGAATATGAAGCATCTTCAGAAAATGGTGGTGCTGGGATTAAATTCGGGATAGTTCAAAAATCAGCCTTTGTAAATAGCTTGTTACATGATAATTTAGAGTTGTCATTTGATGCTGCCCGTAAAATTTCAGAAGATATTCATGCTGAGCTTACAGTTAGAGAATTTATAGACTCTAACAATAAAGTTACTGATAAATGTAAAATGCAGTTACAAGCTGGATTGTTTGAGTTAAGTAGTGCAGAGATTCGCCAATATCAAGTTTTAGCTAAAGAGATTCTGACTAAACTAGCTATGAGGCTACCAATCAAGAATCAACGGGATAAACGAGATATTCAAATTAATCCCAAAGTATATAATAATTCGGCATTTAAACAACTTTGGAGAAAGATTAGTGCCAAAACCATTTACTCGGTCTCACTTAATACTGATGAATTGATTAATAGTGTTGTGACGGATATTAATGCTAATCTTGAAGTAAAAAATAAAGCATTAAAGATAACCAGATCACGGATAAATATAGATGAGTCAGGTATAAGCACTGAATTAATGGCTCAGAATGAGTTAATCTTACAAACAAACCCACAAATAGATTTAGTCAATAAACTGGCTTTAGCCACGGGATTAACCAAAAAAACTATTATTACGATTTTAAAGCAAATAGCACCACATAAATTAGAAATGTACAAGCTTAATATTGATGTCTTTATTGAGCAGGTAACCACAAAAATAAATATCCAAAAATCCAAATTAATCGTTGATGGTATAAAATATACTAAAGTTGCTGATCTATCCTTGCAAGATAGCGTTATTGGTATTGAAGATCATTATTTGCAAGAAAGAATCAATGAAGATATTGATCATGGATATGTTGATAACAATGGTGGTAGTAATTTAGCTGATGCAAGGTATTTAAAGGTAGCTCCAGAACTAATAGCAAATAAGTTTTTGTATAATGTTTTAAGGTTTGATTCTAGTACCGAGGCTAAATTTCTGGCAGATTGCTTGCTTCAGGATAAGGTTAAATTAATTAGTAAACTACCATCATGGTTTAAAGTTAATACACCTCTAGGAGCATATAATCCAGATTGGGCGCTACTAGTTAATGAAGAAAATAAAGATGAGGTTTATTTTATAGCGGAGACCAAAGCAGATAATTTTCTCGAAAATGGACGTGCTATTGAAAAGGCTAAAACCATATGTGGAGAAAAACATTTTCAGGATACTTTAAACGTAAAATATCAGGTATTGAGTAATGCTGAGCAAATTTAACGAAGATGATTACTCTTGATTATACACGTATTAGATTATTTTATAGTTAAATAGGTATAACCTACCTGTTGCTGATTGCCAAATAGTTATTATCCAAGGATTTATTCTCTTTTTAGTACTTTATTGGAAAATAGAGAAAATCTCAACAATAGCTTAAAAATTCGGCACTAAAAGAAGCACTAAGTAATTAATTTACTAAAAATATATACTATATTATCAATATGTTATCTAATTAATATATTTTCTGTATCGGAAATAACACATTTAGACTTTATCATAGCGATTATGGTGGTCAATCGACAATAGTATCCCAAAACCAACCATTAAGACGATAGTAGCAGTTCCACCGTAACTAATTAATGGTAACGGCACTCCAACTACAGGGAATATACCACTAACCATCCCCATATTGATAAATACATAAGAAATAAATGACATGGTAATACTACCTGCCATAACCTGAGAAAATCTGTCCGTAGCAAGCCGCATAATTCTTAAACCACGCAAGGCAACTAATAAATAAATAGATAAAATCACACACACACCTATATAGCCAAATTCTTCTGCCAAAACTGTAATTACAAAATCAGTATGTTTCTCAGGAATGAAATTCAGATGAATCTGGGTTCCATGTAAATACCCCTTACCATGAATACCGCCAGAACCAATCGCAATCATACCCTGAATAATGTGATACCCTTTACCCAACGGATCCGATTGTGGATCAATCAAAGTTAATACACGATGCTTCTGGTAGTCTTTTAGCATGTGCCAGATTAGTGGACTAGAACAAATGACAAGAATAATACTACCAATTATTATTCGCCATGGCAATCCAGCGAAAAAAAGCACAAAAAAACCAGCAGCAAAAACTAAAATTGCAGTTCCAAGATCCGGCTGTTTAGCAATCAGTGCAAACGGGATTAAAATTATCAAAATACCAAGAGTAAACTGCCATGCCTTTACTGCCATAGGTTTAGCGGATAAAACATAAGCAACTAGCAAAGGAACAGAAATTTTACATAACTCCGACGGCTGTATTCGCATCCCTAAGTTAAGCCATCGTCTAGCGCCATTCACTTTCACCCCGATAATTAGCACCAAAACTATCAGAATCAATGAAACTATGTAAATAGGAATTGCACTAGCTCGAATACGATTATAATTAATTCCAGCTATTACCAACATGATAATAAAAGAAAATATCATATATCCTACATCATTGTATATTCTGGTTAATACCTGATCATTTGCAGAATATTGAATAAATCCATTTATAACAAATAACGAAAGCAGTGCAAAAATTAATACATAATCAAAATTATAAAAATATCGCCACAATCGATATAATCTAGTCTTGAATGAATGTTTCATTTTCTTCACCATTATCATTATTTTCAGAAGAGTCTTCCTCCTCATCGTGAGCTGATTCATTTACCCTTGGAGTAAATTTTTTATACCGTAAAGCATTCATACTTTCATGGCTTTCAGCACCTAATAAATAAGTATCAAAAATTGCCCGTGCAATTGGAGCAGCAGCAGTTGCACCAAAACCACCATTTTCAACAAGTACAGCTATAGCTATTTTAGGCTTGTCCACTGGTGCAAAAGCGATAAACCACGAATGATCCTTATATTTTTCACCAGCAAACTTTGCATGACGTGAACCTGCAGCCAAAGCGACTACTTGGGCAGTACCAGTTTTACCTGCCATTGTATATCGTAAACCTTGGCCAATACTTGCGCCTGTCCCAATCTGCATTACTTTTTGCATACCAGTTTTCACCAATTCCAGATAAGCTTTAGGAATGGGAATCTCTTCTTTAGTTCCATGATAGGTAGTTACAACGCTACCACTTTTATCAATTACTTTATCTAAAAGATGCGGTCGGTAATATACGCCATCATTAGCTAAAATACTTGTGGCAAAAGCCATTTGTAATGGAGTGTAATGATTAAATCCTTGACCTACACCCATATTTACACTATCTGCTGCCTGCCAGTTTACCTGATATGCATCTTTGGCAAAACGTTTAGCTTTCCATGCTCTTGATGGTAAAAGACCAGTATTTTCTTGCGGTAAATCAATACCAGTTTTGCTACCGAGGTTGAATAAAGAAAGCCCTTTATCCATCCGGTCAACCCCCATATCTAAACCAAGCTTGAAAAAGAAAGCATCTGAAGATTTAGCAATTGCAGTAACGAAATCAAGTGTTCCTAAGGCACGACCACCTCCGCTATTATGAAAGCGTCGAGACGAACCAGGAATGACAAAATAACCAATGTCGTTATAACGGTATTGAGGAGTTCTAACCCCCAGATATAGTGCAGCAGCAGACATAAATGGCTTAAACGTTGAACCTGGAGGGTATGTCCCCTGGGCACCTCTATTTAAGAGCGGATTTCGCTCATCCTGCTGCAAATCCTCCCAATCCTCTGGTGTGATACCGTCGAGAAACAGACCTGGATCATATCCTGGTTTCGAAACAAAAACCAAAACGCCACCAGTTTGTGGATCAATAGCAACTACAGCTCCTTTATGGTTACCTAACAATTTATATGCCTGCTGTTGAAGTACATTATCAAGAGTAAGCTGTAATGTATAGCCATCATTAGCGGGTTCATTGCTAATCAATCCAACTTCATTACCATGAGCATCAGTACGAATAATTTTTTTACCAATTGTTCCACGTAAAACCGACTCATATTTTTGTTCAAGTCCATTTTTGCCAATATAATCATTAGCCAAATAATTTTGTGTGGTTCCTGCCGCATCCAGCTTTTTCTTGTCCATCTGACTAACTCGGCTTACATAGCCAACACTATGGGAATACACCTCACTAAATGGATAATCCCGCTTGGTATGTGCAAATATATTTAATTTTGGAAAAAGATATGCATGTGAAGTTAAATTAGCTACTTCTGTATTAGACAAGTCATCCTTAACAATTACCCAATCATAGTTTTTGGATTGACGCAACTGTTTAGCATATTTCTTTTTATCTAGCGCAGTTAAATTAATATAGCTTTCAAGTGTCTTGAATAGTTCCTCAATATTGTTATTATCCTTGGGTAAAATAGCAATAGCATAAGAAACCCGATTATCAGCAAGAATAACACCATTACGATCAATTATTCCACCTCGAACAGGCTGAGTTGCAACTATAGAGGAGTAATTTTCTACTGATTTAGTCAATAAATCTTGATGATCATTAATCTGTAGATAGGCATAACGAAGTAATAATATTACTATTACCAAACAAACAAACAAATAGGCAATAACAATGCGTAATTTACTCATTGCTAGAAATAATATTCAGAGGGTTTACGAACAGTTAGCTTCTCCAGTACAAACTGAACAAGTGGTAAAATAACTAGAAGCTGAAAAATCAGGCTATCAACCGAGGTAAATACCCGATGTGTAGATAATTCAATCAAATAAATAACAAAGAAAAAAAGCGCAAAATAAAACATTGAAATTATCATACGCGGAAACCAGCCACACATGCGATAAAAATTTGCGACTTTTCCCGTAAAAAAGCTAATTATAACTACCGCCAATAAATGGCTTCCGAGATACCAATGCCCAATTAAATCACCAATAAAGCTTAATATAATAAGTTGCAACCAAATTAAATTGCCACGTAACAATAAGCTAACCAATAATATGGCAATAACATCAACATAAAAGATTGTAAAGTTATTTATTGTAAACTGCAAAAAAACCAATACAGTACATAATATTATAAACCGTAGATTATTAACTATCACTCTTTAACACCGAAACATACTGTAACTGCCTAAAATCAACAACTGGCACACATACTGCACTATTAAAACCATTATTCTCATAAAATACCCGAACTACTCTTGCAACTGGAATCTGTGCGGGATAAACATCATCCAGCCCAGTTGTTTCAAGGATATCCCCTACTTTAATTTTATCATTCTTATCAATATATTTTACAATTATAGTATTATTACCAGCTCCTTGGGCTAACATTTTTGATTTTGAAACACTATGTTCTACATAAATCTTATACTCTGGGTTAGTAATTAAACTGATCTGTGAACTATTCGGGTTAACCGTAGAAACCTGACCAATGACGCCATCTTTATTAACTACAGCGTAACCAATCTGAATATTTTTATTTTCGCCCTGATCAATCAGTAACTGATTATTAACAAAGAAATTCACATCTAACACAGCTTTGGCAATAACCGGACTAAAATCCTCATAAATACCTTTTTGGCTAAGATCATTAAGCAGTTTTACATCTTTAACCTGATTCCGGCTTTGCTTTAATAATAAGGAATACTCTTCAACCTGCTTTTTTAGCTGAACATTCTGACTTGCAAGCGCCTGTTGCTGTTGCACTTTTAATACCACTAATTGGGGATAACTTTGTATTCGATAAAGTAGAAGGGAAGTATTTTTTTCAAGAAAAACTGCAATACTATCACGTATTCTGCTGATAGGAGAGAATTTATCAATAGCAATAAGGCCTACACTCAAAAGTATAAGCCAAATTTTAAATCTTCGCATTACTTGTTACGATTTAAGTAAACACGCTGATCAGATAAATGATCTAGTGCCATACCACAGCCTTTAGCTACACATAATAAAGGCTCGTCTGCTACAACAACTTTTAGTTGTGTAGTTTCGGTAAATAGAATATCTAAACCACGTAGTAATGCACCACCACCAGTTAATACAATGCCTGAATCAATCATGTCTGCTGCCAACTCTGGAGGGGTTAATTCCAAAGCCTGCTTAACGGCACTAACCATTTGATCCAATGCATCGTGCAATGCTTCACGAATTTCGGATGAAGTTACGATAATCTTTTTTGGCAAACCGTCATAAACACTACGCCCACGAATCTCCATTTCTCCATTATCTGTATCTGGGTGAGCAGAACCAATTTGTTTTTTGATTTCTTCAGCAGTTGCTTCCCCAATCAATAACCCATGACGAGCACGAATATGGTTGGAGATTACTTCATCAAGACGATCGCCAGCAACGCGAATCGAGTTGGCATATACCAGTCCCCCAAGCGAGATGACTCCCACTTCAGTTGTACCGCCACCGATATCCACAACCATTGATGCCCTTGGAGACTCAACCGGAAGTCCTGCACCAATAGCAGCAGCCATGGCTTCTTCAATTAATTCAACGCGTCGCGCCCCAGCTGCAAGCGCAGCGTCCTTAATTGCACGTCGCTCTACTTGGGTTGAACCACAAGGAACACAAATTACAATTGTAGGTGGAACAGACATTAGTATTTTTTGTGCAGAAACTTTTTTAATAAAATATTTGATCATCTGCTCAGTAACGTTGAAGTCGGCAATTACCCCATCTTTCATTGGGCGCACAACTTCAATCTGCCCAGGAGTCTTACCAAGCATTACTTTAGCCTCCTGACCCACAGCGAGTATTTTTTTCCCCATTCCACTTTTATCAACAGCAAGTGCTACCATTGAAGGTTCATCCAGGATAATACCCTTACCATGCATATAAACTAGCGTATTTGCAGTACCCAAATCAATTGCAATACTACTTGAGAAAAACCCCAACAATTTTTTAAACATATAAAAATCCTATAAAATTAATAAGTTTACTAACAACTTAAACATTGTGCCAGATTTATTTCTAGCACAATAACTTAAATGGTCAGCTATTAGAATGCCACCAGCTTATTTTGCATTCATCAAAGCTTTAGCATTATCTAACATTCTATTCGAAAAGCCCCACTCATTATCATACCATGAGAATATTTTAACCAGATTACCATCTACACGCGTCTGAGTAGAATCAAATACCGAAGAATAGCTTGAATGGTTAAAATCAATAGAAACCAGCGGCTTATCATTATACCCCAGAACGCCCTTTAGAAAACCCTCAGAAGCTGCTTTAACTGCCTCATTAACCTCTTCCTTAGTTGTAGGACGTGAAGCAGTGAAAGTTAAATCAACTACAGATACATTAATAGTTGGAACACGTACAGCAAGCCCATCAAGCTTCCCAGCAAGCTCAGGTAATACCAGCCCCACAGCAGCAGCAGCACCAGTTTTAGTTGGAATCATAGAAGAAACCGCCGAACGAGCACGTCGTGGATCACTATGATAAACATCAGTCAATACCTGATCATTAGTAAATGCATGAATAGTAGTCATTAGCCCTTTTTCAATGCCGATGGTATCATTCAGAACTTTTGCAACTGGAGCTAAACAATTAGTAGTGCATGAAGCATTAGACACAACAGTCATATCTTTGGTAAATACATTGTGATTTACCCCGTAAACTACAGTTGCTTCAACATCTTTTTCACCAGGCGCAGAGATCAAAACTTTTTTAGCACCAGCTTCAATATGTGCAGAAGCTTTAGCTTTCGAAGTAAATACACCAGTACACTCAAAGACTACGTCTACACCTAGCTCTTTCCAAGGAAGGTTTTTAGGATCGCGTTCAGCAAAGAAACGCACCAGTTTACCATCAATTGTAATACCATTATCAACTGCTTCAACTTTATGCGGAAAATAACCATGTACAGTATCACGCTGGGTTAGCAAAGCTTGGACAGCAAGATCAGAACCCAAATCATTAACAGCTACAATTTCAAATTCATCAGTACGTTTTGCTTCGTATAAAGCTCTTAAAACATTACGCCCAATGCGACCAAACCCATTAATTGCAATTTTAATTGTCATAATATTTCTTTCACAAAGTTATTTTAATCTAGCAATGATTTTATCAACACTAAAACCAAAGTGGTCAAATAATTTAGCAGCAGGAGCTGATTCGCCAAAAGTATCGATACCGATAATGACTCCATCCTTACCTACATATTTGTACCAGCTATCGGAGACTCCAGCTTCAATGGCAATCATCTTCTTAGCTCCACCCAGAACCTCATCTCGATAACTCTCATCTTGCAAATCAAAAACAGATGTGGACGGCATTGAGATCACACGCACCTTCAGCCCATCGCTAGTTAATTTCGTCGCTACGTTAAGCGCAAGCTCTACTTCAGATCCAGTAGCAATGATCGCATAATCAGGATTTTTGCCACCATCAACAAGAATATAACCCCCACGAGCAATATTATCAATCTGGGCTTGACTGCGTTCAATAAATTTAAGATTTTGACGCGAAAATATCAGACTTGATGGTGATTTATTCCGACCAATAGCATCTGCCCAAGCAACCATTGTTTCAACAGTATCACAAGGACGCCACACTATCATATTTGGAATCATCCGCAATGTCGCTATTTGCTCTACAGGTTGATGGGTAGGTCCATCTTCTCCCAGACCAATTGAATCATGAGTAAACACAAAAATAGGTGCAATTTTCATCAGACTTGCCATACGAAGGGCATTGCGAGCATACTCTGAAAACATCAGAAATGTTCCACCAAAAACACGATAGCCACCATGAAGGAAAATACCATTCATGATTGCCGCCATACCAAACTCACGCACACCATAGGAAATATAATTTCCACTATAGCGATTAGCTTCAGTTAGGGTCGTTGCCTTACTCCAACGAGTTAGGTTTGATCCAGTTAAATCAGCTGACCCACCAAAAAACTCAGGTAAATGCTCGGCATAAAATTCAATCGCGTTCTGCGATGCCTTACGGCTAGCAATAGTCTCTTGTTTATCATTGGCAGCTTTAACTGCAACTTTAACGATACTACTCCAGTCATCTGGTAATTTATGTTCCATTCTACGTACAAATTCAGCTGCAAGCTGCGGATGGCGTGATTGATACTCAGTAAATAACTGATTCCAGCTATTTTCCGCATTCATCCCCTTACTTTTACAGTCAAATCCCGCATAAACTTCCGGAGGAATCTCAAACGAAGCATAAGTCCAGCCAAGCTCTTTTTTCACCAATTCGATCTCGCTTGCCCCAAGTGGTGCACCATGCGACTCTTCTTTGCCAGCTTTATTCGGCGAACCTTTTCCGATAGTTGTCTTACAAATAATAAGTGATGGACGGTTATGAATTGATTTTGCCTGATGAATGGCATTTCTGATAGCATCTACATCATGACCATCGATGGCTTCCACCACATGCCAGTTGTAAGCATCAAAACGTTTGGCAACATTTTCACTATACCAGTCATGAACTTCACCATCAATCGAAATATTATTATCGTCATAAAATACAATTAATTTACCAAGCCCCAACGTCCCAGCCAACGAACAAACCTCATGGGAAATACCCTCCATCAGGCAACCATCACCAACAATAGCATAGGTATGGTGATCAACTATATCATAACCATCACGATTAAACTCTTCAGCAAGGAGCTTTTCGGCAAGAGCCATTCCAACCGCATTGGCAATCCCCTGCCCTAATGGTCCGGTAGTGGTTTCAATACCAGGAGCATAACCATATTCAGGATGCCCAGGAGTTTTCGCATGCAGCTGACGAAAATTCTTCAACTCTTCAATTGAAAGATTATAACCAGTCAAATGCAATAATGCATATTGAAACATTGAAGCATGTCCGTTACTCAAAACAAAACGGTCACGATTAAACCAAGTTGGATTAATCGGATTATGCCGCATTTCTTCACGCCACAAAGCTACGCCAAGTTCAGCCATCCCCATTGGCGCTCCAGGATGTCCGGACTTAGCCTTCTCAACTCCCTCGGCAGCCAGCATTCTGATTGCGTTAGCCAGTAATTTATTATCAGCCATCAAGTAAAATCCTTCGTTGTAATTTTTTATAGACAATTTACGGTGTCTATTCTAACACAATGAAGAAAAATCCAGCCGATAACTTTTAGTCTATAACAAAAACATATTTTGATAAATTCACTCTTTTTATAGTATAATTATCTACTTAACTACCGGGGATGACATGGCTTCGACGGGGGTTACAAAGTAATTAGAGTGCATACCGTGATTTCAGTTTCACGCTAAACGCTGAACTAAATATAATCGCAAACGACGATTCATTCGCAGTAGCAGCTTAAGTCTGCTCTCGTTACCCTAACTTGTTTGTTGGTTAGATCGTAACGCCATTTAAACAAACTTTGATTTAGGTCGACCACTGACTTAGATTAAGCCTTTAGTGGTTAGTCACGAGTTTTGCCTGGTAGGCCGGCGGAATTCGGGCGAATAAAAATAGACCTTCCTAAGTATGTAGGACTCGTTATAGCGGGCTTTCGGACGGGGGTTCAATTCCCCCCATCTCCACCAAACAACTTTTTAATTCATCGCACAATACCACTTTTGAAACCAATAACATGTTTCTAGGAACATTTAATTTTGGCTTTCGTAATAAAAATACATGTTTATTAAACCAAACCCAAATGACTAAATACATTAAAAAATTCAACAATCCTCAATACATAACTAGCCCCTCTCCTTTTAAAGAGCATAGCTATCGTTATAGTTTTTCGATGTATAATTATGAGTAGATCGATAATGAAAGCGTGTAAATGCCAAATATTCATATAACAGTTGCGGCAGTGGTAGAACATCAGGGTAAATTTTTACTGGTAACTGATATTACTTCAAATGGACATAAATTAAATCAGCCAGCAGGACATGTTGAAGCTAATGAAGACATAATTGCAGCGGTTATTCGCGAAGTGTTTGAAGAAAGCTCTATGAGCTTTATTCCAAAAAAGCTGATTGGCATCTATCTATATAATCCAAATCCTGAGAATACTTATCTCAGATTTTGCTTCAAAGGCATAGTTACAAATATTCATGAAACACCAAAACCGATAGCTAATGATGATGGAGTCATTGCAGCGGATTGGTATGATCTGGAAACAATCAAATCACGCAGGAACGAATTACGCAGCACTCTAGTCATGAAATGTATTGATGATTATCTTGCAAAGATTGAGTTCCCACTTGAAGTACTAGCTAACCACCGTGATAATCTAACGGTATATCTGGATTAAAAATATGGCAAAAATCGTAATGGGGATGTCTGGTGGTGTTGATTCTTCCGTGGCTGCATATTTATTAAAGCAAGAAGGACATGATGTAACTGGCATATTCATGCAAAATTGGGAAGATGATGATAACGATGAATACTGCACCATCAAGGAAGACAGCCTAGATGCAATTGCCGTGGCTGATGTATTAGGAATAGACATTGAGATAGTTAATTTTGCCAAAAATTATAAAGATCGAGTATTTAGTTATTTTCTTGATGAATATCAGGCAGGTAGAACGCCAAATCCAGATATCTTATGTAATTCCGAAATAAAATTTAAGGCCTTTCTTGAACATGCCTTGACTCTTGGTGCTGACTATATTGCAACTGGTCATTATGTTGGAAAAACTAGATTAGCCGATGGTGAGCTTCTAATGAAAGCAGAAGATAGCAATAAAGATCAGAGTTATTTTCTTTATCGCCTAAATCAGTATCAAATAGCACATTCGCTATTCCCACTAGCCAAAATCACCAAACCGGAAATCCGTAAACTGGCAACGGAACTTAATTTACCGAACGCCAATAAAAAAGATAGTACTGGGATTTGTTTTATTGGAGAACGACCATTTCGCGAGTTCCTACAAAAATACTTACCTACTAAGACTGGCAAAATGGTCACTCCAGATGGTAAAATAGTTGCCGAACACAGTGGCTTAATGTATTATACTATCGGACAACGCAAAGGTCTTGGGATTGGCGGACAAGGCGAGCCATGGTTTGTAGCTGATAAAAATCTAGCTAGCAATGAGTTGATCGTCGTGCAGGGGCATAACCATCCACTATTACTTAAAAAGTCTCTTACTGCTAGGCAGTTAAGCTTTGGACTCGATAAACTCCCAGCTGAAGGGATTTATACCGCAAAAACTAGATACCGAATGCAAGATGCAAAATGCAACTTAAAGATAACAGGTAATGACGAGATAACACTTGATTTTGATGAAGCGCAATGGGCAATTACACCGGGACAATCAGTAGTAATTTATGATGGTAATTTATGCCTTGGTGGCGGAATAATTTTATAAACTAATTAACACTTAATCTTCTGGAGAAAACCATGCATGTAGCTCAGGTTGATTTTAAATCAGCAAATGCCAGCCCGGAATTTGCTAAATCACTAAAAGAAACTGGATTTGCAGTAATTAAGAACCATCCAATAGACACTCAATTAATGGCGGATGTTTTCAATGAGTGGAAAGAGTTTTTCGCCAGTGACTATAAGATGAATTATGTTTATAAAAATGATACACAGGATGGTTTATTTCCAATGAATGTATCAGAGAAAGCCGTAGGTTATAGCGTTAAAGACATTAAAGAATTTTATCACTATTATACGTGGGGACAATACCCGAAAGAATTAAGTAACAAGACAAAAGACTTATATCAACAAATGAATCTGGTCGCAGTAACCCTACTAAACTGGGTTGAAGAAAACCTTCCTGAGGATATCCGTAAATCATTGTCAGAACCACTCACTAGCATGATTAATGGTTCAAACCAGACACTAATGCGGATACTTCATTATCCACCACTAACTGGCAATGAAGAAAAAGGTGCAGTTAGAGCTGGTGCTCATGGTGACATTAATCTTCTAACCGTGCTCGTTGCTGCCTCACAGTCAGGCTTACAAGTAAAAGGAAGTGATGATAAATGGTATGATGTACCCGCTGATCCGGGGATGTTAGCAATAAACATTGGCGACATGCTAGAAACAGCAACTAATGGATTTTATAAATCAACCCTACATCAGGTAATTAATCCGCTAGACGATAGCAGACATTTATCTAGGTACTCAATACCGTTATTCTTACATCCACGTCCTGATGTAAGGCTTTCTAGTAGTAAAACCGCCGGTGAGTTTCTTGAAGAGCGCCTACGTGCACTAGGCATAAAAAAATAAAATATTAAGTTAACTAAATAGGAAATAGATAAATGAAAAACACTAAATATGTATCAGAAGCAACTGAATTTCTTAGAGGTCTAATAAATAAACCAGAGATTCGCGAAGATCAGCACAAAATGCGCTCAACTTGGTGGGATAAAGGATTTATTGATCAAGAAGAACAAGAAAATTATGCAAAAAACGAAATAAAACATGACGGATACGTTTATTTCAGTTATCCAGCCAATAAAAATAAATAATGCCCAAAACAGTTATCACTGATGAGCTGTATCAGTACTGCCTTGATAAAGGAGTTCGCGAACATCCCGCTCTAGTTAGTTTACGTCAGCAAACACAGGCTCAACTAAAAAATAGCCAAATGCTTATAAGCCCCGAACATGGTGCTTTTTTGGCTATGTTGATTAAACTAATGAATGTCAATTCTTATCTTGAAGTTGGAGTTTTTACTGGCTACAGTACACTATGGGCGGCTCTATCTCTACCTGAAACAGGTAAAATAGTTGCTCTTGATATTAGCGCCGAACATAAGGTTATGGCAGAATCGGCATGGGATGCCGCCAAAATTAGAGACAAAATAGAATACATCATTTCGCCAGCTAAAGAATCAATGCAGTCATTAATAGCAAAAGGTGAGTCATTCGATCTGGTTTTTATTGATGCCAACAAATCACAATATCTAGAATATTATGAATTGGCATTGCAACTTGTTTCTAGTGGTGGACTTATAATGATTGATAATGTGCTCATGTACGGACAGGTACTTGAAAATACCCCTGCCAAAACCTATATAAAGACTTTACAGAAGCTGAATGATTTAATCAAGGAAGATCCACGAGTTGACATATGTATGCTTCCTTTTGGTGATGGCATAACGCTGGCACGCAAAAAATAATATAATTTCAGGATTTTTATGAAACGACGGATAAGACGTGATTCACTACATAACCAGATGAATGTGGTGCCATATATTGATGTAATGCTGGTATTGCTAGTAATTTTCATGGTAACGGCACCAATGTTTACCCCAGGAGTTATTAACCTGCCAAGCGTAGGCAAAGCTGCCCAAGTAACCAAACAGCCACTTGAAATCAATATCAACGCCGACGGTAGCTACACCATGACCCAAGATGGTAAGACCACTCCTGTTGGCGCTCTTAATGATCTAATAACCAAAGCAATGAGTTTAGCTAAAGATGACACCCCGGTAGTAATTGCTGCCGATAAAACTGTACAGTATGACAAAGTCATAAGTGTAGTTGATAAACTATATAGCTCAGGAATTAAAAAAGTCGCACTGGTAGTAAAACAGAAAAATGGTTAAAGAACATAATAAAAGTAGTACAATATTTTCTCTAGCAATGCATATTGGCATTGCTATTCTGCTATTTTATTTTAGTAAACCAATCTCGGTACTTATCCCATCCCGCTCAGACGGGATTGAAGTAAGCCTGGTGTCAATGCCAAACCAGACAGTAATGCCCTATACTCCAAAAGTAAAGGTTACTGCTCCAACGCCGATAAAAACGATGGATACACCAGCAGACATTAATGTAAAGCAAAATAACCAAAGTAAGCCACAACCAACTCCGGCAGCTACTACTCCACCAAAGGTAGAAGCAAAACCAGTTGAAAAGCCAGTTACTAAAGATAATAATCAGACGCAATCACCGACAACAGCTAAACCTAAAACGGCAAAAAACCAAAAAGCAATGATCAATGACCTACTTGGTGATGTAATGTCCACTAATACTACCTCAGTCAGAAAAGGAAAAGCGGTTGGAGGCAATCCAAACGGAACCAGCGATAGCGATAATTTGATAGGTAATTATGCGGATCAGGTAATTAATGCAGTTCGTCCATTTGTGGTTATTCCAGATGATGTTAACCCCAATGCAAAAGCTGTTGTAAAAGTTATCCTTAATCCGGACATGAGCGTACGTCAGGTTAGTTTGATAAAATCAAGTGGAAATGATGCCTATGATCAGAATATCCAAACTGCTATCAATCGCGTAAGAGTATTCCCACCCTTACCTGACAATGCCCAGTTTGTAGATTTTCGAGTATTACGTTTAACATTTAGACCACAATAAATGAAATTTTTAGCTAGGAGTTAAAATTGACGATGAAAAAAATATCACTACTTTTGTTAATGAGCCTATGCGGCTATACATATGCTGACCAAAATATTGAAATTGTTGGGGGAAATAGTGCCGGAAACCCTAAGCTTGCAATAGTGAGCTTCACTAATGAAAGTGGCAATATTTCTGATGAATTGACCAATGACTTTAAAGTTACTGGTGAATTTAACGTACTTAACTATGCAAATGCTGATGCAATAGAAAGTGGAGTTCAATATAGTATAAGTGGCGCAATTTCACAAACTGCCGATGGGCAAATGCAACTTAAATACAAATTAACCAATGTATTGACCAATCAGGTAATGCTTGATCAAACAGCAGCATTTAACAGCAAATTTCTCCGTAAGGCTGTTCATGCTGTAAGTAACAATATTTACCAAAAGCTAACTAATACACCTGGTGCATTTACCAGTAGAATTGCGCTTACTGTCGAAGAGGCGCCTAAAAAATACTCCATTGTTATTGCTGATTATGATGGTTATAACCCAAAAACAATTTTGACTACTGCTCATCCAATTACCTCATTAGCCTGGGATAAGTCAGGTCAATACTTAAGTTATGTAACCTATGAGACAGGAAAACCAGTTGTTTACGTACAAAATCTACAAAGCGGCAATCGATATATAGCCGCCAATTTCAATGGCTCTAATTCTTCACCAGTCTTCACTCCTGATTCGCAAAAACTGCTAGTAACACTAAGTAAAGATTACGGATCACATATTTATATGGTAAATAATGGAAAATATACCTCAGCAAGTCATGCAAGTCCTATAGTTAATTTCGGGACTATTGATACTGAAGCTGATATTTCAAAAAATGGAAAAGTGCTGTTTACTACAGACCATGATGGTGGACCGCAAATATTCCTGACTGACTTAAACGGATCTACTCCAATGCGTATTACCCAAGGACTCGGTAAATATAATACTACAGCACGCTTTTCTAATGATGCAGGCAAAATCACCTTTATTAACCGCAATAATGGAGTATTTCAAACTTATGTTATGGATCTTACTACACAAGCAGCATATCCAGTTAGCCCAAATGCTCACCATGACATAAGCCCAAGCTTTGCTCCAAACGATAAACTAGTATTGTTTTCAAGCGATGACTCAATATACATAAGTAATGTAACAGGTACTACACTGACCAAGCTTAATAACTTAAACTATATGCATATCATTGACCAACGTTGGGCAAAAAATTTCTGATAAGCTTAAAATAATTTATCAATGTTGTAATATGTTCACATTTTATAGTATAATCGAGATAGTAAATAAATACATGGAAGGTACTCTACTATGTTTAAAAAAATTATTATGGTTGGGATGTGTGCTGGATTTGCAACGGTAGCCTTTGCAGATACGGATCAGTATAATGACCCTACTGTAAACTCTCTTGCAGCAAGCAGCCAACAGTTTCCTTCAGAAAATAAATTAACCGGAGAAAAAGGTAAAACCTATAATTCCCCAGATGCCCCTGAAGTAAACAAACCAAATGTTAACTCGTTTGCAGCAAGTAGTCAGCTTTACCCGCAACAAAATGAACTAACTGGCAAAAAGAAACAGAAATACTATACAAAAGACGAAATGAAGAAAAAGAAAAACAAACCAAATGTTAACTCACGGATGGCAAGTTCAGAGCAATTCCCGGAACAGGATTCATTTAATAATGATGGCAAAGGATATAGTAATAATAAATCAAATTCAAGTGGTGGTAAATAATAAAACTTTTATATTTAACTTAAATACTGTATAATCACTGCTGGTGGTTAAATCCATATTAACTTAATATCCAGAAAGGAAGACATATGAAAAAAATTTTAGCTTTGCTTATCGCTGGTGGGGCAATGGTTGCATGTTCTTCAAACAAAGCTCCTGAAACCGATATGAAAGCTGTAGCTTCTGCTCCTGAGCCAGTAGCTTCTGCTCCAGTAGCTTCTGCTCCTGAACCTGTTGTTACTAATCATAATAGTGTGTATTTTGGTTTTAATAAATACGATATCAAAGATGACTATACTGGTATCATCAAAGCAAATGCTGACTACTTGGCTGCTCACAAAGATGCTAAAGTTCAAGTACAAGGTAATACCGATGATGTTGGTTCTGTAGAGTATAACTTGTCATTAGGTCAAAAGCGTGCTGATGTAGTTAAAAAAGCTTTAATTGCTAATGGTGCTACAAAAGCTCAAGTTGAAGCAATCTCAAATGGTAAGTTAAAACCTAAATACGACAATAACTCTTCAGCTACACGAGCTATGAACCGTCGTTCAGACATCAATTACACTGCTGGACAACCTACTGGCTACTCAACTGATAGCAATGGTGTTCCAACTGTTGATGGTAGCGTGTACAATGGTACAGTTACTGAAGGTGTTGAATAACTATGAAAAAAAGTTTGTTGACAATTATAGGATTGTCAGCAAACCTTTTTCTTATAGGTTGTGCTGACGATCAAGCGCGTCAGCAAATTGCTGATACCAATCAACGCTTGAGTCAAATCCAGCAAAATGTTGGAGTCTTAGATAATAAAGTTTCAAATCAGAAATTAATTGATTTATTAAATCAAATAAACGATTTGCAAACACAAATTAATCAATTAAATGGACGCGTATCGAACCTTGAACAGGGACAAAAAACTGGTCAAGGTGATCAGAATCAACAGGTTCAGGCTCTAGAATTAAGAGTACAAGCTTTGGAAGATGCAGCTGGTTCCAAACCAGTGTCTAAATCGGTAACTACTTCCGCAGTTGCGAACAGTAACCCTGAATTGCAAGCTGCAATTAAAAAATTGCAAAATAAGCAAGTTCCTGAAGCAATAACTGATTTACAAAACATTGCCAATGGATCAGATAAAGCAGCAGCGGCTAGTGCCAACTATTATTTATCTGTAGCCTACGTTGCTAATGGTGAATACAAAGAAGCAATTACCCAAGCAAATAAATTTATTGCGGACAACCCAAATAATAAATTTGTTCCCGATGCAATGAGAGTAGTTTATATTTCCCAATCACAACTAGGAAATACAAAAGCAGCAAATGCTACAGCTAAAAAATTGATAAAAAGCTTTCCTAATAGTGAAGCTGCAAAAAAAGTTGCTAAACAGCTTCAATAGTCGAAATGTCTTGGAAAGTTGAACAAAAAACTCAGGCTTATTCAAGCTTGAGTTTTTTAAGGAAAAAATATGCAGGTTAATTTACATAGTAATGAAGGCAATCAATTTACTAACTATTCAACAAACTCCGTAACAATTAATCAAGTTGAATATAGTACGAATTTATTGGTTACACCCAATGCAATTAAGCCAGTTAGTATTAGCTTTATTTCAGAATTAACAGACACACTATTAGATGAAATTCTTAGCCATAAACCAGATATAATAATTTTTGGCACAGGTAGCTCAATTAAATATCCAGAGCGTAATATTTTAATTAAATTACAACAATTAAGAATTGGCTTTGAGGTTATGCCTGTTGCCGCATTATGTAGAACGTTTAATTATTTAATTGGTGAAGGAAGAAACGTCGTGGGGGTAGTCCTATTTTAAAGTGATTGAAGCTGTATAAATAACTCGTTAAATAATGATTGTTCCAATTTATTATTTACTCTAACTCCAGTGCCAATATGTAATTGACAAACATTCAAGTATCTAGCAAGTATTGATGCATTCTGAGGATTAACTCCACTACCGGGAAGCAACTTAGCACCACCTATACACGACTTTTCCTGCATTAATTGTAAAGTATTAATCCCTTCCATCGCAGTTGCTTTACCACCAGAACTTAATACATTATTAACTGAACAACCATAGCTTTGCAACTCACTAAATGCGATAACAGGATCAGCTGATTCATCTATTGCCCTATGGAAAGTTAAGTCTGCCTTACCATCTATAAACTTAATTACAGCCTCTAGTGTCTTAGCATCAATTCGCCGATTACTATCCAGACAACCAAAAACAACTCCATTTATTTTTGTGTGAGAAAGCAGAAAATCTATTTCTTCCAGAATGGTATACAGATCATGTTTATCATATAGAAAACTCTTTGCATGCGGACGAACCATTACATTTACAGGAATAGATACATTAGCACAAACATTTTTCGCTAACTCGAGGTTTGGAGATAACCCACCATCATCAAATGAATGAATCAGTTCTATACGTCCAGCACCAAATTTTTCTGCAGCTATTGCCTCCTCAAGGCTGGTAGCAATTATCTCAATCAACATAGTAATATCCTAAATATCATTAATAAAACTATTTGCAGCTATCCATATTTCCTCAATTTTATCTTCCATTCCATGCTCACAATTAAGGACTACTAATTTAGCAAGCTGATTTTGCCTCTGATAGACATGACTTACCTCTACAGGTATAGTCTTATCATATTTACCATGAATAAGCAATACTGGCAACCCTCGCTTAAAGTCCCTGTCTTTAATATTCTGCATATCATGAATGAAATCATATTTCAGTGGAACCTCACACTTGGCGCCACTATGAAATATATTATATACACCCTGCTTCTGCCATTTTTTGATATTATCAACGCCAAGCTCTTTATCCCATACATTTTTTATTTCTATTGCAGGAGCAAGTAAAATCAATTTCTTAACCTGTATATGCTCTTCCGCAAGAATAAGCGCAAGTAATCCCCCAAGGCTTGAACCAATCAGACAATAATCAGTATCATTAGAAATTAACTCTTTAAGGTATAATAGTTGGGATGAGACTTTTAAATTTGTGAAATCACCTAGATTTAAATCAGGTATTAATAATTCACTTCCAATAAGGTCAAACTTGGATTTAAAGAACTGCGCTTTATATGATTGTGGGCTAGATGCGAACCCGTGTAAATAGATATATTTCATACGTTGAAGAATAAAAAAGCTAACTCATACTTATAGTTAGCTTATAAAAATAAATTCATATTTAATAAGTTAAACCGATTGATACTAAACCACCAACAGTGCTTTGGGGAACCCAAACGCTAGCCCCTGCCCCAACAAGACTTTGAGTATAATATGAATTCTGATAAAAACCTTTGGCACCTAGCTGTAAACTACGCCAAACATTAAATTTTGCGCCAAGTGTTGTAGTATATAAATAATTATCATTTGGAGCTAGCCCTTGAGTAACAGGTGCTTGACTCGCATTGTAAACAGCATTTTGATCCAAGTAAACATCAAATACATCATTGATACGAAAATCTACCCTACCGCCAATTCCAAATGTCCAAAAATAGTCCTGAGTTAAATTTGTAGTCGTTCCTGCATTATTAAGAGTATAAGATGAAAGATTGGTATTACGCCCAACAAGACCATATGGTATTAAAAGTAAATGATCTGGAACAACAGCAAAGGCATAACCAACACTAGCATTAATCCCACCAAAATTAGGCTGAGAACCCGTGGTACTCCCTAGAGAACTAACGGCAGGATCCACTGCTTGGCTATAATAGGTTAGCAGGCTGGCATTTACGTCAAACCACACACCAACATTAAATAAATGTTCAACTTCAAGGTTGATAAACTGAGAGTTATTTACTCCACCTGTGTTACCATTAGTCAAATTTCCTGAAGTAGTAGCGTACCCAACATTATACTCATTATCAAATTGCTGAAAAGCTGCGTACTCATTAGTCGATTGCGCTGAATTACTGCTAGTAGCAGCATAACTAAAACTAAAGAGTGAAGCTAGAGAAAATGCTATAAGATTGCGCATTTAACGTACTTTCAGAATAAATTTTAATAACTAATTCTATATCAAGAAGAAGCCATTGTCAAATATACCAGAAATAAAAACCACTAAAACAGCAGCAAAAATTTCACCACCCAAGGCAAATATAAATAACAAATTGATCTATAACTGTTTTTTAAAATAAAATTAGTGTTAATTCGATTTAGTTTTGTTCTTTTTTACAACAGAAACAATTAGCCAGATTATAAATATTATAGCTAGAATTGAGATAATGAATGTTTCGCTCTGTTTAACCCAGTGCAATAAGTCATCAAGATCATGAGCAAAATAATAGCCTGCGTAGACCCATAATGGAACACTAATTAATGCCGCTCCTCCGTCCATTACCAGAAACTTCCAGTATGAAACACGACGGCTAATTCCTGCCGTCACAAATATTGGCGCACGAAGCCCGGGAAGAAATCTTGCAACAAACAAGATCCGGTTACCATATTTATGAACTTTTTCCTGCATTTGTTGGTAACGTTTTTCAGTAAATACATTTTTAACTAATGGAACATTTTTTACCCTTGGACCAAGGAGTTTACCAAGCATAAACATGGTTCCGTCACCAACAATAACTCCAAGCAAAGAAACTACAACCATTAGATGTACATCCATTGACGCAGCCAATCCACAAATAACCCCACCAGCAACCAAGGTTATATCCTCAGGAATAGGTATACCAAACCCACAAGCTATCAATACCAAAAATACGGCAATATAACCATATACAGTAAAAAAAGCTATAAGTTCGTGTAGTATTTCCATCGCTATCCTTTAATAGCTTCCGCAATTTTATTTGCCCAGTTTATTGCGGTATCAGAATTTTTAGCTTCTACCATTACTCGAACTAAAGGCTCAGTTCCACTTGCCCGAACAATAATTCGCCCATCATTACCAAGTGCAGCACTAGCTTCATCCATCGCAGCTTTACTCGCTAACTGCCAGTCTTTAACATTTTCAGTTAACCGGACATTTACCATCGTTTGCGGATATTCTTGCCAGTCAATCACGTCTTTTGGTTCTCTACCCAAAGAAACTATCCCTGACAATACCTGCAATGCAGCAATTATACCATCACCAGTTGAATGTTTATCAAGACATAAAATATGCCCAGAAGCTTCGCCGCCAACTAACCAACCGCGATTTAATAACTCTTCAACTACATAACGATCACCAACTTTGGCTCGAACAAACTCATAGCCTTGATTTTTCAATGCCACTTCCATTGCCATGTTAGTCATCACCGTACCGACTACTCCAGGTAGCTTATGACCCATATTAGCATATGCCTGAACTATCAGATAAATTAATTTGTCACCATTTAACAAATTGCCATATCTATCGGCAATAACTACCCTATCGCCATCACCATCAAAAGCAACACCATAGTCAGCACCAGTTTTCTTTACTTCTTCAAGCATATTTTCTGGACTGGTCGAACCAAACTCCGCATTGATATTCAAACCATCAGGATTACAGCCAATTTTAATAACTTCTGCACCAAGCTCTTCAAATACGTGTGGTGCTACATAATAAGTCGCACCGTGTGCGCAATCAAGCACAATTTTAAGCCCTTTTAAATCAAGAGCGTTAGGAAAAGTACTTTTACAAAATTCAATGTACCTACCACGTGCATCATCAAGCCGCCTTACCTTACCCAGTTGACTGGCAATAACCATTTCTCCATCAAGTGCAGCTTCAATTTCAAGCTCAATATCGTCTGGCAGCTTTGATCCATTTCCTGAAAAAAATTTTATCCCATTATCATGATAGGGATTATGTGAAGCACTAATAACAACACCCGCAGATAAGCGCAAGGTCTTAGTTAAATAAGCAATTGCCGGTGTAGGAAGCGGTCCAGCCATATATACATCTACGCCCGCATAGGCAAAACCAGCTTCAAGAGCTGACTCAAAAAGATAACCAGACAAACGGGTATCTTTACCAATGATTACTGCCGGGCGCTTTCTCCTATTTGCTAATACCTTCCCTGCCGCATAGCCAAGGCGCAAAGCGAAATCTGGAGTAATCGGAAAAGTTCCAACTCGACCACGGACTCCATCAGTACCAAAATATTTACGCATACCAAATAATTCCGTAACTATTTACACTAAAGTCGTAGTGACTTCCTGATTATTACCATAATTCATAATATATTCGATATCTTTAGCATCAATAGTTTCTTTTTCCAATAGCATTTTTGCCATCATTTCAACCTTGTCAGAATTATCAACTAATAACTGTTTGGCAAGCTTATACTGAGTTTCCAATATATTACGAATTGTTTCATCAATTTTCTGCATAGTTGCTTCAGACACATGTTTAGTCGAAGTAACACTTCTACCCAAAAAAACTTCCGATTCATTTTCACCGTATATTACTGGTCCCATCTCTTCAGTCATACCAAATCTTGTAACTATCCTACGAGCAAGATCAGTAGCTCTTTCAAAATCATTACTTGCACCTGTTGTCATCTGCTTCATAAATACCTCTTCAGCAACGCGCCCACCAAATAAGATCGCGATCTGATTCATTAGGTAATCTTTGGTATAAGCATAACGATCTTCTTCCGGTAACTGCATGGTTACACCTAAAGCACGTCCACGCGGAATTATCGTCACCTTATGCACAGGATCAGTACCCGGCAACAATCTAGCAACAATAGCGTGTCCTGATTCATGGTAAGCAGTATTTTTCTTTTCTTCATCATTCATAACCATTGAGCGACGTTCTGCACCCATGATAATTTTGTCTTTTGCATCTTCAAAATCATGCATATCAACTAGCTTTTTATTTCGTCTTGCAGCGAATAAAGCAGCTTCATTTACCAGATTAGCCAGATCAGCACCAGAGAAACCTGGAGTACCACGCGCAATCACAGAGCCTTCTACATCATTAGCAACTGGGACTTTACGCATATGTACCGTAAGAATCTGTTCGCGACCTTTAATATCTGGTAAAGGAACCACAACTTGACGGTCAAAACGACCTGGACGCATTAATGCAGGATCAAGAACATCCGGACGGTTGGTTGCGGCAATAACGATTACGGTTGTATTCGTATCAAAGCCATCCATTTCAACTAGCATCTGATTTAAGGTTTGCTCGCGCTCATCATTACCTCCACCTAAACCAGCACCACGCTGGCGACCAACAGCATCGATCTCATCAATAAATATAATTGATGGAGCCGTGCGTTTTGCCTGTTCAAATAAATCACGAACCCGTGAAGCACCCACACCAACAAACATTTCAACAAAATCTGAACCGGAGATACTAAAAAATGGTACGCTCGCCTCACCAGCAATAGCTTTAGCAAGTAATGTTTTACCTGTTCCCGGTGAACCACTTAACAATACTCCCTTGGGAATTCGTCCACCAAGATTCTGATATTTCGTTGGATCTTTTAAATAATCAACTATTTCAACCACTTCTTGCTTTGATTCTTCACATCCCGCTACATCGGTAAATCGGATAAGATTTTCTTTACTATCGATCATTTTAGCACGACTGCGCCCCATACTGAAAACACCACCGATTCCGCCACCACCTTTACCACCAGACGCTCCACGCATGAAATAAATCCAGACGCCAATTAGAAGCAGCATTGGGAACCATGAAACAAAAATATTCATTAATAGTGACTCTTCTTTTGGCTTCGCCTGAAAAGTAACTTTGTTTTTTATAAGATCATTTACTAGCTGAGGGTCAAACGGTGCGAAAGTAGTGAATTTGGTATCATCCTTACGGACCCCATTAATCCATTCACTTTGCATATTATTACCTTCAATAACTATGCTTTTAACCTGACCGCTTTCAAGCTCTGTAATAAATTGAGAGTATGGAATTGTGTTACGTGAATCCTGTTTTTCGCTAAATTTGTTAAAAACGACCATTAACCCAAGGCCTATTAATAACCAGATTAATAAGCTTTTGAATAAATTACCATTTCGCATATAATGTGTCCAATATAGTTTAAATAATTAGTCTTACCAAGCAGCATTTTGGATAAATAATAGAAATATTATATCACATTGGCTTCTTTGACTTGCAAAGTAAGTACACTTCCTTACTTTTACTTCGTGAGGCTTCAGGCTTACGAATTATTACCTGAGTAAAAACATTTCTGGCTAATTTAACCAAGTCTTCAAACTCACTCCCCTGAAACACCTTAATCAAGCAATTCCCGCCCACTTTCAAATAGCTAGCAGAAAAGTCAAGAACTAGTTCAACAAGATAAGCAGAACGCGCCTGATCAACATTCTTTATCCCACTTAAATTAGGTGCCATATCAGAAATAACCAAATCAACCTCTTTATTATCAATTGCCATTAACAATCGATTCAAAGTTTCCTGCTCAGTAAAATCACCGTGTATAAAATTCAACCGTGGGATAGGATCAATCTCAAGAAGGTCAACGCCAATAACTTTACCATTAACGCCAACTTTCCCAATAGCAACCTGTGACCAGCTACCCGGTGCACACCCCAAATCAACTACAATCTGTGCTTTATTGAAAAGGTTATCATCCCTATCAATTTCAAGGAGTTTATATGCCGCCCGCGAACGGTAGCCATCTTTCTGTGCCTGATTCACATATGCATCATTAACATGCTGATGAACCCATGCCTTAATTACCTTATTTTTTTTAGGCTTTTCGCTCATTACTTGCTCTTTGTAAAAAATCTATTCAATAATGACAAAGAAAAATAAACAACACTTACAAAGAATGTAATTTTAGCTGTCATATCCGCTAGATTAGGATATTTTACTAAAGGAATAAGTACCGGTATATCAGAAACATTTGCAGTTAACAACAGGGCAATAATCAAAATATAGATAATAAGGTCAAGAAGCCAACTACCTTTATTATTAAGAATTAAAGCGCAGGCTATTGGAGTAGAAAGAATAAAAATCAGACAAAACATGTAATAAAAACTAAAAAATTTGAACAGTACTAATCCAATACAAATTGCAATTACAAATAATGCAAACATAAAAACTCTTGCAGCCCAGAGATTCTCAAGATCCTCTCCCGATTTATTAAACCTTGGGGCATAAATACCATTTATTATAGTAAATGTTGCAAACAAAATGCTATCACTAACTGTTTTAAAGAAAAATAAAATAATTATAAAAAGAGGAATAAATGCATATGGCAAGGCTTTTTTTATAACTACCAATGCGGCAGAGATATAATCAAAATTTCCTTGGGTAGAATTACTTAGGGTTTGATCATCGTCTTCTGCTGCCTTAACTGGAATCACTCCTCGCTGCAAAGTTGCTCCATTACCCGGGACAGCGCGAACAACATACCCTAACTCACCATTATCAAACCGAGTCTGAGTTGTAATAATTTTTTTCCCAGCTATTTCAGGTAGCTTATTAGGTGTAGCTAAAGCAAAAACACCAGTAAAGATGATGATTGCAATCATTATGAATTTAATAATTTGTGCAATGAATGTTGTGCCGGAGTTTTTTAGTACAATTTGCTTTAAATTGGCAAATGGATTTATGACGATAAATGTTAACGAAACAATAACCATAAGCCATAGTTGTAACATTGGGTTAGCAAGTGCTGCTATTGAAGTAAAGCTACTAGCCTGAAGTTTATTATCAGTTGCCACACTCTGTAAACTAGCCACTAAATTCCCAAATCCAATATTTTTATATGAAATCACAGCAATAATCAGCAATAACAAAAAAACAATCACTGAGGATAGTATTTTGCTATACGACAAACCAGCGAAGCCACCAAGAATAAGACAAATCGCTGCAATGGCAATTAATGAAAGCGTGCTATTAGCAAATTCCCAACCAAGCAGACTTTTTAGCATCGAAACCATTACGGCAATTCCGGTACCAGCAACAAGCAACATCAGTAAAGCATAAACAACAAGCATGACAACTGATTGCGCACTAAATTCTGCAATTTGCAACCGCTGGTATAACACAGAATTTTTCAGCCTAAATCCGGCAAATAGGTCAAGAACTATATAGACTATCATAAAAAGCATTAAACCACTAAGCCCGGCATAAGCACCATAACCGCTTAGGCTAATGAACTCTATTATTCCGATACTGATTGCGCCTGAAAGAAAAGTTATCTGCGTAGCTGAAGCACCCAGAAAAAAATCATGGCTACTTCTATTTTTGCGCCTAAAATAGTAAGCACTAGCAAATATAGCACCAAACAGAATAGTCATCATTACATAATCAATATTTGTAATATTTAATAAATACATAAGCTTTATTGTCCAATAAGATTCTTTTTTTAATAGCCAGTTATTATATAACAAATAAAAAACGATGGTAAGGATACCATCGTTTAGATTCTTCAAATAGCTAATTAGCCAAGAATTGAATGCCAGAATCCAGCAACTGTTGCGGTCATGAATCCCGCCAGAATTGCAGCAAAAAGTGCTTTGAAACCCATTGCAGCCAGATCAGACTGTCTTCCTGGTGCTAATGCGGAAAAAGCTCCCATTGAAATCCCAATCGAAGAGAAATTTGAAAAGCTAGCTAAAGCAAAAGTTGAAATAAATACTGAGTTGGGTGAAAGTAGATGCGCCGCCTTCATCTGTCCAAGGCTCATAAAGGCAACAAATTCATTGATAGCAACCTTCTGCCCAAGCAGGCTTCCCACTTGCAAAGTTTCATTCCAACTAACCCCATAAAAAAGGCAAAAAAACGAAAAATTAAACCAAAAATATACTCAAGCGATAAGCCATCAAAACTTTTATTTGAAGAGGTAGCAATATAATCATTAATATGAACCAGACTACCAATCCAGAATAAAAACCCATCTATCGCATGAATCAATGGTATTACTGCCATCAAAGCCGCACAAATGGCGACACCAATTTTAACTCCAGTAAATGCACCGTGCATAATAGCATCAACCAGTGAATCATGTCTGCTACCAGTTACCTTCAAATGTTTGGCATCCATGATAGCTTCATAATTAGTTTCAGGAAAAATCATTTTAGCAAAAACAATTGCTGAAGTTGCATTCATAAATGTTGCTGTTAAAAGTGAATTAGCAACCATTAATTCTTCTGCATGATTCCCTGCTGCTAAAAAGCTTAAATACATCCCCAAAGTTGAACCGGATAAATTCGCTAAGCCCGCAACAAAAGCACACGCCAATTCTGAACGAGTCATGTTTTGCACATAAGGCCCGATAACCATTGGACCTTCTGATTGCCCAAGAAAAATATCGGCGATAACGACAAGGCTTTCAACACCGGACAGTTTGATTGTTTTGCGTAATAAAAAAGCAAGTTTCTCAATTATCCATTGCATAATTCCAAAAAAGTAAAGAATCGAAATTACGCTCCCAAAGAATATAATCGTAGGCACTACAACAAAAGCAAATACAAAACCAACTTTGGATGTATCAGCCAATCCACCAAAAACAAAGCCAGCCCCTTGTTCGCATAATCCATGAACTTCAATAGCCCACCGGATAAAACATGTAGCCCGCTATTTACAATTGGCACATAGTGAATTATAAGAAAGAGACAATTTTGCGCGACAAAAGCAGTTAAAATAAGTCTCCAGTTAATTGCCTTTTTATTTTCCGAACAGATAAACGCTATACCGAGTAAGAAAAAAAAACCAAAAAAACTTTGAATAGCAAGAGTTGACATGCCAAACCCCAAAAATGAAATATAATGTGATTAATGTGAAGGAAAGTAATAACATCAGCACAAAATACCTTATTTACTATTTTAAATAAAAAGGATTTTGCTCCCTGTTTTTATTGCGTATTACTGCAGTTTCGGGTGAAATTAATTACTAATAAACTATTTGTTAGTGCCAGACAAATATTATAATTCAAAAAAACTTTATTAATAACACTAGCACCAAAAAATCTTACCTGATTAAGTTATTTTTTCAATAACAGCAGCAAAGAAACCATCTGTACCATGGACTGCCGGGCTAAGTGTCAAAAAACGACTATCAGTTAGCTTTAACTTTTCTAGTACTGGAATTTGACCAATATCAATCAATCGAAAGTCACTTTCAGCTGCCAAAAATTTCTCAACAATATCCTGATTTTCTTCGCGAAGAATGCTGCATGTTGCATAAACAATTTTACCGCCAGACTTAACTAGCTTACTTGCTGCGCTAAGGATTGAAAGCTGTTGCTCATTAATTTGTAAAAGACTTTCTTCATTATAGCGAAATTTTAAATCCGGGTTACGGCGTAACGTACCCAAACCAAGACATGGTGCATCAACAAATACTTTATCTATCTTGCCATGAAGACGCTTTATCTTGCTATCATTCTCACTCTCGATCAGTTGTGGATAAACATTGGATAAACCTGAACGAGCAAGACGAGGAGTCAGATTCCCCAAGCGGCGTTCATTAATATCAAAAGCATAAATTCGCCCAGTGTTTTTCATAAGCATGCCAAAAAGTAAGGTTTTACCACCACTTCCGGCACAAAAATCAACTACCATTTCACTACGTTTTGGCTCTAATAAAATCCCAGCAAGCTGACTCGCCTCATCCTGCACTTCAATCGCGCCATCAAGAAACAGTTTATTGCGCATAAGGTCAGCTTTATTTTCTAGAGTAATTCCGAATGGAGAAAATTTAGTTAATTCAGATTTGATTCCCTCTGCATTTAAAACCTTATGTACTTCAGATACTGACATTTTGAGAGTGTTGACCCTTAATGTTAGTGGAGCCTGTTGTTCCATCGCTTTCGACAAATTCTTTATTTCCGCTTCCGGAAGATTCTTACTAAGTCTATTCTTGATCCACTCCGGAAATTCAATAGTATTTTCATTGACACGAGGTAAGGTTTCAATTACCGCAAGCTTGATTGACTTTAATTTAGATAACTCAGAAGGAGGAGTTTTTAGATAGTGTAGCCAAACATAAGCAATCAGGGTAAAAGTATTTTTTATCTCTATCGCAGTACTCAGCTTATAGTAATTTCTTAAAATGGTATAAACTGTCTCAGCAATAATACCCCGATCTGTAAACTGTAACTTACGATTCTCACGAAAAAATTTTGAGAGTAATGCATCTGTTGGGATTTTGAATTCCAACACCTCCCTTAACAATTGCACATTTAATTTCAATAAACTATCATTAATCATCTTTTAACTACCATTCTTAACTTTCAAAGCATCCAGTACCGTTTCGGGAACATAACGCTTAACAATTTTTTCCCAACCAGCAGTACCAACCAATCCTTTTACCAAACTCGATGAAACTTCAGCATAATTTCGCGGCGGCATTAGGAAAATGGTATCTATTGTGGAACAAAGGTCTGAATTAATATAGCGCATAGTTTTTTCATACTCATAATCTTGAGTATTCCGAATACCACGCACAATAAAACTGGCTCCTACACCTTGGGCATAATTAACCAGAAATTCACCATTAAAATGCCCTATTTCGATATTTTTATATTGATGCAATGTCTCTTTTAGTAATCCCAATCGCTCATCGAGGGAAAAAGAGTAGTTTTTGTCCGGGTTATCACCAACTGCAACAATTAATTCATCAAAAATCGCAGCAGCACGATCAATCACCCACAAATGACCGTTGGTAATCGGATCAAAACTACCAGCATAAATTGCTTTTGGCATAATGGTTTTATCCTGTGTAATAAGCTTCAAAAACACACATATTCCGGAATTGATACCGGCTACATCCCCAGTATTGTATCCAAGATGGACAGAAAAAATATTATATTTAACAATAAAAAATAATTTTTTGGTAAAAACCCGGTTACATGGTAAACTATTGACCGTTAATTTGTACTCTATTAAAGGATAAAAATATGGAACATACATTACCTCAATTGCCTTATGCACACGACGCACTTGCACCACATATTTCAAAAGAAACTATTGAATTTCACTATGGTAAGCATCATCAGACATATGTTACAAATTTAAACAACCTGATAAAAGGTACAGAATTTGAAAATGCTAGCTTGGAAGAAATTGTGAAAAAATCATCTGGTGGCATTTTTAATAATGCTGCTCAAATCTGGAACCATACATTCTACTGGAATTCTCTATCGCCAAACGGTGGTGGTGAACCAACTGGAGCATTAAAGGACGCTATCATCAATAAATGGGGTTCTTTTGATGAGTTTAAAAAAGCTTTTGCTCAAACTTGCGTAGGTACATTTGGTTCTGGCTGGGGTTGGTTGGTTAAAACACCTGCTGGAGAGCTTGAACTAGTGTCAACTTCAAATGCAGCAACTCCATTAACTACGGCAAATAAACCATTACTGACCTGTGATGTGTGGGAACATGCTTATTACATTGATTATCGTAATAGCCGTCCAAACTATATGGATGCTTTCTGGAAACTAGTTAACTGGGAATTTGCTAGCAAAAATTTTGCATAAATAAAACCAGCGAGCTAAATTTACCTATCTCCGCCGCAAGCAACGGAGTATTACGGCGAATTTGGCTCAAGATTTACCGATAACCGTGATTTACTGTTTTTTAATAGTTTTGCATCATACTTAAATAGTAGCAATGATGCCAAGACGCGGCAAACATCAGCCAATTTACAACTGGTTCTATTGGTCTTGGAATGCAAATAGTGGCGATACTGGTGGAATAGTAGATGATAGCTGGAAAAACATTAATTGGAATCGGATTGATCATCTAAGCCGTGGGGTATTATCCGGACAAACAGTTATTAATCCTTCAGGAATCGGCTTACAACCGTGGTATATTAACCACCAGCTTAAGATGATGTTATCATTGTTTGTGATGTTACCAGTAAGGTATCAACAATACAGGAAGCCAGCGGAATAGCTGGCTTTTTATTAATTGTGGCAAAATTCATCTTATTGACTTTATTAGTTCAAAATTTTATGAGTTTCTTTTAATTTCTGTAATCTTTCCAAAATTTCTTCTGTTGCACAAATAACATTTACATGACTTTCAACATGCTTAATTTGTTCCATGTCAATTAAAGGAATTTGACCATTAGCACCAACTTCCTGAGCTAAAATACATGATCTGCGCAATAAATTGTCATCAATCAGCTGATTCATAATCATAGCAAAATGTTCTTTTTCTTTTGTAGTCAATGATTCCGTTAACTTTTCTTGACTAATATTAAATTTAGAACGCGTAGCTCCTGTACGAATTTCATCAAGCGTTGGATGTTGGCAAATCTCAAAAAGCTTGTTTAAAATTTTAATTTCCGCTGTTACATAATTTTCCATAAGATACTCCAAAACGATATATTGTGGTTACATACTGATATTAACACTACATTTAGTAATTTGTCAAATTAGATATGTAATAACTAAGCTTTTAATTAAATCATATGGTTGAATGGTTTTATGGATAATAATGTGTAAAGAATTACAAACTCATACAAAAACAAGTGGTCAGCCATGCATTCCGCATCGACTATTTTTTTGCCTATACCGTAAGGCATGGCTTTGAGATTTCAAATTTCGACGTTATTATCAATGAGTAGGAGTGCAGCTAATATATTAGTAAGTCCGATCACTTTTTGTTTGATTTACAAATCTCCAGTCCTACTCTCATAAAATATGCAAACGAAATCATCACACCTAGGCATCTATCAATAGCTGTAGTACACACATATGAATAATAGAAATTTAACCGCTAACAGTTTCTATTTGGATAAAAACCAAATGTTTAGCTTATTTCATTAAAATAAAGTGCAGCAGAACCAAGAATCTGAATATCAGAAATATCGCTACATTCTATGGTTAGCTTTTTAATCGTTCTTGGGTATGGGAATTTTGCTAATTCACTAAAAAGAGCTTCTTTGTAGATATCATAGGCTTTCGCGATTGAGCCTCCGATCAAAATTGCTTCCGGATCAAATGCAAGAATGATAGAGTAGATTAATTTACCCAAGTGACTACCAAATTCATTAGCGATTTTTATAGCAGAGGCATCACCAGAACGCGCCAGATTAAAAATTGTTTCACCATCAGAGTTATGTTTCTTACGGAAAAATACTCCGCTACAATAATCTTCAAATTTGCTATCTAGATATGGTATCTCGCCAAATTCTCCCGAACCGCAATTTACATCAAGAAGAAGCTTGCCATTATTAATAATTCCACCACCAATACCCGTGCCAATGGCAACGCCAACAAAGTTCTTATATTGCTGCCCTTTGCCAAATAACCGTTCACCAATCGCAAAACAATTAGCATCGTTATTAATAAATGCTTGACATGAATAACGCTCTTCCAAAACAGCTTTTAATGGTACTTCTTTCCATGATGGTATATTCTGCACATCATAGACTACGCCACTAGCCCGATCTACAACACTCGGAACACCAACGCCGATTCCTCTAACTTCGGGATCAAACACCTGATCAATGCAATCAAATATTGTCTGCATAACTAGATCATATTCCTTGCTATCTGGCAGTGCAGCTTTGGCTAATTTAATTACTTTGCCATTTTGGACAAGTCCAGCACGAACATTACTTGCCCCCATATCAACCCCGATTACTTTAATATCTTTCATCATTACCCCTAGGAATTATTTATCTTTTGTGAAAATCGTTTTATTTTTTATGAATGGCTTGGCTACAAGAGCAATCCAGAACATATAGCCTAGAGTCAGATAGACTAGACACATACCATATTTTAAACCAATCATGTCACCAATGATACCCTCTGCAAAAGGTATAATTGCACCTCCAATAATCCCTGTACAGAGAATACCCGCAAAAGTACCATGATGTTTACTTAATGAATTAAGCCCTAGAGATAAAACACCCGGATACATTACTGAAGTACAGAAACCAAATGCAGGAAAGGCAAATAAAGCCATCTCGTAACCACCAAATAAAGCACAGCTTAACATAATGATACCAAGAATGATGAAAGCACCAAGCAACACTCTTTGATCAAGAAGTTTTATCAGAAACATGCCAAGGATACATCCGAGTGCTTGCCCTGCCCAGAATAACGCCGAAATATGCGCACCAATAGTATCTGGACTGGCATTATAATAAGTCTCAAGAAATTTTGAAATCCAAACAACAACACCTTGCTCGGTACCAACGTAGGCAAATATACCAATAAAATAAACCCATACAGTTTTACTTCTAAATAACTCAAAGACTATTGCTAACCCTTCAACTCGTTCATCTTCTTTTAGTTCTACTTTTGGAAATTTGGTAATAGCAATAATCACAAATAATATTGCAAACATAATCCCGGATACCAGATAGAATGCGACCCATGGCATAGTAGCAGGAGCAACTGATGCAAGTAAGCTGATAAATTTATCCCCACCAGATTCCGCAGCAGGTAACTTAGTAACCAAATATGAGTAAACATATGGCGAACCAAACGAGCCACAAGCAAAAATCATCTGCGCCATTACTGAAAAGAAAGAATAATGCTCTTCACCACCAGCTGTGCGTAAAAGCGGATTTATTACTACCTGTAATAATGCCATACCCAGCCCCATAAAAAAGAGCGAAATCAGATAAACTGGCAAGGTATGAATAAGTGTAAATAACCAGCAAGAGATAATTGCAAACAGCATCCCAAGTAGCGTAATTGATTTAGTTCCATAAATATCAGTGAAGTAGCCAGTTGGTAGAGATCCAACTCCATAAGCAATAAAAAATGCAAATGGTAAAAACCCAGCTAGCCATAAACTCATATGAAAGCTTTCATTGGCAGCAGGCATTATCGGACCGATTATATTAGTTAGAAAAGAAATAGCAAAAAAAGTCAACATTACCATTATAACTAGCACGGGGCTACGTTTCATCGATAGATTCCTGATAAAGGTTAAAATATAGCGTAATTATACTCTTCGCTCCTACGCCAATTTCTCTTTTTTATATTCTATTTAAAGTCTGAAATTCACTGAAGAATACTTTTAATGCTTATTGATAGCTGGATTTTAGAGTAGGTTTTTTATTACGGAATTATAGCGATTAAAGGAAAATGATACTACCATCCAATTTGGTGGGTATCAATTGTTATTCGTGGGCATTCGTGACAAGGGTTAAGGATAAAGAGTCTACCAAAGAACGCTACAGGTAACTATGTGATGTAAAATATTTAAATTGTATGCAAGTATTGATAGTAGTAAATTTATCTATTGTTGATAGTCTATCCTTTAACCTAAAATAACGTTATAAATCAAAAGGAGAAATAAACGTGAAAACATTTGTCGGTAAACTTAAAAACCTGCCAGTAGCAGTATCTGGTTTGGCTCTGGGAACTGCAGGATTGGGTAATGTCCTTGCTAACGAAGTTCATTCTAGCTTACGCTATATTTGTGCGATGATTGCCTTATTGATATTATTGATGGTAGCAATAAAGAAATTATCACATCCAAAAGTACTTTGGAATGAAATCAGTCATCCTGTAGCAGGCAGTTTTATCCCAGCTTTTGATATGGCATTAATGGTAATTGCCAGTATTATTGTCAAACATAATCAAATAGTTGGAAAAGGAATGTGGTATCTAGCAATTCTTTTCCACTTATTTTTTGCAATTAGCTTCATATATCATCGTTACAAAGATTTTGACCTAAATCATATGTTGCCGAGCTGGTTTGTTCCACCTGTGGGTATAATTGTAGCTTGTGTGACAGGCGAGGCAATGCAGGCAGAATTTATTACCCATACAATATTTTACTTTGGTTTTATTTGCTATATTTTATTACTACCAGTCATGATGTACCGTCTGATATTTGGTGATAGAATTCAAGACGCCCAACTTCCATCCTTTGCTATCATGGGTGCTCCAGCAAGCCTATGTCTCGCTGGTTATCTTACTGCCTTTAATGAGCCAAGCCAGATTGTTGTTGGAGTTTTATTATCTTTATCGTTAATGATGACATCATTAGTTATAATTTCAATGATTAGAATCAATCACTATCGGATTCGTTTTATGCCAATTTATGCATCATTTACATTTCCGCTAGCAATTGGAGCTACTGCGCTAATCAAATACTCTCATTTTATTGGTTTGAATACACTTAGTGGACAGTTTTGGCATCAAATCGGGCTAGCCGAAATGGCATTTGCAACTATTGTTGTAAGCTGGGTCTTAATTATGATGACAAGATTTGTGTTCCATAACGTTCTTAAAACAAATCATAGTTAATAAAATGAATCATCGTTATATAAATTTTACTGCCTTATTACTAGCTAACATCCCGATTATGATTACATCGTTAAAGCTTGCCTTATCGATAATAATCATAATCACTGGATACTGTATTATTTATAAAAGCTACTGGATTCTTGCACTATTAACTGGAACAACGATTATTAGCACATTAATTGGCAAATTAATGCCCGTAATTACACTAGAAAATTCAAATCTGACAGTAAACCATGAGAATTTGATAGTTGCGTTAATAATTATTCCAGTTCCATTAATTATAAATAGTCTTTTTATCTGCCTCGGTGAAACAACCAAGTCGGCAGATATCAGCTAATCAGAAGAATCATGAGAAGATAAATAATTATGGTTTGCAAAGTTGCAAGTAAAAATCAGGCAATATCAATGAACTTCAATCTGTTTACGTATATATATGCTATAATTTGCAAGCCAAAAACACTAAATAACTATACAGTTACACATCAGGGTGATAGAGCAGCAATTGATAAGCTGGGAAGCAAAATTAAATTAAAACTCTGAGTTAAATTACAACATTTATTTATTAAAGTACAGATGCAAAAATTTCTTGAATGGATAAACTTCCCCAAATTCGTTTTAATCGTTGGTATTATTAGCGCAATTACTTATTTATTTTCATTCTTATACCCGATTACGGATAATGCTTTTATTGTTGCCAATATTCGTCCCGTCGCAGCCGATGTCTCAGGATATGTAACTGATCTTTTTGTAGTTAATGGGCAAAAAGTGAAAAAAGGTGATCCCTTATTTATCGTATTTCAAAAACCATATGAATATACCTATAAAGCAGCACTAGCTGATGTAGAAGTAGCAAAACATGAATATACCACCATCAGTGAGCAATTAGCACAAGATGTTGCTAGCCAAAATGCGGCCGAACAAACCTACAAAAAATTAGCCAATGACCTAAAAAGTTATCAAGCAGCCTATCAGACTTATGCCGTAGCTAAGCTTGATGTGGATAACCTTAATTATGACACCAAAACTGCGTATAATAATTTTATTGCATTAAAACAAAAAGTAGCCGTAGATAAAAGTAATCTGAAAGTTCAGGAACAGAAAATTAAGCGGCTTGAAGCATTGGCTGGAGTTGCCAAAGTCAATCTTGATGAAACAGTCGTCAGGGCTGCCAGTGACGGGATAATTCAGAATATGTATCTGTCACTTTATACACCGATAAAAATTCATGATCCAATCTTTTCTTTTGTTGATACCAGTGATATTTATATTCAGGCAAATTTTACTGAAACTGATCTGCGTCTAATCCGTGCAGGCGATAAGGCAACAATTATTCCTCGGATGTATCTTGGGCAAAAAGTGTTTCATGGCCTAGTCTTATCAACCAACTGGTCGGTTGAACGGCAGGAAACGAACCCAAGAAGCCAGTTACAAAAAGTAGCGCGAGAAAATGAATGGGTACTATTACCACAGCGTTTTCCAGTACAGATTAAAATTCTCGATCCTGACCCAAAATTTCCGCTAAATGTGGGCGCAAGCATGTATGTATATATTTCACGCAACTGATGTTATCACAACTACCGGACTTTCACAATGAATTCCTTTCTAAGTGCAGGTTATACCCAGTTTAAAAACTATGATGCATACGGTAATGGTCGAATCTCCGTCATTGTATCGTTATATATCTATATTATTCTGTCATGCTTTAATATTTACAATCTGAATTTCAGCCTTAACCAGACTTTTTTCTTTGTTATCCCAGCAGTTTTGGCAATTGGCGCTGCACATCTTAACAATATAAACTCATTTCAACAAAGAAATAGCACTTTTATAGTTTTCATGGTATTTACTGCTTGTGGAGTTTTTGGCTTCACAATCGCAGAAAAATATAATACTTATGCTCTGCTGGTATTTTCTTTTGCGCTATATTTTGCCCTAATGACTGTAACCTCATTTACTGGGTTTACCCAATATCGTGGATTGATTCCACCTGTTTTTGTGCTAAGTTTTCTGACAATTCTTGTAGGTGGTGCCGGGCAATTTTATGTTGCGGTTAATCGCTGTATTTCAATGGCGGTTGCCGGGATTATCGCCTATCTAAGCTTACAACTGATTCCGGCGAAATATTATCATCAGATATGGTTTAATTCAGCAAATATGGTGTTAAAACGGATCATAGATCAATTAGAGTTAATAGTTATAAATAAATCAGGAAATGTGATATTTCATGGTGATTGTGTAATCAGAATGAATAATAGTCTTGGCTTTACTAAGGTAGCCAAACACGAGAAAGACTTTCAGCATTGTACCACAAAAATCAATCAATTCTATTTTGGGATAGCACTCACATATAGCAACTATGCAAAGTACAACCAGAATGGCTGCTTGAGTAATCTTTTTAGCTGGCTAAAAACTGCTTATCCAATATTTAAAGAACATAATAGTATCCCAGCTGATTTGATTGAGCAAATTGTAAGAAATCAGTACACTGCACCAAATAGCGACATCAGAAATCTATGGCAAATTCTTCATGAAATTAGTCAACTATGGAATAGCTTATGCATATCAAATCGCTAAAATACTCAAGATTAATTCATAATACACTAATTTTTACAATTAGTCTCTTCATAAGCTTTTATAGTCATATTCCATTTGCATTCTGGGTTTCAGCAACCGTTCTTGCCATCATGCTACCAATGGATAGCCAGCAAATTAAGGAACGAATTAGCGGAGTCTTTTGGGGTAGTGTTCATGGTTTGGTACTCTTTATTCCTATCTGGCTACTTTTAGACATAAATAGTGGACTGATTTTTCTAATTATTCCTTTATCACTAGCAGCTGCCAATTTTTTTCAGATTCATAATTTTTCGCGAAATATTGCATTTCTAAATATCAATCTTGGACTATTTCTTGAATATATGCAATACGGCAATTACCATTTTTCAGCGTACTTTGTTGCCCGCTTTATGACAATAGTTATTGGCATCATCTTAGCCGGGTGTGGGGATTTCTTTTTTACTCATCGCAAAAATTATGGTCTATATGAATTTAATGATGCCATAACTAGGCTTGATAGTATTATTGCTAAAGCCCAACTTCACTTTAACTCTCTCAATCGCTCTACCTTAAATAAAAATCAAGAACTTGAACTGATTATGCACTTTAATAGCCTTAACCTTTTAACAGTAACTATTGAAAATAGCTTTAAAAGCGCAATTCTTGAACAGGGAAATCAATTTAGGGAAAAAATTGGCAAACATTATCAAGCCTTACCAATGCTAATTAGGCAATATAAGTTAAAGTTATTTGCTTTGGGTTATGCGATTGATTCCCACCCTATATTTACAGAACATAAACTAAAAAACCTCCTCTTGGAGGTTAATAGTGGTAGCGAACAAATTCTTGCTCAAACCCAAAAAATTTTGCAGGCTCAACAATAATGAAACAGCTAACTATCATTCTCACTATTCTTCTTGGCAGTTGTAGCCTCGTCTCCCCCGACCGACCAACAGCAAAAGCAGAAGTTAATAACAACTGGTCATCTTCAAGTAAAGAGGTCGCAACCAATAGCAAAATTAATACTAGCGAAAGTGGTAATTATTGGTGGTATAAATATAGCGACAATACACTAAATCAGCTGATGGAGTCTGCTTTCCAACAAAATAATCAGTTACAAATAGCGGGGGCAAGTGTTGAACTGGCAAATGCTCAGTTAAAAAGGATCGAATTTGCATGGATACCAAATTTGACTGCCATGACTGGTTATTCATCATTCCCAGCGATGGGTAATCTTGGTTACTTTTTTGGGGGTTTTGCCAATTATACAATTAATGTGTTTCAGCTAATTCAGCAACAAAAACAAGCAGAATATATTGTAAATACAATCATGTTTGCAAAAACCCGTGTCCAGCTAGAAGTAATTTATCAGGTTGCAATTAGTTACTTTAGCCTTCTTGCATATGAACGAGAGGAAGTCTTATATCAAAAGCTTCTGTCGGATATGGAGATGGTATTAGCTCTTAACCAACAACGATTTACTACTGGCGTTAGCTCCGAAAAAGAACCATTTGTAAGTAGCGCTGAAATTGCTGAAATCAGGTCAAAACTCGAAATAATCAGGCATAATATTGTATTAAGTCAAAATGCATTACGCTTCCTAACGAACCAAAATCCTGGGAAGATAATTCATAAAAATACATTTAATAATCTTGCACCGAATATACTGATCCCAGGCAATTTGCCGCTTACAGTATTAAATAACCGCCCAGATGTAGCGGAGGTAACAGCGCGTCTTGAAGCAGCCAATGCTGGAATTGGCGTAGCACAGTCAGAACTATTACCAACAATTAATTTTAGTAATTTCTATCGCGATGCTTCACAAAATGAAGGCTATGGTTATGTTCCCGGTGATCTGAAACAGTCCATGATAAGCGTGCCAATCTTAAATGCACAAATATTTGCTGATATTGCTGCCAGTAATGCTATTTACAAGCAGGTTTATTATAATTATCTGCAAACGGTTGAAGCTGCCTTACGCGATGTTGACAATGACATTTCTGCCCATAACCAATTTTCAAAACAGCTTGATGATAATACCCGCGCGCTTGACTATATAAATAAATCTTGCGCGCTCGAAAGTACCAGATTCAATACTGGCATCAGTAGCAAACTAGAATACACTAAATGCCTAGTACGAATTGACTATTATGAGATTCTACTCACCCAGATAAAAATGGCTAAATTATTGGCAACGGCAAAACTTTATCAAGATTTTGCAATTATTCGTGAATAATTTTCTTAAAAGTCTAATAGCAAAAGAAAACAACCACCGTAAACTACGGTGGTCGTCAAGGATCTTTATACTATCTTTGTTTCTATGTACTTACTGTGTTTACCAGAAACTATGTCCTGCACCTGCTACAGATACACTATTACTTACCACTGTCCATGCATCTGACCAGCTAGTCCCTGTTCCCGGTGCATAAACCGATGGAGCCTGATTACACCATCCGGTGTAAGGAAATGGTTTACACTCATAAGTCTTACCATCTGTACCCTTAATACGATCACCTGCCTTATAGTTAGGGTAACCTTCCGGATATACCCCTGCTTGTGGCGTTGGCTCAGGATTGATATGTGTACCTACTGCTATATTTACTGCAGGATTGTTCTTCTCTACTTCATCATTAAACGCATGGTTTAGGAATGTTCCTGCTGATTTTGATGTCGTTGATCCACTTTGATTACCTGATACTGCACTAATCTTAAAGTAAGAACCTTTGTTCTCTAATGGGCTTTGCTCTAATGTAACTTTACCATTAGTAGCTGGAGTTACTGTTGCACGATCATAATAAACACTTGCTGTTGCCGACAATGCACATTTCCCAGTTGGTCCATCCATCTTCTCTAGAAGAGCACTGGTTGCACCTAGCGTAATGTTTCTTGCTGTTTCCCCAGCTTGGATTGTTGGACCACCCAGTACCATCATCGGACAGGTTGTATTATTAGTTATTGTTGCTCGAATTACACTTGGGTATTGGTAATCCGGTTGTACTGGCTTTGGTTTCTCACTTGATGGAATAACTCCACCACCATTTACTGTCAGAACCGCATTATGTGTCTGACCAGCGGATAATTTAATTGAAGCATTATTTAATGGCTGGCTTTGCCCGTCAACCTGTAGTACACCACCAAATGGGTTACTGATTGTCGAGAATGAACTCCCTTGGATTGCAGTCAGAGTAAACGAATCATCTTCTTTTGCTCCTGAGTGATTCCCCGCTGTTGATAATAGCACTGAACCAGCTGCTATCTCACAATGGTATGAACCATCGGAATATGAAGCATATTCGGTTACTGCATATGTACCATCTGAATTTATTGTTGCTGTGCCTGTACCACCAGGAGCTACTGTACTACCATTTACTGATACCGGGCATACTGTATTATTTTGTAACTGAACATTTATATTACTTGCAAAAGCATTTACTGAACCAATTGCAGCTAAAGCGATAAGTAGTTTTTTCATTTGATGTCTCCTTGACGTATGTTTTTTACTTTTTTGCTTACCGGGCTTTTTATTTCCCATGACGCTATATTAACAATTCATCACATAGACTGAATATAGCTAACTACGCAATCTACCTATACGATTTTGAAAAGCCAAATAAATATGATTTTTTAAGATCATAGCAAAAATGGATAGATAAATTGCAGAAATAGCTATATCAAAAACTCATGTTTATTGGTTAAGATCTAATATAAGTAATAATGGTTATTCAAAAGGAAGAAAAATGTTAGTAGTTACAGCAAGTTTATGTATGGCAATTAATCTATACAAAGAATGCCGTAGTGCATCAGATAAAGAATGTCAGTTAGTAAATCGGGTAGTTATAAACCGGATGCATGATAGCCATAAGACTGCTTGTGATATTATTTTTGCTAAAAATCAATTTAGCTGGACTAATTCAACCCAGAAGAAGCTGCAATTTAATAGCTATAATGATATGCTTGCATATTATAAAATTGATGATAGCACACAATTAGTTCGGGCTTTTGAAAATATAAATAAATCACAAGATCAGAGTAATCAATTTAAAACCCCAGATAATATGATCTATTACTATGATAAGTCCATCGTTCAACCTAGGTGGGCGCAACATATGCAAGTAGCTTATAAAACCAAGAAATTCATATTTTATAATGCTTAATTCGCTTAAACTAATAAATCGGAATCGGACGGTTCTCTATAATTCTATTGAGCACAAAACTCGAATGAACACCGCTTACTCCGGGAATTTTGGTAATTTTGCCAAGTAAGATTTGGTGATAATGTTCCAAATCAGTTACCAGTATTTTTAGCATATAATCGGCTGACTGCCCGGTAATTAGCAAACACTCAATTACCTCCGGAATTATCGCAATCTGCTTTTCAAAGAAATCAAATCGCTCGGTAGTATGTTTATCCATTGAAATGGATACAATTGCCATTAAGCTAAGCCCCAACTTGTTAGAATTTAGTATTCCCTTGTAACTACTGACTATCCCACTATCTTCAAGAACCTTTACCCGCCGTAAACAGGCAGACGGTGATAATCCGACTAGATCAGCGAGATCCTGATTAGTTATTTTGCCATCTTCCTGAATAGCCCTCAAAATTGCTTTATCATATGAATCAAGGATCACCTGCAATAATCTTTCATAATTTTACTAACATACAAAATTATATATCATATATATACAAAAATAAAGAATTTATGCAATAAAATTAATAAGGCTAATTAATATAATATTGTTATGAATGATAAAAAGGAAATCAAGATGCTAAAAAATCCGGCTACAAAATATCAACCCGCTGAACAATTTTATTTTCCAAAAAGAACATGGGTAAATAAAACCATAGAAAAAGCCCCAAGCTGGCTATCAACCGATTTACGTGATGGTAATCAGTCCTTATTTAATCCTATGAGTATTGACACTAAACTTAAATTTTATAATGAGTTAATCCGAGTTGGATTTAAAGAAATAGAAGTTGGCTTCCCTGCTGCTTCTGAGATTGATTTCAAGTTTGTTAGAAAACTAATTGAAGAAAATCGGATACCTGATGAGGTAACTATTATGGTGATGACCCAGGCTAGAAAAGATTTGATTCAAAAAACTGTCGAAGCGGTAAAAGGCTGTAAACAAGTAATTGTTCATATTTATAATGCAACGGCAAAACCATGGCGTGAAATCGTTTTTGGAATGACAAAAACGGAAGTTTTAGAATTAATTGATACTCATGTTAAGTACTTTAAATCATTAACTGACAATATTCCTAGTACCAAGTGGATCTTTCAATACTCACCAGAAACATTTTCTTCAACCGAGCCAGAATTTGCCTTAGATGCATGCAATACGGCAATAAGAGCATGGGAAACCTCAGATACACGCCCAATAATTATCAATCTACCTTCTACGGTTGAAAATACAACCCCGAATGTATTTGCTGACAAAATTGAATGGATGAGTAATAATCTTGATTGCCGCCACAATGTGATTCTATCGGTGCATCCACACAATGATCGCGGCACTGGAATTGCAACCGCAGAATTAGCACTACTTGCTGGAGCAGAGCGGATTGAAGGCTGCTTATTTGGTAATGGCGAGAGATGTGGGAATCTTGATCTTGCAACAATTGCTCTAAACCTTTATACTCATGGAATCAATCCAGAACTTGATTTTTCAAATATAAACAAGATTGCCAAAATCGTCGAAGAATGTACCCAATTACCAATACACCCACGACATCCATATGTTGGAGACTTGGTATTTACTGCTTTTTCTGGTTCACATCAAGATGCAATCAAAAAAGGTTTCACTTATCAACAAGCTCAAGAATTATGGACTGTCCCTTATCTACCAATTGACCCAGCTGACTTGGGTAGAACTTATGAAAGTATTATTCGAGTTAATAGCCAGTCAGGGAAAGGTGGCATTTCGTATATCATGGAAAATAACTATGGAATTACAATGCCACGCCGAATGCAAATTGAATTCAGTAGCATAGTACAAAATCATGCTGATACTAGCGAAATGGAAATAAGCCCGGACGAAATATGGAGATTATTTAATCAGACCTATTTGGACAAGCCTGAAAAATCACTAAAGTATATAAGCCACTCATTTACTGATACTGGTGCAATTGGTATTAAACTAGAAGTTAATGGCAAAGAAATTTTAGTATCCGGCACAGGGAACGGCACTATGGAAGCAGCGGTAGCAGCTCTAGGCAATTATCTTGAGATTATTAGCTACGAAGAGAAGTCCATTAGCAGCGGAACTAGTGCCGAAGCAATTACCATGATTGAATGTAGAAGTGGCAGTCACGGTACAAGTAAATTTGGCGTAGCCAAACATCAAGATATTGTAACCGCCTCAATAATGGCGCTGATAAATGCGACCGAAAGGCTTGGATTAGTTACAAAGATATTATAAAATCATGAAGAAGCTAAGCTGATAAGATTATTTATATTTTATCCGCTTTATATACTAAATCAGATTGAAGATTCATGGTAGGCGTGGGTGACAACGCCTAAGGGTAGTAGGCAAGGAGCGAGACAACACTCTAGGAGCTTCAAACGGTTTGAGTATATGAAAGGAATTAATCATTAGATAACTGTGTCTTTATCCTTTCTTATTTTAAGCCAGAATTTAATCAAAAGATATGCTGAAATGATGCCAATTAACCCTCCAATTATCACATCGCCAATCCGATAAAGTGCTACCTCAAACGAATGGTTGGCAGCATAGACAACCGCACAAAAGGAGCGTAATAAATATCCCGGGAAATAATCTTTAAACATTTTCAGACTAAGACAAACCAGTATAAAGCAGCTATAGGTTATCCAAAGAGAAATTGGCAATAAACTACCGACTATCAGCCCACAGCTAACTCCGATTAGCCCAGCAATCGCGCGCTGTCTAAATTTCAATAACGCACTTTCAAACTCTGGATATGTAACACTTAATGCTGACCAAATCACCCACTCTGGCTCATGCAAATGAAATATTTGCCAAGCAAGAACTGCTAATAATGTTGGGATCACATACTTGAAATTAAAGATAAAATTTGGATTGTTGGGTGGGATAAACTGTAAATTAATTTTAGTTACTGGATGCTTTAATGGCAAAAGTAGTACCAAGCCAGCGCTAGCCGTAGCTAGGAACATAATTTCAAGAAGTTGATAAAAACTTAGTGGATATTCCCCTAGCTTAACAGCACCATAAACACAGCCAATGATAACCCAGCTCGAAAGTACTCGTAATTCACTATCCATATTATCAATAATCCCTGCAATTAATGCAAGAATTAACGTAGCAAATAAAAACCATTCCCAAGCACTTAGTAAGATAAGATGTAAGAAATAAGCAACTAGACACACGAGCAATGAGTTTAAGAGAACAAATTTTGGACTATTATGACTTGCCGTATATGGGATAACTCCACATACAGCAAGAAATGAAGCGGTTAGCCACATTAGTTGACCAGTAAGAATGCTTACAATAATACCGGGAATTACCGCCGTTAGCATCATCAAAAACCAGCGGTAATTTATCTTCCAGCCAAAATTAAATACGCTACTAGCCATTTTTTATTACTGACTCACTATCAATAACATTTGCCATATACGTTAGCATTTCAAGAGAAGCTTCATGCCGATGCGGATGACTACTAGCACAACAATCACCGATCACATTTACAACATAGCCTCTATCATGAGCATCACGAGTTGCTGATTGAATTGCTACCTCGGTAGAAACTCCAGTCAAGTATATTTCTTCGACACTATTAATCCGTAAGACATGATCAAGATTAGTACCATAAAATGGATTTACTACATTTTTACAAATAATTGGCTCAGCTAGATCATAATTGAGATCCGCTATAATCTCGGTTCCCCAAGTCCCTAGCTGAAGCTTTTTATACTCGACTGCTTTGGAGAAAATCGGCGATTTGGCATTTGCTTCTAGGTAGTTTTTGCTAAAGCCAACGATAATCCAGACTACTAGCCAGTCAGACTTACGCGCATGCTCAAGGAGTTTATTTAATTTATTAAATGCATCATTAGCGGCAAGCATTGGATAATTACCAAATGCACCATCTTTATGACAGATTTCATTAATATAATCGATTAAAATTAGTGCTTTTTTCATATTATTTTCCTTCATGAGTTGTTAATAAATGTAATTTGATTAGCCCTTGAATACTTTTTACAATACTTTCCGGTATTATATTTTGATCTTCAAAAAGTTTTAGTTTATCTGGATTCTTTACGAGCTTAGTCCAAATGGTTGCACCACGAACCAGATCCAATATCTGACAAGCCAAAATATAACAATTATCTTCGTTATAATTATTTTCTCTGGCAAAAGCCCCAAGAAATCGGACAATGTCTTAGTTATTCCGGTATGATTACCAAAAAACATCTCAAAGAGCTCAGGAAATTCATTTATCTCCGCAATCAATATCCGATACAGATTCACAATTGCATCAGTATTATAATAGTCATATGCCTGCTGGCTATAATCTCGCACACTAAAATATAAGTCATCCAAATTCTTTGCTGCTTTAGACTTAAATATCGGTGCTTTTATCTGATGTAATTCCTGATAATAAGTAAGGCTTGCCACAAATAACTCATTTTTATTTTTAAAATGAGCATAAACCGTTGCCTTAGATACCAGAGACTCTCTAGTCACTTGATCCATACTTACCCTACCATACCCTTCTTGCATAAAGAGTTTGGTTGCTGATTCCAAAATTTTTTGCTTTTTTGCCATCTTACACCAACTAAACTAAACCGTATAGTTCAATATTTTATCAGAGAACCGTGACAAATGTCAATAACATTAATAGAACTCCATACAAAATAGCCAAACTAATTGAAGAGTCAGCTATAAATGATTTAGCGCATTAGCTAGCAACAAGCTGATTTATGGTAAAAATAGAAGAGATAAAATTTAGAGAAATGGAATAAAATAAGCCAGAGATTCTGGCTTATTTTATAGAGGCAAAGCAAATTATGCATGAAGCATAACGCATGATTCTAGCATCGAATAGAATGATTATGCTACCGTCCAAAATGGATGGTATTATCTATTACTCAATAATACGTTAATATTTACGGATTATTTTATGGTTGTGTTAAAATAATTTGCTATGTTTTTTTAAAAGGATCTAACATGCGTAAATTACTAATCATTCTTATGGCTTTACCTGCATTGTCTTTTGCATCTTCTCTAGATATGAGCACTTTGAAATGTAAAAACATGAGTATTACTAATACTACAACTCTAAAAGAAGTACAGGATAATTGTCTGATTAAAGATCAGAAAAACCACAAAGGAATGTATGAAGTAGAATTCACAAACACTACTACTGGAAAAAAAGTAAAATGTGATTTTGCTAAAAATGATCCAACTGCAGTTGTTAACGGCTGTCGTTAATCAAATTAAAAAACAGGCTAAATGCCTGTTTTTTAATTTATAATCATCTGTTGTATCATTCGTTTAGGTTTTAATTGCAAGCGTCCGTTATCTTCTATAATATCTGCAACCCCAAGAAATTTTGATTGATAGTAAAGTCGATATTTGCCCAAATCTAATTGCTCATTAATCTCACAAACGTTACCATGCCCAACTTTAATATACTGCGCATCATTGATCTGGTACGAGTTTAAATCTGGCAAAATTGAGTCTATCGGTAACAACGGTAAATTGCTAATATCTTCAGCTACTTTTTCAATAGTAATCGCAGTATTAATAGAAAATTGATTAGTCCGAGTTCGTCTAAGCGCGATAAGCGAAGCTCCACAGCCAAGAAAATTACCAATATCTTCAGCCAAGGTACGGATATATGTTCCTTTACTTACTAAAGCACGAAACTCGAGCTGTTGCTTAATTGAATCATAATTAATCAATTCCAACTCATAAATGCTAACTTTTCTTGACTGGCGTTCAATAGTAATACCTGCCCGCGCGTATTCGTAAAGCGGTTGCCCATTATGCTTTAACGCAGAATACATCGGTGGAATCTGATGAATCTCTCCAGTAAATTTGCCTAATGCTAACTGAATTAACTCCAGACTTACATTGACACTATTTCTAGCAATAATTTTGCCTTCTGCATCACCAGTATTGGTAACTACACCCAACTGCATTGTAGCGTAATATTCCTTATCACCATCAAGCAGATAAGAAGCAAACTTAGTCGCCTCACCAAGGCATACTGGTAATAAACCTGTTGCCATAGGATCTAGGGTTCCAGTATGACCTACTTTGGTTGCATTAAGCAAATATTTAACCTTATTGATTGCCTGATTGCTGGATATTCCTAATGGTTTATCCAACAACAAAATACCATCAATCTGGTTTCTGATCTTCCGGCTCATCGTCTTCGGTAAACTCACTACTAACTTGACTAATCAGGCTTAAAATTCTTGAACCACGTTCAAGCGACTTATCATACACAAATTTAAGCTGCGGCACGGTATAAGTTGTCAAACCTTTTGATAATTCTGAACGAATAAATCCCTTCGCCTTTTCCAAAGCTTTAGCAGCATTATCAACCTCATTGCTATCCATTACCGTATAGTAAATTGTTGCCAATGAGTAATCATTAGTAACTTCAACATCATTTACAGTAACCCAAGACACACGAGGATCTTTTACCCGACTTCGTAAAATCTGCATAATATCCTTATGGATCTGATCCGCCATCCGCCCTGAGCGCGGATTAGTTTTCTTTGTAACCATCTAAACTATTACTCCAAGGTACGCTGAACTTCTGAGATTTCATAAGCTTCAACAATATCACCCTCTTTAAGATCATTGAAATCTTTTAGCGATAAACCACATTCATAGCCAGATTTAACTTCTTTAACGTCATCTTTGAAGCGTTTCAAACCACTTAGTTCACCACTATGGATAACCATACTATCACGAATAATCCGTACTTTAGAATTGCGACGGATAATACCATCCAGAACCATACAACCACCAATTACCAGCTTACCAAAGCTAAACACCTGACGGATCTGAACGTTTCCGGTAATAGTCTCACGTTCTTCTGGCGATAATAATCCAGATAATGCAGCTTTAACATCATCAATAACTTCATAGATAATATTATAATAGCGAATTTCGATATTATTAGCTTCCGCTTGTTTTTTGGCATTATTATCGGCACGAGTATTAAACCCAACCACAATCGCACTTGAAGCAATCGCCAAGTTAATATCCGACTCATTAATTCCACCAACCGCAGCATGAACTACCTGAACCTGAACTTCTTCATTTGATAAACGTTGTAAGGAATGGGTTAATGCTTCATATGATCCCTGTACATCTGATTTGATAATAATATTAAGAGATTTAATTTCACCAGCACCAACAGAAAACAAGTTATCAAGTTTAGCGGCTTGCTGTTTCATTAGACGTTCCTGACGTGATTTTTCTTCACGGAAAGACGCTATCTCACGAGCTTTACGCTCATCTTTTACTACGATTAGATCATCACCTGCATTAGGTACTTCAGTTAGACCCAAAATCTCAACAGGAATAGATGGACCAGCTTCATCAACAGGTTTACCACGTTCATCAAGCATCGCACGTACACGTCCATAACTAGTACCAGCAAGGACAATGTCACCTTTACGTAAAGCACCCGATTGCACTAGAACTGTTACTACTGAACCACGTCCTTTATCTAGCCTTGATTCGATAACAACTGCTTTAGCAGGAGTATCATAAGTTGCTTTTAATTCTAGTACTTCAGCTTGTAGTAGCACAGCTTGAATCAAATCATCAATTCCTGCACCAGTTTTTGCTGATACCGGAACGCACATCACATCACCACCCCAATCTTCGGCAACTAGCTCATAGGTGGTTAATTCTTGTTTTACTTTATCTGGATTAGCTTCTGGCTTATCCATCTTATTCATTGCAACTACGATTGGAACACCCGCAGCTTTTGAGTGATTGATCGCTTCAATTGTCTGTGGCATAATCCCGTCATCTGCCGCAACCACCAAAATTACTATATCGGTAAGTTGTGCACCACGAGCACGCAAAGCCGTAAATGCTTCATGCCCAGGGGTATCAAGGAATGTCACCATTCCATTTTCTGTTTCTACATGATAAGCACCGATATGCTGAGTAATCCCACCAGCTTCACCTGCGGCAACTTTAGCTTTACGAATGTAATCAAGTAATGAAGTTTTACCATGATCCACGTGCCCCATTACCGTTACGACTGGTGCTCTTGGTTTAAGATCAGAGTCATCATGAGAAACAACTTCATCCAAGAAGCTTTCTGGGTCATTAACCGCGGCAGCAACAGGAGTATGCCCCATTTCTTCGACCACCAGCATTGCCGTATCCTGATCAATTGACTGGTTAATCGTTACCATCATGCCCATTTTCATTAAGCGTTTGACAACTTCAGCTGCTTTTACTGACATCTTATGTGCCAGATCGGCAACTGTTATTGCTTCAGGGATGGCTATTTCAAGTGTTTGTGGCTTCACTGGCTTCTGGAACTCCTGTACTTTCAAGGCTTTAGCTGGAGCTTTCACCTTATGCTCTGATTTTTTAGCTACCTGATGAGTAGCAGGAATAACTTCAATATCTTCCTCTATCTCTACCTTAATATCATCAAATGCCTCATCAAGAACCCCATCTTCCAAGCTAGAGTCTTCCTTACCAATAACTTTCATTTTATTTGGTTTCTTAACTACCTTACCAGGTTGTAGTTTGGCACCTTTTTTATCTTCAACATCATCAAGTTCCGCACCTTTATCTTTTTTCACTGCAGGTCTTGATAATTTTGCTGATGCCTCCTCAACTACTACACCTTGTTCTTCAACAATAATAGCATCATTAATAGTAGTATCAGGTACTACTGCCGCAACTTGTGGTTCCACGTTATCAACAGGAGTGGTTTCTTCAGCTAGCGTAGTAGGAACTTCACGAACTTCAGTTTTCTGATGTGTTGGCTCAATTATTTCTTCATTATTTACATTTTTGTGAATAATTTTTTTCCGCTTTATCTCAACCTTAATTTTGCCACCAGGATTAGCGTCTTCCTCTATAGCCGTTGCATCAGTAGTAGCTTCTTTCTTTTTGCCTAGTGATAGTTTTTTAGGTTTTGCGCTACTTGCACCGCTAAGATATTCTAAAAGTTTGGTTTTATCTTCAGCAGAGACCTCATCATCAATTGATTTGTCAATTCCGGCCTGTTTAAACTTACTTAAAAGCTCAGACTGGGAAATATTTAATTCAAGAGCAAATTCTTTTATAGTCATATATTATCTCCTTACTCTTGAAAGTAACCACATACTTCACGAGCTTTTAAAATTAATTTATTAGCTGTTTCAATGTCAACACTGATAACATCCATCAACTCATCACCGGATAAATCAGCAAAATCATCAATACTTAAAATGCCACTTTCTACTAACTGCAATAAAACATCTTGCGAAAACTTTACAACCGCTGCCAACTCATGTGCAAGCTTATCCATTTTATCCTTATAAATAATTGTTTTGGATAAAAGTTTATTTTTTGCTCGCTCCTGAAGTTCACTAGCTACATCTTCATCAAAATCCTCAATTACAAGTAATTCGGCAACATCGACATAAGCAACCTCTTCAAGCGATGTAAAGCCATTATCAACCAGCAACTCAGAAATGTCATCATCAACATCCAAAGCCTCACTAAATGATTTAATCAAATCAGTACGTTCGTGAGATTTTTTATCTTTGGCTTCAGTTTTACCATAGATATTAATGGTACAATTAATCAACTTGCTAGCAAGTCTTACATTTACTCCATCTGGACCAATTGCCGAACCAAGCTTATCATCTTCAACTACAACATCAATTGTCCGTTTTTCTTCATCAACAGTAATACTATCGATTTCTGCCGGAGCTAATGCATTAAGGGCAAACTGAGCTAAATCATCAGCATATTCGATAATATCGACTTTTTCACCAAATAACTCCTTAGTTACTCCATCAATACGTTGATTTCTAAACCCAATACAAGCACCCTTAGCATCAATCCGTTGGTCTGTGGTAAACACAGCAATCTTGGCACGATTGCCAGGATCACGTGCAATGGCTTTAATCTCAACGCGACCATTCATGATCTCTGGCACATTGTTTTCCATAAGTTTAGCCAAAAAACCTTCACTGGTACGTGAAATGCTTAAACGCCCATTTTTAATTTGCGGATTGGCTTTATCAAAATAACCTTTTGTCATATCTCCTGGTTTTAGTACTTCTTTATCAATTAAATCTGGACGCATGATAATTGCTTCAACTTTACCACAATCAACAATAACATTACCACGCTCAAATTTACGAACTTTTCCAATAATAATTCCATTATTGCGGGATAAATATTCATTTAAAACCTGATCCCGTTCAGCATCTTTGATCTTCTGGGCAATAATATTCCGTGCCGTTTGTGCTGAAACACGTCCTAAATCAACATTTTCTAATTCCTCTTCAATCACATCACCAATATTGGTATCTTCACCAAAACGTTTTGGATCAGAACGGACATCAGACAGAGAAAGCTCTTTATCATCATCATAAAAATCAATATCTGAAACTACATTCCATTTACGAATAGTTCTATATTTACCAGTATTACGATCAATAATTACATCAATTTCAGGAAATTCACCATCAAAACTACGTTTAGTTGCAAATGCCAATGCTTTTTCCAGACTTTGAAATACAATTTCTTTGTCCAGATTTTTTTCTTTGGCCAAAACATCAACTAGCATCAATACTTCTTTACTCATGGCTACCTCCTATTTCTTTTTTGGTTCAAAAATTAAGCGCCCACGATTTATATCGTCAAAAGCGACTTTAAATATTTGTTTATCAGTAAGTTCAAGGCTTATTATTTCACCCTCAACTCCAACAATTCTACCCTCAAAAACTTTCTGATTATTAATTAATTCATGAGTTTTAATTTTGGCAAGCCTGCCATTAAAGCGGATATAATCATTTAGTTTTTTTAGTGGACGCTCAAGCCCGGGAGAAGAAATTTCAAGTCGGTTATAATCGATTTCTTCAACAACTAGTACTCGACTAAGATGATTGGAAACATCGGCACAATCTTCAACGGTGACCCCACCCTCTTTATCAATAAATACCCGGACTATTTTGGCTGGTGTAATTTCAACATCAACCAGCTCATAACCCAACCCCGGAACGGTTTGCTCAAGAATCTGTAGTAACTTCATTTTTCTTACTCAACAAAAAAGTGAGCCTAAAAAGGCTCACTATAATATTTTACTACAGAGATTATAGCACAATTCATCACCCAGCGTCCATAGCAAAACATAATATTTTAATAGCGTTGTCGATTATTCCAACATGCTTTGTTAAATACCATTTAAGCATAATTAGCAACCGATTACTTTAGCAATACTCCAACACCTTGTGCATCATAATTTCAATAGGCATTGCTATTTGAGACATATACTGTCGCATATGTAGGTGATTCCTGAGCAATTGCCATTAAGGTACCATTACTTTGCACTGATAAGCTAACTATACCAACAGAACCATTTTGGACCCAACCTAATGGCGCAACCTGATTATTTGAGTTAACATTTAAAGCATTCCCAAATTTAACTGGGCAAGCATTTTTCTTATACTGTCCATTGTTACACGCATAATTAGTTGCAGAATAAATATTAAATAGATTAGTCCCAACATAAATATTTCCATCGCTAAATGTCACTGCAGTTACAAACTCGTTAACATTTGGAAGAGTATACTGATACTGAGCTGGTACCGGATTCATCGTACCAGGATTACTCTCAACTGTATAATATGTAACTGTATTACCAGTTGTAACCACAGGATTATAAGTTACAGGACCCCATGTACCAAGATTATAATAATAGAATGATGTAGTGTAGTTATAGTTTGCTGGATTATTTACATATAATCCTGATTCAAATGTTGGGATCAAAGCAGTTTGCGCCACTAATGCCATTGCTCCTTGGTTACCAGAGTTACAACTGCCATTAGCAATACAACCAATTGCCATTACAGGACCAATAGCCCCGGCAATTTGTGAAACTTGCTTGCCAGCTGGATTATTAAGTAAGCCAACATAACCTGTATTTGTACCATAAAAAATTGAGCCATTTGATGTAGCAGGCGATACAGCTGAAATAAAGCCATAAGAAGAATCTATGCTACCTACAGCACCACCATTAGCATTATAAATAGTGTCAGATTGTGCTGGCACATAATAAACAGTTCCATTACTTCCTGAGATTACCACGATATTTGAAGTGCCATTTACTGTGGCTGTATTATTACCTGTCACTTGGTAGAAGCCACCATTTGTAGCAACATAAGCACTGCTACCATTACTTCCAAAAGAGGTATAAACCTGATTTGAAGGTGATTTTACAGTAGATTGCAATGTATAATTATCTGATGTTGGAGGCGTTGGTGATGGAGCTGGTGAGCTGCTTCCCCCACCACCATTACATGCGGCAAGACCAATTGATGTTATTAATGCGATTAAAAGATAATTTGTTTTTTTCATAACTCCCCTTCATACAGATTAAATAAGCAATTATAGCACGGCATCATATTGCATCGCAATATAAGACAACACTAAAGTAAATGTAGCATAAATTTTACAACAGAAAGACTAAAAGCGGGAATAAAATAAGATAAAACACCGTCAGACAACTGAAAGCAAGATATTTTACGATTTACACCTCACAGTATGGAACTGCGAGGTGTACTTAAATTTAAAAATTAATTAGTTAAACATTCTTAAAGCACCAGAATTTTTATCCGCAACCACCATTGAAGTAGCTTTAGCAGAGGAAATTACAAATAACTGATAAACTTGCTCAGGTGATAAAACGCCATTAGTTTTCTTCGAAATTTCACCAAAATCTATCATTCTACTCAAGTAAACATTATTCGCTTTATTTTTTTCATACAGTTTGTAATCGCACACATCATAATCACGTGAAGTATCTTCCAACTTTTTCCCTGTTAAACTAACATAAGTAATATTTAAGGCATCACCAATGATATTATTTTTGTCAGCACCAAATATATTAAGTGCAGAACGGACTTTTGAGCCTGGCTGAGAAGCAAGTAGTAATGATTTTAACTTAGGATTATCACCCATTGAATTATTAAAACCATCTCTGAAGTTATCCATTGCTGCCTCACAAGTTGAGTTATTAATATTAGTATCAATAACCCTTCTAACATCAGACTTCGTATCAGCTTTCTGTGCTACAACAAACTCACTCACTCGGTTAGTAAACTGATCCTCAGAAAAATATGTTGCATTTGCCAGAAAAACATTTGCCACACTTGAAACAGCACCAACAGTAGCGGCATAAACTTGTGCTTTTTTATCCAAATCTTTACTAGTATTTGCTTCATGAGAAACTATACAATCTGCAACTTTTGTAGAATTAACAACTGTTTTTATCCATTTGAAAAGCCCTTTGCCTTTTTGTACTTCACTATTCTCATAAGTACACAAGAATAGATTTGCCTCGCGGTTTACCACAAAATAACCACCTTGATTATTGCCACTATCACTAAATAACTCCATACGGGTATTTTGATATTGTTCAATTTCTGATTTTGCCAGTGCTAGATTTTGAGCAACTTCACTCCTACTTGCCCCAGGTTTAATGTTAAGGATAGCCTGATTAGCCTTCATCAAGTGCGGGAAAGATTTAGCCTCATAAGCATTAAGAAATGAAACCATAGTGCTTGAATTACCATTACCTTTAGCAGTATAAACCAATTGACGGTTAAATTCATTATAGGAACTATTTTGTGCAGCTTGAGCATTATTTACTTGTGAAACATCGCTTGACACATTATTCATGAAATTTGTAAATGCCGTTGTAGTCGGAGCAGCAAATACAGCACCAGAAAGTGTCGCAACCAATGTACCAATAATCATTTTTAATTTCATTTTTAATTCCTTCTACAATATGTTTTACTTATATGGAGCTTTTTTATACTAAAATTTTGTTCATATTACGAACTTGATAAAGCTCATGTTTTTTCTTTTGAGATCGATATTATATGATTTTAGCATTCAAATTTTTGTCCCACGGTGAGACACTTTAGACCCTTCCTGCAAATATGCAAGCACTGCCTGTTAAATTTCGCATTTACAAATGATAAAATTATATTTATAATTACTATATGAAATTAGGGGACAGAGACAATGATTAGTTCACTTGAGCAAATAGTAGATACATATAATTATACTTATTCTGATTCATTTATCCAGATTTGCGATAATGATTTTTATTTTCAGTTTTCTGGCAAAAAGGCCTTAGCTTACATGGAAACAACAAGAAATGAAGCTGATAACAGGAGGCTATCTGAAATTAGCTCGCCAATACAACATCTTGCTACAGAATATCGAAAAATAAATGAACCAGTTTTAACAGGAAAAGCTAAGGAAAGTATTTACACCACATACGTAAAAACCAAACAATCTCTAGTCATTGCCCAAAGCCATGTAAAACCTATTGTTATAAAAGATAAAATAGCAGGACTTTTCATAGATAATTCAATTACAAATAATATTCTTAACTTTGATTTTAGCCTCCTTGGTAATAATTTTGCTGAAAACTCGGCAACCATTACCAAAATGGACAAATCAAACAAGGAGCATCAGGAACTATTTACAGAAATTGAAGAATTAATAGTATTTTTGATTGTAATTGGCAAGGTGGATAAAGAAATTGCTGATTTATTGCAAACAGCAGGTGTTTTTCTATCAAGAGCGGGAGTATCAAAACTTATCGCGCGTAAAATATTCCCAAAGCTAAATACGGATACTAGAAATCAATTCATCAGTCAAGTATTCTATCGGGGACTAATTAAAGGTCTTCCAGCTATCTTACTTAATAATCAGGACTTATTTAATCTAACATTTAAAGGTTTTATGAGTCATAACTAGGCTTAAATAATTTAAACAACCTCTCAATAAACTCTGCCAACAGATTTATTGCCTTTGACTGACGATATGGATGTTTTAGTAAATACATTGAAATAGGCTCTATTTCATAATCAGGTAGCACATGGATTAAATGATCTGGAATACCCCTACCTGTGTAATCCCAAACTCCGGCAATTACTTCATTTGATTTAATCAATTCCATATTATTAATTGCACTATTTGTTGTAATATTATTTGGCATTTCCAACATTACCACTTCATCAGTATTTTTATTTTTGAATTTCACCGTTCTATAAACTTCAAAACTATCTGTTATCAAGCCAACACAAAGATGATGAGGTAATTCATTTATAGTCTCAGGCACTCCATATTTTTCTTTATACTCTTTGGTACAAAGCAAATGAATAGGAAAACTTGCAATTTTCTTAAACTTCTGATTAGGATGTTTATGGGTAATATATGGCACCAATGCCAAATCAATATTATCTTTGGCTAATTCAGGTTCTTTATTCTGATAACATAGGTTAAGTTTAATCCCCGGATTCTTACGAATAAATTCAGGAATATACTTAGAGATAAGACTTATCCCCAACCCTGGAGGTAATGAAAATAGCACCTCCCCTGAAACTATCATATCATCAACGGAATTATTTACAAGAAGTTGCAATTTGTCAAAGCTAAATTCACCACCAGCCAGTAAATCAAAAACTAGCTTCCCTTTCATGGTTAAACTAAACGAATTATTACTAACTTCGACTAACTTTACTTTCAATGAATCCTCAAGTGCTATTATCCTACGGCTAACAGTAGTACTATTTACTGAGAAAAATTTTGCCGCCAATGAGTAGGAACCTATTTCAGCCGCTTTATAAAAAAAATATAAATCATCAAAAGAAAATCTGCTATTTTTTGTCATAACAATATTACTCACATCAAATACAAAAATCTGCCTTAAATAAGGCAGATTTCAAAATTTTAACATCAATAACAATGATTAGAATTAAACGTACATCCCACCATTTACATGAATTGTTGAGCCAGTTACATAACCAGCATCATCACTTGCTAGGTATTTGACAGCATTGGCAATATCTTCTGGTTGTCCCAAACGACCTAATGGAATAGCTTTAATATATGCAGCCTTAACATCTTCCGATAATTTATCAGTCATATCAGTTTGAATAAATCCTGGTGCTACACAGTTAGCGGTAATATTACGACTACCAAATTCTTTAGCTAATGATTTCGTCATAGCAATCATACCACCCTTAGCAGCAGAATAATTCAGCTGACCAGGATTACCCATGAAGCCAATAACTGATGCAATATTGATAATCCGTCCAAACTGTGCCTTAGTCATACCACGAATAGTAGCTTTTACTAGCAGAAATACAGATTTAAGATTAGTATCAAGTACCGCATCCCAATCTTCTTCTTTCATACGCAATAAAAGTGTGTCTTTAGTAATTCCAGCATTATTCACAAGTATAGTTACATCGCCTTCATTTTCAGCAATATTCTTGACAACTGAATCAATGCTTTCTTTATCATTAACATTTAGTGCAATACCTCTGCCACCAAACTCTTTTAGATAATCGGTTATTGCTGCTGCACCAGCATCAGAAGTAGCAGTACCAATTACGGTAATACCTGATCTTGCCAAAGTAAGTGCAATCGATTTACCAATTCCTCTACTTGCTCCAGTTACCAATGCTACTTTTTTGATATCACTCATTCTTGAACCTTATAAAAAATGTATTATGCCAATGCCGCAACCAGATTTTCAATAGACTCTCGATTATTTAAATTAAATAACTGAGCCGACTCATGAATCCGTTTATTCAAACCTGATAACACTTTACCCGGACCACATTCAACAATTAATGAAACTTCATTTACAGCAAGAGTCTGGACACTCTTAGTCCATAAAACTGGAGAATAAAGCTGTTTTAATAGATTAGCTTTTATTGTTGATACGTTATCAGCAATACTAGCATCAACATTTTGTACCACCGGAATTTTTGGCTGATTAAATCTAACTTGCTCAAATTCAAGAGCTAACTTTTCAGCAGCAGGCTTCATCAAATCACAATGCGATGGCACTGAAACAGGCAAAGGCATAACTTTACGCGCTCCTTTAGCCTTCAAAACTTCGCTAGCTTTTTCAACTGCATTTTTGCTACCCGCAATTACAACTTGTCCCTGTGAATTAAAATTAACACCCTGAACGACACCAGCACCACTTGACATAACCTCATTACAAGCCTCAATAACCTGCTGATCATCTAAACCCAAAACAGCAGCCATAGCACCCTCACCCGGTTTAACAGCGTCTTGCATATATTCAGCGCGCTTACGCACTAATTTAAGTGCATCAGAAAAGGAAAGTACACCACTAGCGACCAAGGCAGAATATTCACCAAGACTATGACCTGCTACAAAATCCGGATGCTTACCATTTGAAGATTCAAGCCAAGCAAGATAAGTTGCATAGCTTGCTGCCAATAATAATGGCTGAGTATTAATTGTTTGATTAATATTTTCAGGAGACTCTTCCTGCAACATAGCAAGAAAATCTAGCCCGAGAATCTCTTTAGCTTCTTTGAAAGCATCTTTTACTACAGAATACTCAAGTAAGCCATCCATCATTTTTAAGGCTTGCGATCCCTGCCCGGGAAAAACAAAAGCAAATTTAGCCATTTTATTCCTTGTCTGTAAATACTATAAATAACAATTTATTATTAATCTTTAATACTTTAAAATCTAGCAATAACTGCACCCCAAGTAAATCCGGCACCAATACCTTCAAAAAGAAGGTTATCACCACGTTTGATTCGACCATCGCGAACAGCCTCATCTAAAGCTAGCGGAATTGATGCGGCTGAAGTATTTCCATGCCGATCAACTGTAACCACAACCTTATTTATTGGTGTAGCTAACATTTTTGCTGTAGCCTCAATTATCCGTAAATTAGCCTGATGCGGTATCATCCAGTTAATTTCATTAGAAGTCATGCCAACTTTTGCCAAGAGCTCCTTGGCAATTGCGGTTAAGGATTTTACAGCAAACTTAAATACAGCCTGTCCATCCATATATATATATGGACTGCCTTTGATCTGACCATTGTACAGATGCCCACTACTTGTCAAAATAGATCCATAGGAGCCATCTGCTTTTAATTCCGCGCCAAGGATACCAACTTCATCACTGGCTTCAAGAATAACTGCACCAGCCCCATCGCCAAAGAGAATGCAGGTTCCACGATCAGTATAATCAACTATTCTTGAAAGACTGTCTGCTCCAACAACTAAAATACGTTTTGCCAAACCTGCTTTGATATAGCTATCAGCAGTGGCAAGTGCATAAATAAAGCCGCTACAAGCTGCCTGCATGTCATAGGCACCGCCACCCTTAATACCAAGCTTATGCTGCAAAATACAAGCTGTAGAAGGAAAAACTGAATCAGGTGTAGCCGTCGCAACCAGAATAAAATCAATTGAGGAAGGATCAATCTCTGCCATCTCAATAGCCTTCAATGCGGCCTGATACGCCATATCACTGGTATTTTCATTTTCACTAATAGTGCGCCGCTCTTTTATACCTGTGCGCTCAACAATCCATTCATCATTTGTATCAACCATCTTTGCTAGATCGTTATTAGTAAGAACTTTTGCTGGAAGGTAACTGCCTGTTGCAATTATTTTAGAATATTTCATATTTGCCGAATAAACCTTTTAACTGGTCATGGATGTGCATAAATAACCCTCCAAGATTATACCCTATTTTGCGAGACAGATGGCACATGATGCAAGAATGTAGAATAAAAAAACTGCCATACTTATGGCAGTTTTATAAACTACTGAGATCCTTGAATTCAAGCAATTCTTCGTCTTTCTCAAGCATCCCTTTATTCTGTTCAAGGTACTCACGCAAGAGACCAATAACACCAACCTCAACCTCATGATGAGCCTGTTTCAAGGCATAATAAAACCCATCAACATCAGCTCCACCATGGCTTTTAATAACTAACCCATTTAAGCCAAGTAACACGGCACCGTTATATTTACTAGGATCAACTCGTTTTTTTATCCGCTTTAATACGGGTAAAGAAGCCAAAGCAATCAGCTTGGAAAAAATATTACGCGAGAACTCTTCTTTTAATGAGAAAGCAATCATTTTTGCTATCCCCTCTGCAGTTTTCAATGAAACATTGCCTGTGAATCCATCGGTAACTACAACATCTACGATACCTTTGAAGATATCATTACCTTCAACATTGCCATAAAAATTAAGGTTACTATTTTTAAGTAATTCAGCAGCTTTTTTAACTGTCTCATTACCTTTAATGTCTTCACTACCAATATTCAAAATACCTACAGTTGGAGTAGACTTGCCGACTACACCGCGCATTAATTGAGCACCCATAACACCAAACTGTAATAAATGCTCCGGGGTACACTCAACATTGGCACCTAAATCCAACATGCAGGTTTCACCCTTCATGGTTGGCATTAATTTAGCAATTGCCGGACGGTCAATTCCATCCATAGTACGTAGTACATATCTAGCAGTAGCCATTAAAGCACCAGTATTACCAGCAGATACAACCCCATGCGCTTTACCAGTTTGCACTTGATTGATTGCAACACGCATAGATGAATCTTTTTTACTCCGCATCGCACTTTGTGGTGCCTCATCCATCCCCACAACTTGGGTAGTATGGATCACCTCAATCCTATCGCTATACTGAGACAATCTGTCGCCAACCTGCGAATAGATAGCATCACGATCACCGACCAGAATCAGCTTAAGATCAAAGCTTTCGGACAAAAAACGTAAACAGGCGGGAATAGTGATATTTACACCATGATCCCCGCCCATTGCATCTACTGAAAGTATTATCGCCACGTCAATGACTTTCTAAATTATTCGCCTTTAGTTTTGATGACTTTTTTACCACGATACACACCATTTGGACTAATATGATGTCTCAAATGTACTTCACCAGTTGTTGCTTCAATAGCAGTAGCTGGGGCAGTAATAAAATCATGCGAACGATGCATTCCACGTTTTGATGGAGATTTTTTATTTTGTTGAACAGCCATTTCTATAACCTCTAGATAATTTTTTTTAAAACTTCAAACGGATTTTCTGCTTTATCAGCATAACTCATCCCGACACATGTTTCATGCTTGGTTGCATAAGGAAGTAGCATAATAATCTCATCCTCGACCAGCTGCATGATATCAAACTCCTCTTCAGCCACAACACCATCTTCAACACCCGATCCAGAATCAGCAAATAATGCAGCATCCAGATCTTCCTCAGAGAAAAATACTGTTATCCTGGAGGTATTGTCTATAGCTACATCCATTGGCTGTAGGCAATTTTGACATAAGGTATGTATTGTACCACAAACTCGTAAACTAAGTGTAGGCCTATTTAGCTTATCAACAAACCCGACCAATTCATAATCAATTTCACCAGCATAATCATCAATTTCCTGTACACGGGATAATTTCTTTAGGTCTAAAACTCCTTTTTGCTGCTGATTACTTCTGGCAAATTTAACATTATTTATATACATTTTTTCATCCAGGTCTAAATTAATACTTACTATCTCACAATAGTTGCTTGGCAAGACTTTTTATTTATTCTCATTGAATTTAAACAGTTAACTTTAATACTTGAATCTTAATACAGCACAAGGCAAGAATGCAAGCTGTTTTTCTTCACTAAAAATTGTTTTACGAATAACCACACTCAATCAGACTCGAAACACAACTAGGCGGCAAACGCCACTGCCTACAATTAGTAAGCAAAAAGCTTGGCAAACCTAGGATGATGAGTCTGTTTGAGTATAGATTATTTTTCATCACCTAAAGCCGGCTTAGGCTTCAAAAGCCCTTTTGACTTATTAAATACTTTTGCGCCATTACTCTTACCCTTACGCAATAACTTACGCTCTTCATCGGGAAGGTGAATAACTTCCTGACAGTCAGTACTGCAACAACCCTCATAGTCTTTTGCACACTCTTCACATTGAATGAATAGCAAGTGACAACCATCGTTAGCACAATTCACGTGAGTATCTGCGGGCTTTCCACACTGATGACATTTAGCAATAATTTCATCACCAATCTTCTCGCCAAGCCTGCCATCAAATACAAAATTTTTACCAAGGAATTTATTTGGAAGTCCAGCTTCTTTAACTGTATTTGCATATTTTATGATACCACCTTCAAGGTGATATACATTATTGAACCCCTTATGTTTCATCCAAGCACTGGCTTTTTCACAACGGATACCACCAGTACAATACATGATAATATTCTTGTCTTTTTTATCCTGCATCATCTCAACAGCCATGGGTAGCTGTTCACGAAATGTTTCACTAGGAACTTCAAGAGCATTTTCAAAATGTCCCACTTCGTATTCATAGTGGTTACGCATATCTATAACTATGGTATCTGGATCATCAGTCATTTTATTAAATTCTTCAGCATTCAAATATTTACCACGATTAGACATGTCGAATGCTGGATCATCAATTCCATCCGCAACAATCTTCTCTCTTACCTTGATTTTCAAAATCCAAAATGACTGCCCATCATCTACAGCAGTATTTAACCTAATCCCATTTAACTCCGGAATCGAATATAGATAGTCACGAAGCTCAATAAAACTTGTTTCTGGTACACTTATCTGAGCATTAATTCCCTCATGTGCCAGATAAACCCGCCCGAACACTTTAAGGTTACTTAGCTGAATAAACATTTCATCACGAAAGGTTTTGGGTTCTGCGATATGAAAATACTGATAGAATGAAACCGTAATTCTCCTTACCGTTTCTTTAGCTAATAAAGCCTTGGCCTCCTCATTTGTGAGTTGGTTGTATAGCTTCTTTGGCTTGATTTTTTTATGGGTTTTAAGTGGAAATGATAAATCAGTATTATTGATGTCATTCATGTTTATATACCTTTACTTGCAATGTAAGATGTTATAAACCAATAACTTCTGTATTGGGTCAAATAAGGCGGAATTATACCAAATCACTGCTAACAAAAATAGATTTTTATAAAAAGGCTAGCCTCCAGATCTAGAAACCAACTTAAAATCTTCCAATCTATCATAAAAACACTAAATAGAAGCCTCCAGCACCATCAAATTAACCTTTGGTTTTTTTGCTTCGATTTCAATTTGCCGTTCGTAAATAAAACCTATTTTCTCAAGGAGCTTGACCGAACGAAGATTATCTGGATTAACAATTGCCAATAATCTTGTTAACCCAAGACTAACTCTAGCAAAATCAGCAACAGCTCTTGCTGCCTCAATTCCATAGCCACAGCCGTAGTATTCTGGCAAAAAAGCAAACCCTATGTCTAATGTATCAAGGATATCGCGCTTTAATAAACCACACATCCCAATTAATTGCCCTGTGTCCAGACTCTCAACAGCATAAAGACCAAAGCCATGATTTTCATACATAGCCAGTGGACCAAATTTCAAGTATTTAATCGCATCGTTAATGGTATGAATATTACGACCACCTATATATTTGATCCAGTCAGGCTGATTTACTAACTTCACAATAAATTTAGCATCCGAAAGAATAAATCTTCTGATCTTCAATCTTTCAGTAATGACAATTGGCTTCATCAGGAACTTTTTCCACAAAACATAAAGCTAAATAAGTGCACTTATTACTCCAAGTACCCCACAAATGGGAATTAACGCCCAAATTGGAATAAGTTTTTTTCTAACGATAAATAGAACAATTAAAATTAGTACCACATCTAAAACATCACGAATGGCAGAAATACCAAGCTTTAGTGTAGCACTAGCAATACCACCGATTACCGCAGGAAATGCCCACATTGTAAAAATTTTAAGATATGGTGAACTTGTTAATTTCTTCCAAAATAAAGGTATTAATACTAGTGCATTAAACATAGGTGGAATATAAAATCCGACTAAAGACACAAGTAACCCAGGAATACCCGCAACCACAAAGCCAAAGAATACAATACTTATCGTTGTTGGTCCAGGTGTAATTTGCCCAAGAGTTATGCCATCAAGAAATTGTTTATCATTTAACCAATGCATCGAAGTTACCAAGTCAGCGTGTAATAGTGGAATAATTGCTAGTCCAGTACCGAATGAAAATTCTCCAGCCTTAATACAAATCCATAACAACTGTAGCAATTTCGAATAAAGAATCTCAGACTTTGGTATTGAGGCGGCAACAGGTAATGAAGCAGCAAAAATTGCCGGAAATTTTGATAAATCTTTTCCAAGAGTACTATAACATAGAAGTCCTCCAACCCCAAAAGCTATAATTGCTAATGGTTCAATACCTGGATGAAGATAAATAAGTAGAGTACAAACCGAAACAATTACCCAAGCAGTTATATTTTTCACATAGAGACTAATCAGATCCCATAAAGTACATAAGATAATAGCCAAGGTAGCATCCTGCATAAATCTGAATACATCCTTCACCAATGGAGAACTGGTATTCAAATTATGAGTATAAAGGGAACCAAGAATAATTATCATAATAAGTGCAGGCAATAAAAACCCAACACCTGCCAGAAAACCACCTAAACGGCGCCCTCGTTGAAAGCCACAGCAAATAGCTACTTGAACAGCAAGCGGCCCGGGCAATAATTTACATACAGCAAAAATTTCAGTAAAGCTCTCTACGGATAGCCATTTTTTATTATGACAAATTTCTCGCTCGATCAAAGCGACTAAAGCAATAGGTCCACCAAAACCAACCAGACCGATCCTAAGAAACACCAAAAATATTTCAAGCATGTGTCATCTCTAGTGGATTTACCCACTTAGAATATTCATCCTCAGTTACATAGCCTAATTTGATAGCTGAATCTTTAAGACTTAATCCTTCCTTATGCGCTTTTTTAGCAATTGCAGCAGCTTTATCATAACCAATATAACGATTAAGAGCTGTTACTAACATCAGATTTTTAGCAAGGTTTGCCTCAATTACCGGGTAATGCGGCTCAATTCCTACCGCACAATGCTCATTAAATGCAAGACAAGTATCAGATAGTAGTTGAATACTCTCAAGTACATTATGTACCATCACTGGTTTATAAACATTTAATTGAAAATTACCCTGACTACCAGCAAATGCAACTGCTGCATCATTACCATAAACCTGAACGCAAACCATAGTCATCGCTTCACATTGGGTCGGGTTCACTTTACCCGGCATTATTGACGAACCAGGCTCATTTTCTGGAATCAAAATTTCACCAATTCCGCAACGTGGACCACTAGCAAGCCAACGCACATCATTTGCCATTTTCATTAAGGCACCAGCTAAGGTTCGTAATGAAGCAGATACATTAACTAAGGCATCATGTGCAGATAAGGCAAAAAACTTATTTGCTGCCGAGTTAAATTCAATTCCGGTTTCCTGAGTGATATATTTAGCAGCCAGATCACCAAATTGCGGATGCGCATTTAATCCTGTACCAACTGCTGTCCCGCCGATTGCCAATTCAGTCGTCTGCTTGGCACTTATTTTGATATTTTCAAGCGCAGAGTCAATTTGTGCAACCCAAGCACTGATTTCCTGCCCAAGCGTGATTGGCGTTGCATCCTGTAAATGAGTCCGTCCAACCTTAACTAACTCACTATATTGCTGACTTTTTGTTGCTAGAGTATCGCGTAAAATTTGAACGGCAGGGATAAGTTTATGTAACACTTCTTCACTAACCGCAATATACATAGCTGTTGGAAAAGTATCGTTAGAAGATTGACCGCGATTAACATGATCATTTGGATGAACCGGGTTTTTACTCCCCAAAGTACCACCAGCCAATTCTATTGCGCGGTTTGAAATAACCTCATTAGCATTCATATTTGATTGCGTCCCAGAACCTGTCTGAAATACTACCAAAGGAAAATGTTCATCTAACTTACCAGCTATCACTTCATCAGCAGCTGTAACTATCAAATTAGCTAGCTGTTTATCCAATTCACCAAGTTCAGCATTTGCTTTTGCCGCAGATTTCTTAAGAATACCTAAAGCGCGGATAATTGGGCGAGTAAATTTAAAACGCTCGACACCAATTGGAAAATTATGTCTAGAACGTTCAGTTTGCGCCCCCCAGTATTTATCATCAGCAACAGAAATTTCACCCATTGAATCCGTCTCTCTACGCATCATCTTCCCCTAGAAAATAGATTTATCAATTTATTCTTCAATAAATATTGAAGGATTTTTCTCTACCTGAAGCCATCTTATAATTTTTAATAACTTTTGTTCAGGCATTGCAATACAGCCAGATGTCGGCTCATCCGGATAATTCCAGTTATGCACAAAAATTGCGCTTCCTTTACCCTTTATTATCGGATTCATATTGTATTCAATGACAATCCCATATTTATAGTAACGCTTCATTGGTTCATAGCTTTTTGACGTAGTTTCGCCACTAACCCAACTATTGTAATCATCGTTATCAGCATCATCAATAAATTTATCCTGATCAGTTAGCACACGATAAGGAAAATTAACATTCTGCGGTTTTATTCCAAATCCAGTTCCAAGAAGAAAAACCCCAGCTGGTGTTTTCAAGTCCCCTTCAACCTTAGTACCTTCTTTTGCTAAACCATTTTTGCCAATTGCTACTTTAGTTCTAAGGTTTAAGCTTTCATGCCAAGCATTATCCTTCCAACTACAAGCATATAGATAAAATTTACTTTCTGATTTTTTAACTATCAGTAACTGCTTAGTTTTAGCTGAAATTTCTCTATTTTGGTAAATATCATTACAAACAGATGGTTGATCAGCATAACTGTTACCCATAGCAAAAATAGACAAAATGCAAAAAATTAAGCGGATATATATCATTATTAATCAAAAAGCTTACTTGGATTAACCGGCGTCCCTAGATGCCTCAACTCAAAGTAAACCCCACCCATCGGCTGATTACTCGAGTTACCACTAGTCGCTATCGTTTGTCCGGCACTAACCCTTGAACCTTTAGCAACTTTTGCTAAAATCCCACTATAAACTGAAGTATAATTATCTCCATTATCAATAACAATAATTTGCCCAAACCCAGGAAGTTCACCACTAAATAAAACACTACCGCCAGAAATAGAGTAAATCGGAGTATTTTCTTTTGTTGCCAATAATATTCCGTTATTACGCACGCTATCACGCTTTTGCCCAAAACCAACCAAAATTTTCCCTTCCACAGGTTTGGCTAGCTTCCTTTGCATAAACGGTGAATTATCTTCAAAGCTATTATCAGGCTTAGATTGGGTAACTTTCGAGCTAGTGTTAGCAGTAGTGGTATTTTGTTGGTTAGCTTTCTTAGCTGCCAATGCCGCTTGCTGTTTTTGGCGTTTCTCAGCTTCAGCCAATTGCTTTAAAAGCTTATTTAGCTGAACTTGACGCTGTTTAAGGTGTGATAATTGCGCTTTTTCCTTAGCAATTTGTTTTGCAACGCTACTTGCTTGCGCTAATTTAGCATTTTTATCAACTACCAATTGCTGATGCATATCTTTAGTATCACCCAATTTATCATCAAGCCGTTTCACTTCTGCCAAAAGACTTTGATTTAAACTACGCAACTTCAGCAATTTATCATTGAGCTTAATATAACGCTCCTGCTCCAGTTTTAATAATTCAACTAGGTAAATTTTTTTTCGTTCGGAGTCAAGACTAGCATTACCCATTAAAATACTTGACTCCTGAAACTGCAACTCCCTAATTTGCTGGTAAATCTGAGTCATTGAATACTTGACATACTCCTCCGCCCGCGCAGTTTGCGATTCAATCTGAGGAATAGACACTTGTAATTGCCGCAGTTGCGCAACATCCGCATCCCTTTCTGCCTTTAACTTCCTCAATAGAGATTCAGCACTACTAATTGCCTCCTGAGAAGTCTTAATCGCTGAATCCAAAGCCTGTTTTTTTTTCTGCTTGGAATCAAGATCCTGATTTAACGAATTAATCTGCTGGTTTAATGTATTTAAATTACTAGTAACACTGCTACTTTGGGTATTATCTGCAAATGCATGACCAACAACTACGAACACTAACAGAAAGCGCACAAAAACAGAGAACTTCATTCTTTTATCCAATAAACTCAACCAAACTTTCACCCGTCATTTCAGGTGGCTTTGCAACCCCCATCATGGCAAGAAGTGTTGGAGCTACATCTTTAAGTGCTCCCCCTTCACAAATTTTAGCATTTCTCCCGATATAAATGCAGGGTACCAAATTGGTTGTATGCTGCGTATGCGGTTGATTACTATCATAATCAAACATTTCCTCACAATTACCATGATCAGCAACAATAAGAATTTCGCCACCCTGAGCGAGCATAGCATCAACAACTATTCCCAAATACTTATCTAATGCTTCCACCGCATTAATACTTGCCGCATAATTGCCAGTATGTCCAACCATGTCACCATTTGCAAAATTACTAATAATCAACTGATATTGATCAGATTTAATTGCCGCAACAAGTTTCTCAGCAACTTGCGGTAGACTCATTTCAGGTTTTAGATCGTAGGTTGCAACCTCTTTAGGTGAATCAACAAGGATTCTCTCTTCGCCAGCAAATGGCTGTTGGGCACCGCCATTAAAGAAATAGGTAACATGTGGATATTTTTCTGTTTCTGCAATTCTTAGCTGCTTATAACCTAGGGAACTGATATACTCACCTAGAGTGTTTTTAATTGCAACAGGCGGATAGGCAACAAGACAATCAAATTTATCGCTATAACGAGTCATTGAGACATAAGCACCAAGTTCGCCATCCATTCGTTTAAATTGGTTAAAATCTTTTCCGACAAAAGCATCGGTTAGCTGAATTGCCCGATCAGCGCGAAAATTAGCAAAAATAATGGCATCATGAGCTTTGATTCCTGAATAACCATTAAAAATAGCTGGTTTTACAAATTCATCATTAACCCCTTGCCCATATGAAGCCAATAATGCAGATACTGGCGTTGAATGAGTAGCATCACCAATTGCAAAGGTAAGAGCATTATAGGCAAGTTCAACACGATCCCATCTTTTATCTCTGTCCATTGCGTAATAACGACCACAAATTGTTGCAATTTTAGCTTTTGGATTATTGATTATATATTCCTCAAGTCTAGTAATGAACCTTTCAGCACTTTGTGGCGGCGTATCTCGACCATCTAAAAATAGGTGTAACCAAATAGTCGTAATATTTTCTTGTTGACTAGCAAGCTTAACTAATTCTTCAATATGTGTTTGATGTGAATGTACTCCACCATCTGACAATAAACCTAGTATGTGTAAATTACCAGATTTAGCTTTTGCAAAAGCTTCTAAAAAAGCCGGATTTTTATAAAAGTCTCCGGTTTCAATCTCATAGTCTATCTTGGTTATATCTTGACGAATGATTCTGCCAGCCCCCAAATTAAGATGCCCAACTTCAGAATTCCCAAACTGTCCTTTAGGTAGCCCAACAAACTCCTCGGATGCATTTATTGTGCCAAATGCATTATTTTGCATATATTTGAGTAAATTTGGTTTATTAGCACCATTTACCGCATTAAAATCATCATCATGGCGAATCCCAAAACCATCCAGAATAACCAGCAAAACTTTTTTCATAAACTTTCGTTCCATTTATAATATTTACTACATTTTGTTGTTGACTACTGTTTTTTTTGCTACAATAGAGGGGTTATATATCAGCTAATCCAGCCAGTGCTTAGCCTATGCCAACACAATTGGATTATCGTGCTCCTTCTGTAAAAATCTATCTACATAATTGTGATAAGGGGCGATATTTGATGATCTGTATAACCTTAAGATCATGCATTTAACCGGAAAATTACTTAGGTCAAAATTTTAAACAATGACAGTACGTTTGAATAAATCAATACAAGCATACATTTTAATACACATGAGGGCTACATGCAATTAGATTATAATAAAGCGCAGGAAATAATTAGTAATTCTTCTATCCTTTATACTGAGGCAGAGCTCTCGAATGTGATTGATAAAATGGCTGCTACTATTGATGCAGAAATCCAAGGCGAGCTGCCGGTCTTCTTAACAGTCATGAATGGTGGAATGATGTTTGCTGCCGAATTGACAAAAAGACTAAAAAACCCAATCCTTTGCGATTATATCCATGCATCACGCTACGGAGATGCGTTATATGGAGGTACGCACATCACTTGGTATCGCCAGCCAAAGCAGGAACTTATTAACGGAAAATCAATTTACATCATCGATGACATTCTAGATGAAGGCTATACAATCGCAGAAATAAAGCGTTTCTTGATGAATATGGGAGCCAAGAACTGTAAAGTTGTTGTTTTAGTCAACAAAGAAATAAATAAGGAAAAGCCAGTATATGCAGACCATGTTGGGGTATCTGCTCCAAACCATTTTCTGTTTGGCTTTGGAATGGATATCTTCGAAATAAATCGTAATATCCCTCAAATTCACGTATATAATAATTAAGCAAATTTATAGGTGCAACCATGTCATTTCTGGCTATATTTCTGACACTATTTCTTGAGCAACAAAAACTTTTAAGCAAATTACGCTCGTGGTTTAACGAAAAAATGGAAGCATACACCAACCTGTTTACCAATAAAGAATTTGAAAGCGTAAGAGCCATTCGCATAAATTTTATTTATGCAATTATACCTTTTTTGGTAGTCACCATCATCCTAATGCTTTTACTGTATCATAAGCACCATGTCATTTATTTTGTAATAAACTGCTTTTTATTTATCTTATGTTCTGATTTGCTTGGTTGGAAAGAAGAAGCTAAACAGGCAAACCCAGGAAGTGATTTTCAACAGTTTGTTCAGACTTATGCAACAAGGTTCTTCGCTACAACTTTCTGGTTTGTAGTTTTGCCATCATCGCTTGGTGCAATTTGCTATCTTGCACTTACAATAATGGGTAAAAAATTGCGCGAAAAGGGCAAAGACTCAGTTGTTTATACCGTTGTTGTCGATAAAATGCTGTTTTGGTTAAATGTAGTTCCCTATACCGCACTATTTATCTTGATTGCTGCAGCTGGTGATTTTGAAGAAGTAATGCATTACGTACTGGAACAAAAAAAGAATTTCAAACTAAGCTTTTATTTCCTTGAAACAGTACTCAATGAGGTTGCTTTTATTGCAATTGGCAAGGATAAATTTAAAAATAGTCAGGCAATTGAAGAAAATGAAGATTTCGCACATTTACGTAATTCCAATAATCTCTTCAATCCTAAAGTAGTAGATTTTGTAGTTGCATTGTTATATCGTAGTGGGATTTTCTTTATTTTAGCGGTAACAGTTGTTTCCATTGTGCATTTAATCTGATATATGGCTATGCGAGCCGCTAAAATTGTACTTTTTCTTTCAATTTACACTCTGGCAAATGCGGATGATATATACCAGTATGTAGATAAAAATGGTACTACAGTATTTAGTAATAAACCTGTGAAAGGTGCCAAAAAGGTTAATTTACCACCAATTACAGTTTATGCGTCCCCCATGACGAAAAACGATTATAATGCCGCAGGCTATACAACACCCGCGACTATTAAGAAAGCTAAGAACACCAGCACAGCTAGAACCCAAAACCTAGGAACAAACGAAGTAGGACGTAACCAGATACTAAGCGAGGAGCTTGAACACGAGAAACAAGCGCTAGATGATGCGCAAAAAGCACTGGAAGCCGGAAAACAAACAAAGTTAGATAGTGAAAAGAATAATCCGGATCAATATCAGGCAAGGATGAAAGCATTACAAGATGCCGTAACCGAGCATGAAAAGAATATTGACATCCTCACCAAACAACTTGGTGGAAACTGAATATTTTATACAGGAACATTTTATTTATGAAGAGACATTTTCTTGAATTTGAAAAACCTATTGCTGAACTCAGTAATAAAATAGAGGAGCTACGCAAGGTACAGGATGACTCCTCAGTTAATATTGAATCAGAAATTGAACAATTGCAGGCAAAACTCGTTGATTTAACCAAAGAAACCTATGAAAAACTTGGAGCATGGGAAATTTCTCAAGTTGCACGCCACCAACAGCGTCCTCGAACATTGGATTACATTGCCAGCCTCTTTACTGATTTTGTTGAACTTCATGGTGATAGACACTTTGCTGATGATAAATCAATAATTGGTGGACTGGCTAAATTTGGCGAGCAATCAATTATGGTTATTGGACATCAGAAAGGGCGCGACACAAAAGAAAATTTGGAACGAAATTTTGGAATGCCAAGACCAGAAGGCTATCGCAAAGCTTTGCGACTAATGCTTCTTGCAGAGAAATTTAATATACCAATCATTACTTTTGTGGATACACCTGGTGCATACCCAGGAATTGGTGCTGAAGAGCGTGGGCAATCAGAAGCGATTGGGAAAAACCTTTATGAAATGGCAAATTTATCGGTGCCTATCATTTGTACCGTAATTGGTGAAGGTGGCTCTGGTGGTGCCTTGGCTATTGCCGTAGGCGATCAGGTAAATATGCTACAGTACTCTATTTACTCAGTAATTTCACCTGAAGGCTGCGCTTCCATACTATGGAAAGATGCAACCAAAGCTAATCAGGCGGCTGAAATATTGGGTATTACCGCCGATCGCTTAAAAGGCTTAGGATTAATTGATAGCATCATTAATGAACCTTTGGGAGGCGCTCACTCCAATCATGAAGAAATGATGTCCAAAATGAAGCGTAGTCTTAAAGATCACCTGAAAAAGCTTAAAGAACTTAATAAAGAACAGCTTATTGAACGCCGTTTTGAACGTATAATGAGCTACGGTAAATTTAAACTTGAAAATGCATAAAAATTATTCAGATCTTCTTGAAATGCTTATTGAAAAATGGCCGTCAGATTTTGACGGTCATTTACATTATACTGTGGGATTAAGTGGTGGAGTTGATTCTGTTGTTTTAGCTCATCTAATGGCAAAAGCCTGTCAAATCAAGCCAATACACCTCTCAGCAATTCATGTTAATCATGGAATTTCTGAAAATTCAGACAGATGGGAAGATTTCTGTAAAAAGCTCTGTATCAATCTGAAAATTCCATTAACTGTAGCTCGACTCAAAATAGTAAAAACTCCGGGCGAAGGTCTTGAAAATACAGCCAGAATTGAACGCTATAATGAATATTCAAAACTAAAAAACTCTATTATTGTACTTGCCCACCATCAGGATGATCTGATTGAAACAATGCTCATCCAATTAGCACGGGGTAGTGACATCCATAATATTGCAGCAATGAATGAGATCATGACAAAATCGAATCAAATTTATTGGCGACCACTTTTAAATTTGGATAAAAGCGAAATTATGAATTTTGCCAACACGAATAATCTACAACACATTGAAGACGAAAGTAATACAAACAACGCCTATTTACGCAATTTTCTCCGTAATCAAATTATCCCTAAGCTAGTGCACTTTGATCCATTTATAAAGAAAAAATTTTTAAATAGCCTAGTCTCAATTCAGAAAAATACTGCCCTTACGGATGAATACCTAAAGAATGATCTTAATTCTTGTCTTAGTGAAAATAAAACACTTTTGATTGAGAAATTTGCAAAACTTACATTATTACGACAACAAGCTCTACTTGCATATTTCATCAAGTCAGAAAATTTGCCATTACCAAGCCAACGACAGCTTGAAGAGTTTAGACTTCAAATATTAAACGCAGCTCCAGATCGACATCCTAGCTTATTACTTGGCTCCCAAAAAAAAATAATCAGGATCAAAAGTCAAATAGCAATTACCGATATCTAACTTTTAAAGTATAGCCTTGATTTACACCCAGTATATTTGAGGAAATGTAATATAATTACGCATTAATGTATTATTTTTCTTAGAGGGGTTATACCTTGATCACCAGAAAGAACCTTTACTTAAAAATCATCATGTTGACATCAATTGCAAGTCTGGCTGGCTGTGGATTATTCCAAAGTCCTCAAGCTCCAAGCCCACAAAAAGTAAGCTTGAGAATTGATTTACTTGAGTCTGGCACCGTTATCCATGCTGTTGATCTAGTACCAATGGATATACCTAATCCATCGCAGCCAAAAGTAGTTAACTCTGCAGCATTTAGAATCACTCAGGACATTCGCTCAGTACCAGGTAACTTACTTGTTTTACCACAGAATGCATTAATTACCGGAGTCTATACTAATGATGGAAAAACCTGTCAAGTATCATGGCAAGAAGTTTATTACGACTACAGATCACTTGAATTAAATCAGTCAATTTTAAGTATCGGTAGCCGGACAGCAAACACACCATGCGATCCAAAATTAGGGATCAAACCTGGACAAGCCGTAGAAATAACACTCAAAAATTAAATATCAGGATTATATAATGTCAATAAAATCAGATAAGTGGATTAGAAAAATGGCGGAAGCCAATGGAATGATAGAACCATTTGAGCCCAATCAAATAAAACAAATAAATGGACAAAAGGTAATTTCTTTTGGAACCTCCAGCTATGGCTATGATATTCGCTGTGCCAATGAATTTAAAATCTTTACTAATATAAATAGCACTATTGTTGACCCAAAAAATTTTGATCCCAAAAATTTTGTTGAAGTCAATGCAGACTATTGCATAATTCCGCCAAACTCGTTTGCCTTGGCAAGAACAGTTGAGTACTTCAGGATTCCACGCAATATCCTGACAGTATGCCTAGGCAAATCAACATATGCTCGCTGCGGAATAATTGTTAATGTTACACCATTTGAACCAGAATGGGAAGGATACGTAACCCTAGAGTTTAGTAACACAACTCCATTACCAGCAAAAATCTATGCCAACGAAGGCGTGGCTCAAGTATTATTCTTTGAGTCAGATGAAGAATGTGATGTTTCGTACAAAGATCGTAACGGAAAATATATGGGACAAGTTGGCGTAACATTACCTAAAGCCTAAATCATCACAAACTAAAGCTTATTTACTAAAATTTTATCTATAGTTACCTGTACACTGCCATTTTGGCAGATTGTCAAACATATTTCATCTGGATATAATCCCTTATTCTAAAATCAGATCAAGGGAAATCTTTTATGAAAACATGTTTAAATAAAAAGCTTATAGTTATAACAATTATTGCGAGCATCTCTTTGGCTGCTTGTAATAATGGCTCAGGAACTGCAACAGCTACGGGGGCTGGGGCCTTAACACAACGCTCAAGTAATCAGCTAGCTGCCACTCCTGGAACATTAGCTTTTAATTTTCCACAAATTGGCTTAAAAGCCACTTCGAGCAGCCGTCAGGAAATTACGCTAGGATTAAAAGGTAGCAGTGGCGTTACTAATTTAAGTGTAAAAATTGCTGTAAAAGATAGTAGTATCGCTAATTTTTACAAGTCAACTGGAGATTGCACATTTTCCGATACAAATAATAGCTGTAAAGTTACCGTTGCCGGAGTTAATCCAGGCTCTACTCAATTAGTCGCAACAGTTACCGATCCACAACAAGCAAACACTTATACGATTACACCTACAGAAATAAAAGTTAGTGCTGCCACACCTACGCCAACTCCTACGCCAGCTCCAGCCCCTACGCCAACACCAAGTAGTCAATACGGAGAAATCTCTTTCGATAAAAGCGGGGTTAGCATGAATGGTATCGGGCAAACCACTACACTAAAACTAAGTCTAAAAAATAGCTTGGTAAGTGATAATAATGTAACGCTAAATCTTGGCTTAGATAATAGCAATGAGATCGTCAAACTTGATCGTGATAGTTGTAATCTGACAAAAAGCATCCCAGATTGTGAAATTAAAGTAACCAGTCTCAAATATGGTCAGGTTGCGATTCAGGTTAATGACCGTAAACAAATTACTGACAATAATGGTAAATATACTTATAACCCGGTGATGGTTGCAAGTGTGAACGTTCAAGATCCAAACTCAAAAACAGATAGCATTAGTAATAAGTATGTCTTATCTACAGTTTACCCTGAATACAATGCAGCAGGTGATAAAGTAAGCTTTGTAGTACGTGGCGCTACCTTATCTGGGGTTCAATCACTTAATGGTGATTTCATGAGAAATGTTATGAATACAATTCGTCAGGCTGATCCGGTAGCATTCAGCAAAGATTTCAATTCTAGTGTCTCAGGTCAGACATTCCGTTTTGTCGATGTAATTGTTGGTGATGGAAATGATAATGAGGCTAAACTATTTGCAAGCTTGAGTGGTGAAGATGAGCTAAAAGCTAAATATGATGGAAATAAAGGAATGCCAATGACTCCAACCATTGAGCATTCAAGTGCTTTTACTGATACAGACAATACTACTTATAATATTATTACACAGATATCTTTCCATGATAATCCACAGAGTGATGCCAAATTAACCAACACTAGAAGATTAATTGACGAAGAAATGTACAATGATGCACGTAATACCAATATCCCAACAATTTATTATATCCATTGCGCCCAGGGCATGGATCGTACTGGATTTACTAGTGCGTGGTATTTATTACATTCATATCTAGCTAAAGCAGCAGCAACGATCAATGAAACAGATGCCAAAAAAGAAGTGGCAGAAGTATTACATTATGGGTTAATCAAATGGAGCGGGGACTCAAATATATTCAAACAGAAAGACTGGCAGTATTCAAATGTAATGCCAACTTTCCCAGCCATATTTAGTAAATATGAAACTACAGCCAATAATAGTAATTACGCTGCTCCATATAGCTTCATCAACACTGATAGCTGGTGGAATAGTGTAATTGCAGCAAGTTCAACTGCGATGAAAACAAACTGGGGAACTCCACCAACTGCCGATTCATACGCATGGAATAAGCCACTGGAAACAAGTTTCATTAATAATACAGTTACCGTTAAAAATTCTGGTGATTACAATGATATTTATGTTGCTTATGCAGATATTAACGGTGTAACAATTAAAAATACTCAAGGTAGCTATGTAGATCATGTTGGAACTCAACCATCATTTACTCTTGCAAATAAACCAGCAAATGCCGTTACCGCCAAAATTTATGTGCTTAATTCAAATGCAAAAGATATATTTTATAAAGAAAAAGTTGGTATCCTTAATCTAAAATAGACTCTCAATATCTATCTTATAATAACACGTGAAATAGGCAGAATAATTATTCTGCCTATTCTAAATACTGATAATCATATCCACAGCATAACTATTAGCTGCTATCAAAGACATAAATGCGATTTTTTAAGTTGCTTCTTCATAATTTTCCCTTTTGAAGTAGTTGGAAGCATAACAACAATACATATTTGCATAGCAACTTCTATTTATTCAAGAAGCTAGCAATCTCTTGATAGGTAGTATTACACTCATCAGTACAAAGATTTTCAAGCATCAAATAAGCATGGACAACCCCCGAAACTTTGAGAAGCTCTGAATCAACACCTACCTGAGCGGCATATTTCTGATAAAGAATCCCTTCATCAATTAGCGGATCAAATTCTGCAACTATCACCATTGTTTTTGGCATGTTAGCATAAAATTCTCCATGTAAAGGCGATACTTGCCGCGCATCCTCACCATTTTGGAAGTAACTTCGGAAGTAATACTGCATTTTGGATTTTTCAAGCAAATACCCTTCACCAAATGCATCTGTCGATGGCAAACTACAAGTGTAATCAAGCGAAGGATAAATCAAAACCTGATGTTTGATCGCATGAGTTGCTACAAATTCCTTATCCATCACAATCGAGGCACAAACACCACCACCCGCGCTATCACCGATGATGGTCAGATCTTTATTTAGGTATTGGATTTTTCTTTCTTCAAGGATAGCAAATACATTTCTAATCGCAGCCTTAGCATCTTCGATTCCAGTGGGGTAAGCAAATTCTGGCGCTAAACGATAATCTACTGACACAATAATATGTCCGGTTGTTTTAGCAAGCTTACGCACTATCCCGTCATAAACACTGATACCACCAGCCATGTGTCCGCCACCATGAATAAATACCGCTACAGGCAATGCCTTAGTCAGATTTGGTACATAAGTCCGTACCGGCACAGGATAAAAACCATTTAATACGGTATCGTCAATTGCGAAGACGGTATAATCAATATCCGTCATATATTTGGCAGTCATCATTGCCAGAGCTTCACGGACATTAGTCTGATTTGGTTTAAAATTAACTGCTGTCAATTTTTGCTTTAATATTACAGCATTATCAAGTAATTCCTGAATTTTAGGTAATACAGCCATTTAAACTCTCCTGAAAATTAATTTTCACTTTTTTAGATTTGCGTAACATCAATCAAGCGATTTTGGGTATAAACATAGCGTGGAAAACCCGTCAGATTCATACCGCTAAATGGCGACCACTTGCATTTACTAGCCATTTGTTCATCGGTGAGTTCACGATAATTTTTTATGTCCACAAGCACTAGATCATCATTTGCTGGTAGGCTAAATAATTTCTGTGGGTTAGAATGAAGTAACTCAAGTAAACGCGATAATTTCACCCTACCCTCGCGCCACGCAGTTAGCATCAATGGCAATGTAGTTTCAATCCCCGGTACACCCGATGGACATTTACACAATGGCTGAGCTTTTTCATGGAGCTGATGTGGCGCATGATCCGAACCAATGGTATCAATCACACCCTCATTAAGTGCCTGCCACAGGTAATCCTGCTCGGCTTTACTACGTAAAGGAGGGTTCATCTTCGCGCGTCCATTTAGTGCTGGATACATACTTTCATCGAGAAACAGATAATGTGGACAAGTCTCAGCAAAAACTTTTATTCCTCGTGCTTTGGCAGCTTTTACCAAATCGAGTTCACCACGGGTACTAAGATGCAGAATGTACGACGTCACCCCGTATATCTCACTTAGTTTAATCACTAGATCAACCGCCTTAACCGCAGCTTCTGGCGAACGAATTATCGAATGATATTTATAATCAGTTTCACTGGCATACTTGGCGGCATTCTCACGAATAATTAATTCATCCTCAGCATGGAGCGCGATAATTAGATTATGTGCTTTTGCCAGCGCATAAATCGCATGTAATGATGCCTCATCATCCATCAATAAATCACCAGTAGATGCCCCCATAAATACCTTGATGCCGACTATCTCGTCTTTTACTTTGACTATTTCATGGAACTGGTTTTTATCCGCCCCGAAAAAAAGCTTATAGCGTAAGGGTAGGTTTACTTCAGCTAATTGACCATCAATTATCCTAAATTTATTATGTAGGCGCTCTTGTGTCGTAGTTGCTGGCTTGGTGTTTGGCATATCAAAAACGGTAGTTATCCCACCTTTTAGCGATGCTTTTGAAGCATGTTGCCAATCTTCCTTATCTTCCATCCCCGGCACCCGAAAATGCACGTGCGGATCAACTAGCCCAGGTAGAGCCAGTAAGTCTGTCCCATCGATGGTTATATCTTCGTGGTATGGTCTAGTTATCGTTTGCCGAGTTTCGTCCGGCATCAATATATTAGCTATTGTAATCATCTCGTTGTTCTTTCTTATTTATCTTTTTTAATGTCAATCTTAATGCGTAGATAAAGATTTTTCTGGTTTGGATTAGACGAAGGTCTTTCTTCAATTTCAAAAATATTTCTACGTGCTTTGACCAAATTACTTAATTTATCATATCCATAATCTCGAGGGTCAAAATCTGGTTTAACTCTGGTTAAGTATGATCCAAAACCTCCCAATTGTGCCCATCCATCATCTCCGCTAGATTCTTCAACCGCCCTAGTAGCCAAGGCAAGTGGAAATCTTTTCTTCACAGATTCTTTATTTATATTCTGAGATATGTCACCAGAATTTTCTTTGGAAAGATTTTCAGAGTTTGCTAATTCTTCTTTAACCTTTTCCTCAGAGGCTACTTCAAGTGCCAATATTTCATCTTCACCTTTACCTTCCAGACGCAGGTTTTCAGTACGGATAAATTTATGACAGGCATTCCGAAAAGCCGCCGGGGTTTTCTCTTCCCCAAAACCATATACCCATAATCCTTCTTCACGAATCCGCATCGCTAGTCCGGTAAAATCGCTATCGCTTGAGACGATACAAAAACCGTCAAAACGTTTGGTATATAATAAATCCATCGCATCAATAATCATGGTGCTATCAGTTGCATTTTTGCCTTTGGTATAAGCAAACTGTTGAACTGGTTTAATCGCGAATTTATTTAGGACACTTTTCCATTGCGAGCTATATTTAGAGGTAAAATCGCCATAGATACGTTTAACGGTAGCTTCACCATAACGGGCAACTTCCGCCAATAACGCTTCAATCACCGAAGCCTGCGCATTATCCGCATCAATTAGCACCGCTAGGTGCAGATTCGCCTCTTCACCTTGTTTTGGTATATACATTTTTAATCTTTTCTATTTAAGTTGTAACTGTTTTATTATATCTTGTGTAATCGCTTTTGCTTGCGGTCCACCAGAAGTATCATGTTCACTACCAGTTGGAGTTTTTATATCAGTCAGATTAGTTACGACCACATAAGTCTGCCCGGATTTTTGCAAATAGCCAACGAACCAACCATCGCGCACCCGTTCAGTCTTGCCTTGATAGCTAGTATTTCTGCGTCCACTACCCGTTTTACCGTACCAATCCCAGCCATCATCAGTCAATTTACCCAAGTATATATTTTGCATAGTATTATCAATCGCGGTATGACTTATACCCAAATTATAATTATGCATATTTATCAAAAATCTTAGCTGCTCCTCACCCGAGATTTTTAGGCTACCGCTTAGCCAAGCATGAGTAAGCCCGTTATTTTTGCCCTTATCACCACTAAAATCCTGATTACCATAATTAAATTTGGCTAGATAATCTTTGATTGTTCTCATCCCAAGCTTAGGCGTAATCTGCTGCGATACCCAAAGCACCGAATATTGTTCCCAAGTGCGCGGTGTTTGATTTTGATTCCAGCTTTCCATCTCACGCTTTTTGCCATCCCAGACAAATACAGTACTTTCAGTAATCACCCCTTTATCAAAAGCCATTAGTGATAGTGGTACTTTAAAAGTCGAATTGGGTGCAATTCGTTCTTGACAGCGCTTAGAGTTATACTCTTCGATGGTTTTCTTTTTATTTAGATCATATAGGATAAAGCAGGCATTTTTACCCGCAAAAATCTGAGCATAATTTACTTCCGCCGCATAACTAACACTAACGATTGAGCTTGCAATCATCGTTGACACAAAATATTTTTTCATAAACCCCTAAGCTTTCTATCACAACAACTATTAAGTTCTTACCTCAATTTTACCATACAAGAGTATTAACCCCCTAATATCCTATTAAGATGTAGAAAATCGAATAAGTACTTATCATGAAATCACTATTTACTAATAATTGGTGCCAAACTATAATAGCGTCAGTTCAAAAAAGTCTGTAGCGAAATAATTTAATCGGCAAGGGAAAATTAAATTATTTTATTACTGACCTAGTAATAGCAATTTAAAAGGATTCAAAATGAAACTAAAAATGATAACTCTAGCACTTTTGGGTGCAACCGCTCTAACTGCTTGTAATAATACTGGTAGCGCAACTTCGGCAACTACAACAGCTACAGCTGCAGCATCGACACAGTCAGATTTGGCTGAAAAACTTTCTTCAAAGAATGCGGTTGATACAACAATTGATGTTACTGATTTGAATCCGCAGGATTGGCAAAAAGATTGGGCTGATCAAATTAGTAAATTAAGTGCTGAAGAACAATTGAAACTTAAAGAGATTGGTTACTATGTTCGGGCATCAAAAGTTAATCTGGACAAAATTTATCCTGGTTCAAGCTCAAATCCTGAAAATGTAAAACGGATTGAGCGCTTGATGCCACGTGCCAATTTTGAGAAAACTTTCCCGCTTACTGCGCATCACCAGATTATTAATGGTTTTGATCCCGCAGATGTGTATTCTTATTCAAATTTCTTGAAAGCTGCAGCAGTTCTTCCTGGTTATTGTGGTGATTTTAGTAGTTATCCTGGTACCAAAACTGCAGAAATGACAAATCCAGATGAAGTATGTAAACGTATGATGGCAACGACTTTTGCCCATGCGGTTCAGGAAACAGGTAGCGCTAAATCAGATGACAAAGTGGATATCCAAAATAAAATTATTACCGCGTTTTCTAGTGTTGCTGAAGAAAACTCAACCCCAGAAAATCGGAGGGTAGGCCCTTACCAAGAAACCAGTGGGCCTTTCTCTGCCTCTGGTCAATTTGCTTCAATGGTAGCAAATAAATATTACTATGGTCGTGGTGCCAAGCAATTAAGTTACACGAGTAATTATGCTAATTTATCTTTAATGCTTTATGGTAATTTATTATTAGTTGAAGACCCTGATTTGGTAGCTGGCGATAATATTCTTCCTTATCTAAGTGCACTGGTTTATGCTGTGCAACCAAAAAATGGTCGTCCATCAATTGCTGAGGTTATGGATGGTAATTTTAAAAAATCTGCACAGGGTACCGCTGCTAGCTACGCTAAATTAGGCTTTCCATTTACGATTGCTTTAGTTAATGGTGGACCTGAATGTAAAGGCACAAATTATGAAAATACTCGAACACGCCTTAGATCATTTAAGTATTTTTCTCAAGCAGGCAACTTATTTACTAGTGGATTTGCCTTAACTGATGCTGAAACTAATGCCACTACTTGCGATAACATTAATCCAGATGATCCTTCAATTTGGGCTGCTTCGCAACGTTATTATTATTTTAGTCCAGCTGATGGTTGTACATTAGTGAAGTGGGACTCTAATAATCCTATATATGGTGGTAGTGGTTATCGTCAGGCTGTATGTAATGCTCCAACTCCATCACCTACCCCGGCTCCAACACCGGCACCTACGCCAACGCCGGCTCCTGATGTTGTTGATTATAATGGTTTTAAATTGACGGTTATTAATGATAGTAATAAGATGGGGATTGATAAATTATATATCAGTGACTTTCGCGCCAAAGATCAAGGCTTTAATCTACCATATGTACATGAAGCTGAAACACTGATTTTCCCTAATGCTACCCCTTCGGATGCAGCAGCATTGAAGAAGCTGAATAAAAGAACTCTATGGATTACATTTTCACCAACGTGGGAAGAAGATTCCGAAACTGTACATACATATAATTGTTCACCATTTGCGTTTACTCAAAATACTACAGTAGTGATTCGCCCATCTTCAAAAGCTGGTGAGAACGCATGTGAAACTTACCCAACTGATGAATAGTATAAAGTTTAATTTCTGATTTCTTCCCTAAAAACCGTCACTCATCTCCCTCTTGAGTGGCGGTTTTTTTTATTTCATCCCATCTTGCTTATAGTATTCTTTTAGAAAGTTTAGATGTAGAAAATCGAATAAGTACTCATCATGAAATCGCCATTTACTAATAATTGCTACTCAACTATAATAGCGCCAGTTCAAAAAAGTCTGTAGCGAAATAATTTAATCGACAAGGGCAAATTAAATTACCCTAATTTTACCATAATGAGAGATTCACTTAATATTCTGTTACTTAAGGTCAAATTTAGAATAGAGCAAAAGTACTATTTTAGTTTTTTAGTCAAACCAGTAAACTAACGGTATCAGAAAACAAACTACAAGGGGCTCACAAATGAAAAAATTACTTACAACTTTATTGGCTACTTTAACTTTAACTGCATGCAATAGCGGCGGTGGTTATAACCATAATCAAAATAATCCGCAAGGAAATAATTATTCAGAAGTAGCTGCAAAAAGTGCAGTGGCAACAACTAGCGCTGCCGCGACATCTTCAGGGAAAATAGTTTACCAATATAGTTATGATGAACATACCTCAACGGCTTTATCATTAAGTAGTAATTACGATGATCTTATTGTATCAAATTACATTGCGGGTGCTATGCTAGGGCATTTAGTTCGTCTTCATGTGCCGGGAATAGCAATTAACCGTGATCACTTATATGGTTCACTATTTGCACATCTATTACAGGAAAACAATAATACCGCAGATTATCAAGCTAGCAATCAATTAATAGAAGCTGACGCTACTACAATTATGCTACCAGGACAAGGTGGTCCATATCAGTTAAACTCATGGGATAAAGCAAACTATAATGTTTGGGCATGGGACTCAAAGACTCAACAATCCATCGTCAATTATTTTGGATTGGTTAATGTGGTGGCATTGCAAAAAGGTTTAGCTCCATATACAGTACAAGACGATCTTGTAAATGAAAATACCCGTATTGACAAATATCCGACTGCTGCTAATCTTGATAATAAATACTATGCTCCAATGGCAGCTGCTTATTGGCACTATCAAAATCTTGGCGAAATTGAAAAGTTAAATCCAGCTGGTAGTACTTTTGATATGACTGCTTGTGAAAAAAATCTGCAATCAGGCTCAGTTAGCGATAAAGACAATATTCTTGATTTAATCTTAAATGCTTCATATAATAGTGGTGCGGCCACCCGCAATGATGGCACAACTCCGGTAGAAGCATATATTCAGGCTTGCCAAACAAACAATAGCCAGCTAATTGAAAATTCACTTACCAATAATACTTTAAATAGTGTAGATTACTTGCAGCAAGCAGGAATTACAAGCGAATCTTCGAATGTTGGTGGTGTTGGCTTTCCATTTTATGGTAACTATGCGCGTCAGTTACGCTTGACAGTTGACGAAATTAATGGTGATAGCAATGTAAATCCATTTCCAGCTGGAGTATCAGCAGTTAATGAAGTATTAACACTTGATTTAATTAAAACTGTTTTTGTAAACCAGATGCAAACTCTTGCTTATGTTAATAATAATGGTGCTTACGTTAATATTCAGGCAAGTGATGCAACTAATGCAATTACAGCAGCGATTGCCTCCGCCGATACAAATGGACAAAACACTTTCACATTGACCAATAGCAATGACCGTCAAGTATTTTTCAATATCCTTGATGCAGCGATCAATAATCTGGAAAACACATTAAGTCAAAATGGAACCAATCCAAATTTCAAAGACTTTAGTGCAACAACACAAACTGACATCCAATAAAAAAAGAGCCTGTCGGCTCTTTTTTTATTAATTAATTCTATCAATTATCCTGAGATAGTTCTTTTTTATACCTCAGAAACTAGAGTTAGGTTCCCGGATGAGGAACATATTGCGGAAGGTATGGTCCTGGTACTACTGCATAGCTTGGCGTAATCCAATACCATGGGTTTGAAGTATCTTCATAGTTTGTTCCCGTTCCACCATTATTCCGAATATTAATACTGTCGCCATTTGTAAAGCTTAGTGAATAACCGCTATTCCCACTAGTTCCCATAGTACAGCTATTATCATTTGGTAAACACTGGATTCCGACATAAGTATCATGTAAAGAATTATCATAAACAACTGCCATATAAGCATGTGCACCATCAAATATCAGCATTCCCCCGGTCACTTGAGACACCTGAGTATAACCAGTAGTAAGCCCTGAAATTGATATTGACTGATTATAATCGCCATCCTGATTGTAAGCTGCTGCAGTGTTATTTCCATCTCCAAATGATACTTGAGCTGTTGAACTGGTAACTGGTGATGCGATTGGTAAATAATTATCCCAGCTTAAAATACCATTCCAAGCATTCTGTCCGGTAGCTCTGCCTATATTAGCACTTTGTAATTCACTGCTGATGATATCGGTATCAGGTGTAACATTATTGCTATTAAAGATTGTAGTTTTCCAATTCTGTGTTCCGCATGAAACTGCACCATTAAAAACGTATAGATTATAGTTATTCGGGTTTACCGTCATATTTGGATAAGAGTAATGCCCTGCCTCACCAACCGTAGAAATTGGATTACTTCCAGTATTGATAGTACATAAATCACCGACATTATAAGTAATACTTATAGCATTTCCATTATTTTCTTTACAGCTGGCTTTTAATGTTGTACCATCCCAGCTATATGGATTATTCCCATTGCTATCCATGGTTATGGTACTTTCAGCATCAATTCCCTGATAACTAAGATTACATTGGCTAGTCATGGTTGTTGAAACTAACGCTCCAGCAAACTGATTGAATAATTGACTTTTAGCGCTGGCAAATAGCTGTTGCAAGTTAGCTAATCTCATATTATAGGCTAGTGCTAGATCAGATTCAGCCAAAGCATAGTTATTATATGCAGAATTTGGAATAACAATTGGTGCCTGAATATTTATGCTTCCTGATGGATTAGTCACTGGCAACCCTAAATAAAGCCGTACCTGATCAACTGCATAAGCCTCGGTCATTGCGTTAAGAATTTTGAGATAAACTAGGTCTAATGCCTGATCAAACCCTTGCGTTGTATAAAAAATATTAGAACCCTGAGTTAACTGGGTAATTCCATACTGATTAATGGCATCGTTAAGAAAATTTGCTACCGCACAATTATTCTGAAGTAGAGATGATTGGGGATGCTCCTGCTGCGTTAACGATAAATTTGTAGCATCATAAGTAACGGTAGAATTATTTTCATCACAAGAGAGAAACTGTTCATATGAATCCTGTGTCCCTGCAATTTTTGGGTTAGAGCTAAATAGTGAAGATTGATTTTGTAGTAATGCTAGTGAAATGCTTTCATTCATTTGTGCTTGACTATAACCGCCAAAAATACCCTCGGCAATGCTAACATTTTGTTGACCTAAACCAGAAGTTGCCTTAGTAATCCAATCACTAGTGTCATTATTATTATCAACAAGAGTTTCAGTTATCTTGCTAATTGCCGTACCTGTTGAACCTAATGCTGTCGATTCAATTACATTATAAGTTGTCTGTAATACAGCATTTTGCTGTGCTAAAGTATCTTCTACATGATTTAATTCTTGATTAATTGCGTTTAATGTCTGCTGTGTTGCTTGTCCACTGTTACCACTAATACTACCACCAGAAATCAAGTTCCACACAACTTTGCCAACTGTATCATCAATATATTCATTTAATGTCGCAGATGCAAAATCCATTAATACTGAAGAGATGCTACCTATTGGTGCAGAATCCAAAGTTTCCGCATTAGTATTTGTGGTATTGCTTGCTGTCTGAGTAGTTGAGGCTTGATTATTGACATTCCCACTTGCGCCTGAATTACATCCAACTAAAGTTGTAGCAATGATTCCTGCTAACATAAGCGTATTGATTAATTTATTTTTCATGATGCTGTTCTCCAGTTTATATACAATTACACTCAAATAAGAATAACTCTTATCTGCATAGGAGAGATAATAGCACCATCAAATAATCAGTGGTTTCCCGTATTTGAAAACCTTTTTCCCATTTTTGGAATAAATATTTAACCCCATAAAAACTATTGGCAACAACCTCTAGCATCAACCTTCCAATAATCTACCACCACATCATTTTCTGTAATGTAAAAATAATCAAATAGATTTATTGTTGGATCACAATGCGCAACAATCAGCTCAAGAACTTCACCAGCATCAGGTAATTTGGCACCATTAAGCGCAGTCACCTTACCATGCTCATCACCAAATCCATCCCAATCATATTGCAAATCTGGATGGCTAATTACAAAAGGCTTAGTTGCCACTCGATATAAAGCTTTCGTCCCTGCATCTACCGTAACATGTGTAGCATGATTAGTGCTAATCACTGTTGTTAGCATCGTCATTGCTGGTGAAAATTTTGTCTCTTTATATTCGATATTATTATACTCCTGATCCATGACACAGTATGAGCCTGGCTGAATCTCGGTTACACAATCAAGTTCAGCATCAATACTAAATGTACCTGTTCCACTACCTGTTTGGATTTCACAGTTTAATCCACGTGCTAATAGTTCACGTTTGATTGTACCTGCTTTACTCAATATCTCGTGCGTTTTGATTCTGCGCTCAGCCAAGTCAGGTATATGCTGTAGGTGTCCGGCGTAACACTGTATGCCTCGAAGTAAAAGATTGGATAATTTATCAATAGCCAGAGCCACTTCAATAGCATTATCTAGGGATACTCCAGTACGACCGATCCCACCATCAATATCAAGGAGAGTATTTAGCTTATAACCGTGTTTCTGGCAAAACTCATTTAATTGTAATGCATTACTAAGACTATCAACAACGAGTAAAGTATCTGGCGCTAAATCAAGAACCTTAAGTAAAACCGCAAATTTCCCAAAAGATACAACTGGTGAAGTGATTAAGACCCCTGTGATGCCCGCTCTTGCCATTATCAAAGCTTCAGAAACCTTGGTTACACAAATACCAATTGCACCATATTCAAGCTGTAACCGAGCAAGCTGACTACATTTATGAGTTTTGGCATGCGGACGTAAATTTACTTTTCTTTGTTTAGCTAAATCACGCATTAATTCAAGGTTATAAATCAACTTATTTTTGTCGATTACCAAAGATGGTGTAGGTAATTCATTTTTATGCTTGCCAATGTATTTATTCATCATCCACCAACCATCCTAATTCCTGTCGAGTGATTAAAATTGCCATTAAACTGAGTACAAGCTGTAAGCGTTCCATCTGGATTTACATTACAGCCCATTATACTACTGGCATTACTAATATAAGCCATATTGCCAACTGAATTTAAGGTAAAATCAGATGGCGCATTAAAACCACTTCCTGTAAACTGACAATTAGAAAATTCACCACTCACAGAATCAACCTGACATAAGCTAACACTATTAGCTGCCTGATTAGCGATATATGCATATTTATCATTAGTGGAAATTGTAACCGATTGTGGTGCAGAAAAATCGCTACCAGTCGGATGACATTTTATCAACTCTTTGCCAGGACCAACAGCACATAAAACGATGGTATTATTCCCAGTATTTGCAATATATACATGATTAGTTTCCGGCGCAAAATTAATATCTGATGGACTGACAAGATTAGTCAAGATAATACTACAGTTAGATAAAGACTTATTTGCCTTATCATGCTGACAAATACTAATGCTATTACTATTTTCATTTACTACATAAGCAAATTGTCCATTATTTGAAATAGCAACTGCAGTTGGTGCAGCAAATCCATTCCCTGTTGGAGTACAATTATTTAACTGCCCATTTGTTTTATCTATCATGCAAACATCCACCTCACTAGATCCTTGATTAGTTACATATAACGCCCGTTTATCATGAGTAAGTGCCAAACCACTGGGGGCATTTAATCCATTACCAGATTGCCCACAACTAGCAATTGAACCATCCGGCAGAACAGGACAAACTGAAACGGTAGTACTATCTAGGTTAGAAACATAGATGTAAGCATTTGTTTTACTAGCTGTAGAAGTGGAAGCTGATGCCACAGATTTATTTGTACTCGGATCTCCACCTACCGGAGGCATTGGGACAGGATTACTCGCAGGATGTTTCACATCTGAGGCAATCGCGGCAACATCACTATTAAAATCATCAAAAAGATTATGAATAATATAGTAAGCCGCGATAAAAACAATTGATATTGCCAAAATAATATATTTTTTCATTTACCCCTCCTTGCCCTATACTTGGCTATATTTCTGTAGTTTATATTCCAGATTTGTTCTAACTGCCGTCCACTCGCTTTTAATGATACTATAAACATGGCTATCATACGTTGTACCATCTTCCATTAGTCTTGCGCTGCGTAAAATACCATCCAGTTTTGCCCCAAGGCGGCTAATTGCTCGCTGACTTTCAAAGTTAAAGGAGCTGGTTCTAAATTCAACAGCGATACAGCCAAGAGCTTCAAAAGCATGACGCAATAGCATCAGTTTACATTCCGTATTAACTAATGTTTTCTGATAACTTCTACGATACCAAGTAAACCCAATCTCAAGCCGTTTATTCGCAGGATCTATCCTACAATAGGTAGTCATTCCGATAACTTTATCGGTAATTGCATCTACTATAACAAAAGGAAGCATTTCTCCCTTTTCCTGTAAATCCAACCGACGCTCTATTTCTGCATTCATACGTTCTGGAGCTGGAACACTAGTAAACCATAAATTCCATAACTCACCATCTTTAACTGCTTCAATCAATTCTTCCAGATATTCAATCGACAATGGCAGTAATTTTGCATATTTCCCAATCAAACTAACAGGCTTTACCAACAGACTCATGCTAATACCTACATAAACAAAGTTAAATATACTCAACTAGGCTGAAGAATCACAGTAAAATCAAGCAATGATACTCTTACAAATAATAGTACGTAAGAAATAAAACAACGATCTAGGAACTTTAATCTATTTGAGTATAAACAGGCTAATTTTAGCATAATCGAACTACTTACACTGAAAGAAGCTTACTAAAACAGTTGTTATTCCCGATAACATGATATAATCCAAGTGATATATCTACTCACAACCATAATTAAGTTTCAAGTATGAAAAAAACAACTCTTACTATTGCTGCTCAGGATGCAGACCTCCGAAGAATCGATGAGCTTATTAGACACGGCGCAGACATTAATTCGCTAAACCATCTGGGGTTAACACCTCTCTCGTGCGCCGCGGCTTATGGACATGCTGAAACGGTAGAATATTTGCTTGCAAATGGAGCTGATCCTAATATTCTTGATCGGGATGGCTTGGCACCACTACACAAGGCAGCAGATGGGAATGATTTATTAAGCTGTGAAACCTTACTTAAATATGGAGCCAATGTCAATCAACCAACCCCATCAAAAACTACACCATTAATGATTGCCGCCAGTGGCGGATATCTGGATTTGCTCAAATTACTAATTGAAGTTGGACAGGCAAAAGTCAATCTGACTGATATAGGCGGAAGAACAGCACTGATGCGTGCAGCAGATCGTGGGCGGAGCGAAATAGTTGCAACTTTACTAAAACTTGGGGCTGATTTATATTCGCGTGATTGTGATGGTCGCAATGCCACTTATTTTGCAGAAACGCAAAATTATACCAATATTCTGACTATATTCAAGCATTTTATGCAGATTAATCCTCAACCAAGCTTTTGAAGATCAAACAAAAAGGCTGAATTTAATTCAGCCTTTGATTACTAATTGTTATTTTCCGGATTTTTAAATGCATACTTAATTGCATCTTGAACCCAAGTTTTAGCAATTTTAGTAAATTCACCAGACTCAGAACTTTGTAAGCGGAATTTTTCACCACTAATTTCAGTTGCACTAGTAGTCAATAACTCATTTGTTCTACTATCAACAACCTTTGTTTCAATAATTAAAATTGGCTTTTTATTATGCAAATTTGTTGCATGCTGTGCAATCTGTAAGGCAGCAGAAATTGGCATCAAATAACGAGGTCTGAAGCCATCGCCTTCAAGCATAGCACCAGTAATAGCTACACTTAGTTTAGCTGTTCTTGGTCCTGGCTTATTAGTGATAGTAACTTTTTTCGCAAGCATCTCTTTCAAGTCTTTAGTAATTGTTGCTTGAGCATTAGCAATTTTGTCTGTTGTAATCCCTTTACTTTCAACCGCCTGCTGATTAAGTGAAGCTTCCTCAATTATTAGCTTATCATAATCACTACGATGAAAATTAGGGTTTTTATAAACAAAGGCATGAACATCATCCTGATCTGTTGGAACAGGTTTCATTAAGTTAATACTATACTCTGGCAAAAAGCCACCAGAGTTTGCAACAGTAGGCGTGTACGCCGTTGAACATGCAGCTATAGCAGCACCTAATCCAGCAATCATGGTTAATTGTAAAATATTTTTTTTCATCATCTACCTCTACAACAAAATTTACATAATGAGTTTAACATATTAAATAATCAATAAATAATCCAAAATGGTTTTGATCGAGAAATAATGTAAAAAAACCTATAGTTAACCAGATAATTATCAATTAACCTAGACAGTTATTTAAATGTGTCATTTACAAACATACACCTATCTTATATAGCTTTTTTCAGGAAACTTAGCCGTCAACGATAGTATCGTTATAATTACTGCAAGAAAAGCTAGAATAAAAGTAAAAGGAATAATACTTTTCGCGTCAAAGAAACTTATCAATCCAGTAAAGATAAACCCAGCGATGAATTGACAAGTACTCATGACAGCTGATGAGCTTCCAATATCTTTATCAACCGAACTAAGTGCCATAGTTAGTCCATTAATCATAATAATACTACCAGCAATAGAACCCAATACTACAAAAATCAGCATTATAGTTAGCGATAGTTTAATAAAGAAACAAACAGATAGCAAGATAGCAAGTCCAACCCACATCATTATTATGGCAAGAGTAAATATTGTTTTTATTGACAAGTAGGTAACTATCCGGCTATTTATAAATGCTCCAAAAATATAAGCAATTGAAATCAGTAAAGCAACTAAACCAAATTGAGTCGCAGATAATCCCAAATCATTTTGGAAAATAAACGTACCAACTGTTGAATAAGTAACTTGAATCGCATACACTGCACTAACAATGCCATTAAAAAAGAGGAAAGTTTTATTTTTAAGGAGCTGAAGCATGGGTTTAAATAAACCATATAATCCGGGAAAAGGTATATCAGCCTGCCTTAGCTTAGATTTAACGCAAAATGTCGCCAACATAACCACTAAATTATATGAGAGAAATGTAACAAATACAAAACGCCAGCCAAAATGACTCTCAATAACTCCTCCTAATAGTGGCGAAAGGCATATAATTAAAACGTCAAGCATAGTCAAAAGTGAAAAAATCTTTGCCAGTTGTGAACCAACTGAAATATCGCGAGTAATAGCCCGACTAATAATCCAAACACCGCTTAAACCAACCCCCTGAATAAACCTACCAATGATTAAAACGATTGCATTCTCTGCAAAAATGCAGCATCCTGTACCAAGAATACCAAAAAGTAAGGCAGCAAGCATAACTCTTCGCCGCCCGAAGTAATCTGACAGATAGCCAAGAATAATTCCTGATAATGCCATTCCCAATAAATAGGCACTGATACTTCTTTGTACCAAACCAGCACTAACAGCAAAATCTTTGGCAATAATTGGTAATAATGGTGTCGTAATCTGAGTTGCTACCTGCGCAACGGTACTACTTAAAACCAAGAATAAGATAAAACCTATTCCAAATGATTTATTATTAAGCATGATAATTATCAAATACCTTTATTAATTCTGGTGTATTAATCAACTCCTCAAGATATCTCTTATCAATATCATCAAATTCAGCATAACTTGCGCTATCAACATCCAGCACTCCAATAATTTTAGCTTGTGAGGTTTTTAGTGGAACGACGATTTCAGACTTTGCCAATGAACTACAAGCAATATGTCCGGGGAATTGATCTACATCAGTAACGACAATGGTTTCGCCTCTTTGCCAAGTAGCACCACATACGCCACTGCCAAATTTGATTCTGGTACAAGCAATTGGTCCCTGAAAAGGGCCTAAAACCAGTTCTTCATCACGAACTAGATAAAATCCCACCCATAACCAGCTAAAGGTCATTTGCAGGGCAGCAACTATATTTGCAAGATTAGCAATCGTATCCGTTTCCCAGCTAACTAATGCTTTAATTTGCGGTAACAACTCCTGATATTTTAATTCTTTATCCGATGCTGTAATAATAAGGTTTTCTGCCATTTGTCTTTCCACTCTAATTTGTATGTAATACCCGCTGTGCAGCCGTAAAATCACTAGCCAAAATTTGCTTCGTCACTGATAATGCTTTATCTATTGCCCGATCAATCTCAATTCTATCGTCAATAACTGGTGAATTTAGCACATAGCCCGCAACTTTATTACTATCCCCAGGATGTCCAATCCCAATCCGTAAGCGCCAATAATTCTTACCAATCACTCGATCAATATCTTTTAAACCATTGTGTCCGCCGTTACCACCAGCATGCTTAATCTTTATTACTCCCGGCTTAAAATCAAGCTCATCATGTACAACAATAATTTCTTCCGGACTTATTTTAAAAAAGCTACTTAGAGCCTGTACCGATTTACCAGATAGGTTCATATATGTTTGTGGCTTCAATAGAAATAAATCATTTCCATCTAATTTGGTTTTAGCGACTTCGCCAAAATATTTACCTTCAAGATTAAAACGCATACCAAGTTTTTTTGCTAACAAATCTGCGTACCAAAACCCAGCATTATGGCGTGTATCTTCATATTCACGACCTGGATTCCCAAGACCAACAACAAGCTTAATCACAATTACTCCATATCATATCTGTCGAGCCATATAGCTAATAATTAATAGCTTATGCTTTGCAGTTTCAAATTATAGTTAGTTTTTAATAGTTTCTGTATTATTTTTATCATTTTAGTAGAGTTTTAACAAAAATAATACTCTATCAAATAAATAGTGTTGCATTAATGAAAAAACCCCGGCAAATACCGGGGTTTTGATTTTCTTGGAAGAAAATTATTCTGTAGCGCCTTTAGCAGAAGGAACATCAGAAGGTGATACAATCTCAGCATCAGCAACTTCAGCAATTCCACCAGCGATAACCAAAGCAGCATCATCACCACGAAGTAGTTTTTCAGCTTTAACACCTGCTGGTAATACAAGATCTGACAAATGAATTGTCTGACCAGCTTTAAGATTAGCAAGATCAACTTCGATGAAGTGTGGCAAATCTTTAGCTAATGCACGAACTTCAACTTCAGTTGCAACGTGTGTTACGTGTGCACCTTGAACTTTAACTGCCTGACTAATTTCTTCATTCAGGAAGTGTAAAGGAAGTTTCATGTGAATTTCTTCAGTCTCAGAAACACGTTGTAAATCCAAATGTAAAACCTCTGGACGGAATGAATGCATATGGAAATCACGTAATACTACTTTTTCTGATTTTCCAGCCAATTCAAGATCAAGAATCGAAGTATGGAAAGCTTCTTTTTTCAAAGCATGGAAAACTGTATTATGATCTAAAGTTACTGCAACTGGATCAGCACTACCACCATAAACGATCGCTGGAACTTTACCAGCGTGACGCAGGCGGCGGCTCGCACCTCTACCTTGCTCAGCACGTGCTTCAGCAACTAATTTTAAATTTGACATATTAATTCCTTTAATATTAAATTAACCAAATCGCGACCAACTTGGCATAAGGGCGTTATTTTAACATAAATACCTGACAACAATTATTTAATTTCATCTATTGAACGGCACAGTAAAGTCCACGTTTACTGCATCCATCAAGTACTTTTTTACCATCAACCTCAGTATAGCAATACTTACCACCAAATCCATCTTCTTTGTTATATTGAGAGCAGCCACCTGCATGCCCAGCACCAGCACAAATACTTCTATGATTGATTTGCTCTGAATAACCAATCATTCCAGCAAGCTGATTTACACCACTATCTCCAATTGTCCAGCGTTCACAGGTAATATTTTTCTTTGATGTCCAAAATGGCATCAATCCAGTCCACGCTTTCCCACCATCACTAATTGCTTCACTAAACTGAAATCCAAGAAGAAAATTAAATATGCCCTGACTATTCGTTGTACCAATAACCGTACCCTTTGTATTAACATAAGTTGTATTAGGCGTTAATACCCAATCCACGCTATGTCCAGCTCCACATAGTTTTACTGCTGACTCAGGATCATTTGGATTATCAACACAAGCAATGCGGTTTAAATCATCAGAAATAACAGCCTTGCAGGTTTTTCCAGCAGGACACTGCGCATCCATCTGGCAGAGATAATCAGCCCCAGCTACACCTGTTGTAGCAGTGGATCCTGCCTTTTGAGCTGTTTTCAACAAATCCCCCCACCATTTATCACTAGTTAAGTAAAGTAACTTGGTTTCTGTTGCTGTGTAGAAGCTAATATTTGTTGCACTAATCGGCATCCCAGAATTACTCATTATGCTAGAGCTTAAATGTACCGTGTAGGTTTTTCCGGGTACTAGACTGGAACTAGGGGTGAACGTAAAATTAATATTATCAGTTGTGGCTATAGTGCCGGAAATTAAATGACCTGTAGTCTCTGGAAAACTTTCGCTAACTGTAAAGGTACTGGTTGTTACTGTTGCTGGGTTTATTCCACTTACCACATTAAACATAACACTAATTGGCGTAGTATAGTTATTGGTAGTTGATCTTGCTAGCGGGTTTGTTAAAACAGCATTTGGCTGCATAACGCAGTAAAGCTTACGAAGACCATTGCAATCCTGTTTATCATTTGAGATTGCGCCCGGATCAATCTGTCCAGAACGTCCGCAGCGTCCTTTATTCTCACTTGAACTAGATGTCCAAGCTTTACAACTATCGCCACCATCAACAGATCCCCAAGTAGTAGATAGTCCTGTCCAAACATGATTTGATGAACCGACCCCAAATGCAACTGTTAGTGGGAAAGTAAAAATAGATTGTCCCGTAGTCGTGCCGATTAATTCAGAATTAACATTATAATAACCAGTACCAGGTTGCAATACCCAGTTAAGACTATTTGTTCCACCACATACACTATCTGAAGCACATGCATAACGTTCGCCAACTACGCTAAACATTGCTTTATAGTATTGCGTCTTATCCGGGCTACCTGCATCACTATTACAAATTGCGTCTGCTCCAGTACTTGCATTTGAATAACTCCCGCGCAAATTACCTTTATAATCACCAGATGTCAAAAAAATCTTGTATGAAGCTTGAGTTGTATAACTTGAAGTGGTCAGAACTTTTGATGAAGTGTTAGATCCTTTACGATTTAAAACAAATTTATATGTTGTATTCGGTTTTAACTTTATGCTTGGAATAAAGGTATATGTCAGATCATTACCATTCATTATTAATGGTATTTCTACGGAATTTACATTATTAGCATCGATTAACGAAGCTGAGATTCCTGTTAAATCAAATTTTGTTTTAAATGTAACTATTACTGGTGCGGAAATTCCAATTCCCGTATCGCCATTTGCTGGTGAAATTTGCTGTATGCCAATACTTTCAGCTGATTGAGGATCATTTTGAGTTGTTTTAGTAGTTGATGTATATATAGGCTGAGATAGCATATCATTAGTAGTTTGAGTATTTGAAGTTGAAGTATCCGAACTATCTTGTGCGTTACCTGCATTACATCCGGTACTTAATATAATACACAAACTAATAAATAGTTTTTTGTAGCTATTGAGGTTTTTTAAGGATCTCATCATTTTTTCCTTTGTAATATTTACATCTGGAATAATAGCATGAAGCCCAAAAAATTCACTTATCCAAAATGGACACACTTTAAAATAAAATTATCTTATTTAAAGCACATTCTTCTTATTAATCACTGATATTCCGCACTTATGTGATTTTCAGAGTTATAAAATGAATTTTGACGATTTTGCGGACTGGTTTGTCGTTTTGAACCAGTCCGCCATGAGGAAAAATTTATTTTATACCTCTACCTCAGTTAATCAATCTAGGATTATTTTATAATATGTATGTTATTATTTTTAGCTTTATAATTAACTATAGCGATTGATAAATCTTTCTGAAGGATATAAATCCTACCGGGAACTTTACTATAGATTATTGCCTGACGTGGTTCATCAAGCCCATAAATCGTCTTGATAAGTCGATAATCGACTAAACTAAATACCTGCACACTACCATCTTCTTTATTTCCGGTAATCAATGTTTGACCATCTTTTGAGAGTGAAGCTCCATATGGATCTTTGCCAGTTGGAAGCACCTTCAAAATCTGATTATCTTTAATCGATATAACCCGCAAAGAATTAGTCTTGGATGATGCGCCATAAAGCACTTTTTCATCCGGAGAAATCGCAATAGCCCTTACTCCGGGTATTCCACTCAATGTTTTAATAATCTGCCAACTATCGGTATCAATTATTCGTACATCATCACCAGCAAAATTAGTCACGTAAACAAACCTACCAGTTGGACCAATCTTGATCCCCTGGCGCGGATTAGCAAAGCCAGTTATTATTCGTTCAATTTGCCAATTATCCATATTCAATACCGTTACTGTACTATTAGCTTCATTATTGATGAACATCTGATTTTTATAAATTGTAAAGCCAAAAGCACCTTTACCAATTTTTACTTCATGGATTACTTCTAATGATTGTGCAGAAACCTGTTGCACCACTCCTAGTGAGCTATCACTAATATAAAATGATTTACCATCATCAGCAAATTGAATATTACGTGGAGTAACATAATCAAGTGTAGCTAGTAGCTTTTTCTTCTTTAAATCGTAGACCTTCACGCCTCTATCATCACTATATGAAGCAACAGCCAGTGTTTCCGATTTATTTATTGCTAGCGAATTATTTTTTATCTGCTGATCAAATGGAACGATGGAAGTAGTTTTAGCATTATTACTAGTAGGCAAATTACTACAAGCAGTTACCCCAAGACTAAGCGCCAGAAGCAAAACCACTATTAATCTATTTTTATACATATTTATCTTTATCCAAAAAAATTGAAATCTCAGCAACTAATCTATTAATTGCAGCAAACGTAAAAGCTTCTCAGCAAGCTTACGATCCTGTCCCAAGTAAGGATAGGTGTGAATATGGATTGCCGGATTATAGTTTAACTCAAGTAGTGCGTAATTATTTTCAACATATGGATTATTAACATTTTTGATTATCATATCTACACCACAAATGCAGGCACCAATACTCTTTGCTGCCTTTACCGCAATCCGCTTATAACTTTTAGGCACAATATCGGTATAATCCAAAGAATCACCACCAGTGGAAATATTAGAATTCTCTCGCAGATAAATCTTTTGCCCAATTTTTGGAATTGATTCAAAAGTAAGTCCCTGTTGGGCAAGAAACATTGCTTCTGCTTCTTCAAGTTTGATAAGCTCAAGCGGTGTTTTATAGCCACTACCACGCAATGGGTTTTGATTTTTTAATCCAACTAGATCGCGAATCGAAAGCACCCCATCACCAATAATATTTGCTGGTTCACGATTAAGTACTGCCACTGTCTCGCCATTAATGACAAAGAATCGATACTCTTTACCCGGGACAAAGTCTTCGACAAGTACCCGTTGATCATAGCTAAAAGCAATTTCCAGTGCTCGGCTATATTCTTCAAAGCTAAATTTATCTTTAAAAATCGTTATCCCCAAGCCAAAATTAGTTGAATTGGGTTTAACCACGATTGATTTCTCACTAAAAAGTGGGTAATCAACCAATGCCGATTCAATTGTAAGATACTCCTCACCCCGGGGAACACAAATCCCAGCACGCGATAATATTGTTTTAGTGACTTGCTTGTTTTCCATCGCCAGTATAGTTACATAATTGTCGGTTGCGGTTCTAGTTGCCTGTTTTACCAGCTGACGATGACCACGATTTTCCAGCTCAATAAAATTATCTTGGCGATCAAGAAGCTTAAACTTAACTCCATTTTTAATCGCTTCTTTTAATAATACTTGCGTTGATAATTCAAGATCTTCAAAACCAATAAATTTATAATAGGTTTGCTGACTTAATTCAAGATAACTCTGTGCTTTAGTTATGAAATAATTTGCATAGCCTGAATCAGATACTCCATCAGCTATCAGTTGCGCTGCACTTGCTTGATTTTCTTGCAGCTGAAGCCTTAAATCTTCAATGATAGCTAGTTTATCCTCTGGAATACCTGCTTCGCGGAGTAATAATAACATGTTCTCAAGGATTTCCTGTCCCCATTGCCGTAAACAACGAGTTTCAGAAGTTGAATAATGAAGTAGAATACCATTATCTCGGTTGGCATCAGCAGCAAGTATCTGGTTTTGGTTTGCGATGCGGTATTCATCATCACTCATGATAAAATCAGGAGCAATCAGAGCATAAATGATTAACAGATGAATAAACTCCAGCGATTCAAGTGTAATCCCAACTTTTACCAGTGGGTTTAGATCTAAGGTCCGAATCTCAATATAGCAAATTCCATCATCATGTAGATCTTTTAACACATTGGTTTTTGAATGTCCTTTTAGGCGTAGCTGGGAGTAATATTCTTTTGCGGCAATTATATGTCCCTGATTAATCGCCGTCTCAATATCTTCGATATAATCATAAAGTGAATTATAGGAAACATAAAAATGCTCAAGATTCCGGTAACCACTAACGCCATTCCGAAATGAGCTAGCCCCAGCAAAAATATAACTATCATCAGTAAGGCGCGCCTTATCGCAACGGCAACAATCAATATATGATTCATGGGCAACCGAATTAGCACCAAAAAGATAAATTGCAAGCCAACTATACTTCAGATAGTACCTAGCAACTTTCAAATAAACCTGATCATTAAACTCACGAAACGAAGAATTACTTGGATCAGCCTTATAAAGAAGCTGCATAAATTTATCAGAAAATGATACGTTAAAATGAACACCAGATAGTAACTGCTTACGTTTACCGTATTTATCGGCAAGATATTCACGATACTCCGTAATCTCTGGATCACTAAACTGAGCTTCCTTAATTAGGCTCTCATCATCGGGTAAAATCGGTGGCAAAGAATATGGCCAAAGTAACTCATCTTTTAATTCTAGCGAAACCAGATCATGTAACGCTTCCATAAAATCAAGTGCTTCTTTAGGCGTAGCAAAAGTTGGGGTAACCATCTCAACCTGTGACTCGGCAAAATCAGTTGTAACATATGGATGTCTAGCTTTATCACCAAAAACCGTTGGATGTGGAGTTAATGCCAGATTCCCAGTAGCGGTAGTTCTAACATTTTCCTTTTCAAGACCAAAATTACCACTTAAAAGTAGTTTCCCCAGATTATTTTCTTTAATTAATTCAAGATAATTTACCATTCTACCACCTTATAATTTTAGCCCATTATACTATTACAAATTAGTGTCAATATGACTAAACTATTCAACATCAATATAAGTCATCATCCCAGCATGCATATGATACAAGGTATGACAATGTAGCATCCACTTGCCTTTATGATCAGCCTTAAATTCAACAGTAACTTTACTATGTGGCATTACCAAAATTGTATCGCGAAGTGCTCCATCAATTTTCTTACCATTGATTGATACCACCTTAAAATTATAGCCATGTAAATGCATCGGATGACTCATCATGGTTTGATTATCAAATTCAAAAGTAACGGTATCACCATAATTAACTTTTGGCGGCGTAATATTTGGCCAAGTTTCGCCATTCATTTGCCAAGTGTATTTATTCATATCTCCAGTAAGTTTGATTTTATAAGTGTGATCAACCTTGCCAAAGGCGATAGGATCGCTTGAATGTAACTGTAATTCTTCGTTATAATTTAGCGCTGGAGCAGCACTATTTGCATTATTAGCTAGTTTTTGAACGGATGATTTTGACTTACTAGTAAGCATTAATCCAGTTTGTGATTTAATTCCTTCGACCTGACCTAAAATTGGGAAGTCGGCGGATACTTTAGGTATATCAACAATAATATCTGAGCGTTGCCCCATTGCCAGCTGAAATTTACTACCAGCTATAGGTTTTATAGGGCTACCATCAACGGCAACTAAAGTTCCTTTCAATTTACCAAGATTAATCCAGAAATTTGAAGCTGATGCCGAATTAATAAATCTTAATTTGACACTAGTCCCGGGTTTAACCTGAGTAATTTGCGGCTTCAGATTGTCATGATAATTAGTCAGATAGGCATCATACTTAACATCGTTAATATCTTGCATATCATCCATATCGCCCATATCCATGCCATCCATTTTCATCCCATGCATGTCATCATGATTCATATGCCCCATATTGTCTGAATTATTTGCTTGTAGCCCTTTTAATACCTGATTGGCAGATTTACTACTATAGTCTTGGAACATTACTACTACCTGCTGGTATTTAGCATCTTCAGGCGTTTCAATAATTAATGGCGCAGCAATCATATCCTGCAATTGCATCCCATCATGTGAATGCATCCAATAGCTGCCACTTTGCTGTAACGGAAAATTAAAATGAAACTCCTTACCCGGATTAATTTCAGAATTAGTTACACCTGCAACTCCATCCTGATTATTTGGTAAAATCAGACCATGCCAATGAATCATTGTTGATTCCGCTAGTTTATTTCTAACTATAACATCAAATGACTCACCAAGTTTACCCCAGTAGCCCCAAGTACCATCTGGCTGTTCAATGGTACTGACTTTGACCGATTTACCATTAACTGAAATTATTTTTTGTTTTACTTCAAGAATTACCGGATTAGCAAAAACAATGCTCGTAAATAATGTGAAAATGATTAGATTTTTTAGTTTCATGCTTTTCTTCCTACTGATAGGATTTGATTATTTTTATTAGTTCGCTAATTTTATTATCAATCGCTGTTTTGTCTCCACTAGAACATACATCCTCAAGACATAATTGCATATGCTTTTCTAGAATATTAGCTTCAACACTTTGAATTGCTGATCTTGCTGCCTTTAATTGAGTAAGTATATCAATGCAGTAACGACGATCAACAATCATTTTCTTTACCCCATCAACCTGTCCCAAAGCACGATTAAGACGGCTAAGCTGCTCGGTATGATCCGGATGTTCATGACAACAAGTATTCATTTGCAACCCTAAAATTAAAATCTGATATCCCCCATTATATACCCCCTTTAGGTATCCAGTCAAATTGTTAAAACAATGTAATAAAAAAGATTCCTTAAAGCCTACTCTAATGCAAGCTAAGAAAATACTGGATATAGATAGTAATAGTGGCTTCATAGAGATCTAACCGCAAAGGCTAGAAGTAATGCTAAATAAAGGATAAACCATCTAACTAAAGAGTAATAAGATAGATATAAAGAAGGTAACCCCATAACAAGATCCTGACCAAAGGTCAGGAGGTTATGGAGGGAGATATGAACTTTTTGATTGTTTTGTAGCTAATTTGTTGCTAATTGAAATTGTCGTAAGTCCGATGTACGATGTGTCAATGCTTATATACTCAATCAGATTGAAGAAGCATGGTAGGCGTGAGCTACCCAGCTTACGCTATTGTGTTGCCGTATTGTCTACTATCAACTATTTCGGCTCCACAAATGTAAAGACCCGGTATTATCCGGGTCTTTCTCTTGTATGGGAGCTTGGCAATGTCCTACTTTCGCATGGTATACCCCACACTATCATCGGCGATCACCCGTTTCACTGTCCTGTTCGAGATGGGAAGGAGTGGTTCCAGGTCTCTATTGTCACCAAGCAATTCTTTTGCACGTTCTTTTGAACTATGCGAATTCGGTTTAACAGATGGATTTTGTTTTGATATTAACTATGTTTATTTACTTAAGCTCTTCTCACACTTATCTCAGCAGTACTGCCATGCCTATTTGTAATAACTTCGTTACAAGACTCCTCATTTAATTTCATGTAAATCACGTCATCTTGCGTCTCGTTTTTACTTCATATGCTTTTGCAGTATTTTTACTAAAACTACTAAAATAATAGAGTCAAGCCTCTCGGGCAATTAGTATCGGTTAGCTTAACACATTACTGCGCTTCCACACCCGACCTATCAACGTTGTAGTCTTCAACGACCCTTCAGTGTGCTCACGGCACAAGGGAGATCTTATCTCGAGGCAAGTTTCCCACTTAGATGCTTTCAGCGGTTATCTCTTCCACACTTAGCTACCCGGCAATGCGACTGGCGTCACAACCGGTACACCAGAGGTGTGTCCACTCCGGTCCTCTCGTACTAGGAGCAGCCCCCCTCAAATCTCCAACGCCCACGGCAGATAGGGACCAAACTGTCTCACGACGTTTTAAACCCAGCTCACGTACCTCTTTAAATGGCGAACAGCCATACCCTTGGGACCGACTACAGCCCCAGGATGAGATGAGCCGACATCGAGGTGCCAAACACCGCCGTCGATGTGAACTCTTGGGCGGTATCAGCCTGTTATCCCCAGCGTACCTTTTATCCGTTGAGCGATGGCCCTTCCATTCAGAACCACCGGATCACTATGACCTGCTTTCGCACCTGCTCGACTTGTCAGTCTCGCAGTCAAGCAACCTTTTGCCATTGCACTTTCCTCACGATTTCCGTCCGTGATAAGGTTACCTTCGTACTCCTCCGTTACTCTTTGGGAGGAGACCGCCCCAGTCAAACTGCCTACCATGTACTGTCCCCGGTGCTGTTACACCTAGGTTAGAACCTCAAACATATCAGGGTGGTATTTCAACGTCGGCTCCATTGTGACTAGCGTCACAACTTCAAAGCCTCCCACCTATCCTACACAAATATGGTCAAAGTCCAATGCAAAGCTGCAGTAAAGGTGCATGGGGTCTTTCCGTCTAGCCGCGGGGAGATTGCATCTTCACAAACATTTCAACTTCGCTGAGTCTCTGGAGGAGACAGTGTGGCCATCGTTACGCCATTCGTGCGGGTCGGAACTTACCCGACAAGGAATTTCGCTACCTTAGGACCGTTATAGTTACGGCCGCCGTTTACTGGGACTTCAATCAAGAGCTTGCACCCCATCATTTAATCTTCCAGCACCGGGCAGGCGTCACACCCTATACGTCCACTTTCGTGTTTGCAGAGTGCTGTGTTTTTAATAAACAGTCTCAGCCACCATTTCACTGCAACCCCTTACTGCTTCGGAAGTAAATTCCTACACATCATCGGGGCGCACCTTCTCCCGAAGTTACGGTGCTAATTTGCCGAGTTCCTTCTCCAGAGTTCTCTCAAGCGCCTTAGAATACTCATCTCGTCCACCAGTGTCGGTTTGCGGTACGGTCGTGTACAGCTGAAGCTTAGAGGCTTTTCCTGGAAGCTTAGTATCAACCACTTCTTACCCGTAGGTAATCGTCATCACACCTCAGTGTTAGAAAGCCGGATTTGCCTAACTTCCCCACCTACATGCTTAAACCAACTATTCCAACAGTTGGCTGGCCTAACTTTCTCCGTCCCCCATCGCACTATACATCGGTACAGGAATATTAACCTGTTTCCCATCAGCTACGCATCTCTGCCTCACCTTAGGGGCCGACTCACCCTACGCCGATTAACGTTGCGTAGGAATCCTTGGACTTTCGGCGAGCGGGCTTTTCACCCGCTTTAACGCTACTCATGTCAGCATTCGCACTTCTGATACCTCCAGCATGCTTTTCAACACACCTTCATCGGCCTACAGAACGCTCCTCTACCACTCACATTACTGTGAATCCGCAGCTTCGGTTATCAATTTAGCCCCGTTACATCTTCCGCGCAGGACGACTTGACTAGTGAGCTATTACGCTTTCTTTAAATGATGGCTGCTTCTAAGCCAACATCCTAGCTGTCTATGCCTTCCCACATCGTTTACCACTTAATTGATCATTTGGGACCTTAGCTGGCGGTCTGGGTTGTTTCCCTTTTGACACCTGACGTTAGCACCAGATGTCTGTCTCCCGTGTATTACTTTCTCGTATTCGGAGTTTGCCATGGTTTGGTAAGTTGCAATAACCCCCTAGCCATAACAGTGCTCTACCCCAAGAAGTATCAACCACGAGGCACTACCTAAATAGTTTTCGAGGAGAACCAGCTATCTCCGGGTTTGTTTAGCCTTTCACCCCTATCCACAGCTCATCCGCTAATTTTGCAACATTAGTCGGTTCGGACCTCCAGTGCATGTTACTGCACCTTCATCCTGGCCATGGATAGCTCACCCGGTTTCGGGTCTACACCCAGCAACTATCGCCCTATTAAGACTCGGTTTCCCTACGCCTCCCCTACTCGGTTAAGCTTGCTACTGAATGTAAGTCGCTGACCCATTATACAAAAGGTACGCAGTCACCCCAGCTTAAAACACCCTGATCTTTATTCAGGCTTTTATCTGTTTCCAGCTATTTCACTTTTGTTGGTCTTTTAATTCGCAAGTTTCACTTGCTCATTGAAAGAACTACAAGGTGCTTTAAGCTGGGGCTCCCACTGTTTGTATGCATGCAGTTTCAGGTTCTATTTCACTCCCCTCCCGGGGTTCTTTTCGCCTTTCCCTCACGGTACTGGTTCACTATCGGTCGATTACGAGTATTTAGCCTTGGAGGATGGTCCCCCCATCTTCAAACAGGATTTCTCGTGTCCCGCCCTACTTCTCTATAGCTTAGTTCTTAATGTCGGATTTCAGATACGGGGCTATCACCCACTATGGCATACCTTCCCAGGTATTTCTCCTATCTCGTCACTATAACACTATACGGCTCCTCCGATTTCGCTCGCCACTACTTTCGGAATCTCGGTTGATTTCTTTTCCTCCGGGTACTTAGATGTTTCAGTTCTCCGGGTTCGCTTCCCTTGCGGGATGACCATTTCTGGCCGGGTTTCCCCATTCGGAAATCTGCGGATCAAAGTCTGTTTGCCGACTCCCCGCAGCTTATCGCAAGCTACTACGTCCTTCTTCGCCTGTAATCGCCAAGGCATCCACCACATGCACTTAGTCACTTGACTCTATTATTTTAATAGTCTCTTTACCGTATTAATAGCTAACTTTGTCAGCTTAGTTAACGCGATAAAAAATTCAAGTAAACTGCTGATTCTCAAAGATTCGTTTCCAAACCTCTAAGATTTTATTTTTTACTGTATGAGTTTCTTTTTGCTTAAGTTTTTTACATATGCAATCTACCCGCATATAATCCTTTACTCCAAAGTAGTTACCTACTTTGAATTTAGTTTATGCTTATAAGATTTGTAAGTCCGATTTATTCGGAATTACAAAGATTATTAGCATTAATAATATACGCGTTGGTAAATTTTTAATATCTAACTCTATCCATCTTGTTAAAGATCTTAGTACCAAAGTACTTAATATAAATGACTTAATCTTAATCTCATCTACATTAGACACTCTGTCTTGGTGGGTCTGGGAGGACTTGAACCTCCGACCCCACGCTTATCAAGCGTGTGCTCTAACCAACTGAGCTACAAACCCGTTATCTCACCTATACCTGGTGGAGGATGACGGGATCGAACCGACGACCCCCTGCTTGCAAAGCAGGTGCTCTCCCAGCTGAGCTAATCCCCCAAATGTCTTCGTACTACTTTGTCGCTCAATTGCTCATTTAGATCACTAAACTTTGCAATTTCGCTCCGCGCATTACTCGCATTTTTTATACTCTGTATTTCTACCCAGTACTTCTAATCTTAACTACTATAAACAACCAATAAATGTGAGGCATCCAACCATTCTCTAGAAAGGAGGTGATCCAGCCGCAGGTTCCCCTACTGCTACCTTGTTACGACTTCACCCCAGTCATGAAACATACCGTGGTAATCGGCCCCCTTGCGGTTAGCCTAACTACTTCTGGTATCCTCCACTCCCATGGTGTGACGGGCGGTGTGTACAAGACCCGGGAACGTATTCACCGCAGCATGCTGATCTGCGATTACTAGCGATTCCGACTTCACGTAGTCGAGTTGCAGACTACGATCCGGACTACGATAAGTTTTATGAGATTTGCTCCACGTCGCCGCTTTGCTTCCCTCTGTACTTACCATTGTATGACGTGTGAAGCCCTGCTCATAAGGGCCATGAGGACTTGACGTCATCCCCACCTTCCTCCGGATTAGCTCCGGCAGTCTCACTAAAGTGCCCAACTTAATGATGGCAACTAGTGACAAGGGTTGCGCTCGTTGCGTCACTTAAGACAACATCTCACGACACGAGCTGACGACAGCCATGCAGCACCTGTGTTACGGTTCCCGAAGGCACAATCTCATCTCTGAAATCTTCCGTACATGTCAAGAGCAGGTAAGGTTTTTCGCGTTGCATCGAATTAATCCACATCATCCACCGCTTGTGCGGGTCCCCGTCAATTCCTTTGAGTTTTAATCTTGCGACCGTACTCCCCAGGCGGTTTACTTCTCGCGTTAGCTTCGCTACTAAGGTTGCCCCCAACAGCAAGTAAACATCGTTTAGGGCGTGGACTACCAGGGTATCTAATCCTGTTTGCTACCCACGCTTTCGTGCATGAGCGTCAGTTTTATCCCAGGGGGCTGCCTTCGCCATCGGTGTTCCTCCAAATCTCTACGCATTTCACTGCTACACTTGGAATTCCACCCCCCTCTGACAAACTCTAGATGACCAGTCTTAAAAGCAGTTCCCAGGTTGAGCCCGGGGATTTCACTCCTAACTTAATCATCCGCCTGCGCACGCTTTACGCCCAGTAATTCCGATTAACGCTTGCACCCTACGTATTACCGCGGCTGCTGGCACGTAGTTAGCCGGTGCTTATTCTTCAGGTACTCTCAGCGATAGATGGTATTAGCATCTACCCTTTGCTCCCTGACAAAAGAACTTTACAACCCGAAGGCCTTCTTCATTCACGCGGCGTTGCTGGATCAGGGTTCCCCCCATTGTCCAAAATTCCCCACTGCTGCCTCCCGTAGGAGTCTGGGCCGTGTCTCAGTCCCAGTGTGGCTGATCTTCCTCTCAGAACAGCTACTGATCATCGCCTTGGTAGGCCTTTACCCTACCAACTAGCTAATCAGCCATCGGCCGCTCTTTCAGCGACAGGCCCGAAGGTCCCCGCCTTTCCTCCTCAGAGATTATGCGGTATTAGCACATCTTTCGATGCGTTATCCCCCACTAAAAGGTACGTTCCGATGTATTACTCACCCGTTCGCCGCTCGCCACCAACCCGAAGGTCGTGCTGCCGCTCGACTTGCATGTGTAAAGCACGCCGCCAGCGTTCAATCTGAGCCAGGATCAAACTCTTTTGTTTTAATCCTAGACTTATAGTCTACTCTTTTTATAGTGCATTCATTAGAACACACTCGCTTGACGTCTTTGGTTTCCCGTTAGACATCTGCTATTTTTTTTGTAACACCATGAAACAATTCAATTAAGAACCACTCCACGGCACTACCTTTTCTATAGCTAGATGCCTCACATTTATTGATTGTTTATCTTGTTAAAGATCTGTTTTGTTTCTCTTTTTCCCAATCGATTCCTTTTGGGGAGAACGTTATTATTACACAAACAAAACTTCTATGTCAAAAGTTTTTAACAAATTTACACTAATTATTTCAGCAACCAACTAAAATCCCGAGAAGAATCAAAAGCATTTAAAATAAATCACTTAAAACCATACTAACTAAAATAATATTAAATAGCATAGAAGCGGAGTAAAAATTGAAATCTATTAAACTCAGCCATCACCAGCAACATAATATTTCAAAACCACCTGATAATAATTTATAGACCAAATAATCAAACCTATTTAAACTTAAAACACAAACTCAGGATAAAGTAAGTTATTGATAAAAGCAATAATAGATGTTTTTTGCAAACATCATGTTTCTATCACAGCGCTTATTACTTTACCCAAAAAGGACAAGCTCACATCAAAACCAAGAAAAGAAATATTATGCGTACGTAACTCTAGATACCAAGCAAAGAGCGAGGAAAGCACGGCAATAGAATTCGAATAAGACATAATTAATATCTAGGACCCGTAAAACAAACGTAGAGAGTATAACCCATTAATTAATAAGCTCCTCTACACCTACCCACTAAAATACACAAACAACAAAACAACAAGAAAGTCTGAAAGGGCTACTAAGCTAATTTCTTTGCACTGATAACTCAGTACACAACCTTAACTTGGTAAGCAATGATAAACTTACTAACTTAATTAATACAATATTAAAAGAACCACTTAAAAATTAGATTAATAAACCCCATGACATTTCGACAGTATATAATACAATACATGTTATTAAAACCAACGAACTAAATTTGCCTACTTTCACACCATAAAAGCAATAAAAACTATTACAACAAAAAAATTAGCCCGTCGTATATACGGGCTAATTCAATTAATCCAATTAATCCTCGGCAAAATGTTTTTGCATTTTCTCTCGCCTCTCTTGAGCCTCAATACTAAGAGTCGCGGTAGGTCTGGCAAGCAACCGTTTCAAGCCAATAGGCTCTCCAGTATCCTCACAAAAACCATATTCACCACTTCCTATAAGCTCAAGCGCAGAACGAATTTTCTGCAGCAACTTACGCTCCCGATCTCGAGTTCTTAGCTCAAGCGCGTACTCCTCCTCTATGGTTGCACGATCAGATGGATCCGCTATGTAGTTAGTTTCTTGCTCCTGGAAGGCTTGCGTTGTCTTTTTAGCATTTTCGACCATCTCAGACTCCAGCGCAATCAATCTTTTTTTAAAAAAGGCTAACTGAACCTCATTCATGTAATCAGAATCTGCCATTTGCAATATATCATCATCTGTCATAGTTTCCGGATTAAATTGTTTAACCATGTGAATCCCTAAAAATGCAAACAAAAAGTAAAATTAGATAATATAATTAGATAATATAATTAGATAATATAATTATACTAATTTAAATTATATCATTATTCTCATAAAGAAAGGTGCTTATTATAGCTGGTTCATAAAATTTTGACAATAAAAATATCACAAATACGCCAATTAAAATTATCAGAAATTAAAGCAAGTAGTTAATAATGTCAATACTTCATGGGAATAACTTTTTTATAAAAATAGTTGACAGTATGTGGCACTTTGGCTATAATACCGTACTCTAAGCGAGACAGCTTAGTCTCGGATGGAGAGATGGCCGAGTGGTCGAAGGCACTCCCCTGCTAAGGGAGCATACGCCCAAAAGCGTATCGAGGGTTCGAATCCCTCTTTCTCCGCCATTTATGTGCGCCCGTAGCTCAGCTGGATAGAGTACTTGGCTACGAACCAAGGGGTCAGGAGTTCGAATCTCTTCGGGCGCGCCATAATAAAACTATAGTGTCCCTATCGTCTAGAGGCCTAGGACATCGCCCTTTCACGGCGGTAACAGGGGTTCGAATCCCCTTAGGGACGCCAGTTCTATTTATATAGTAGGACATATTTAAACTGTGGAGCGGTAGCTCAGCCGGTAGAGCAGCGGACTTTTAATCCGTTGGTCATGAGTTCGAATCTCATCCGCTCCACCATTCTATTAAGTTTCCATTATGAAATTTAAGCAGATACTAGCACTAAGTTGCTTCATTGGCAGCCTTTATGCTTATACGCAGACAGACTTAATGTCCGCACAATATACGTACCAAGCAACCAATGATAAGTTAACTCAAGCTAAAGATGAGAAAAAAGCTGCTTCAGAAGCATTAGCAAAAGCCAAAAGTAAAATGGAAGATGCTCAAAAAAAGCTAAAAGAAGCTCAGCAGGAATATCAGCAAGCGCAGACCAGAAGCAGTAATGCAGAATCAAGTTTGATTCAAGCAACTAAAGACTTTACAAATGCAAATCAAAAAGTCAATCAAATCTGGAATAGCCTGAATCCAAAAAATTAAATCTTTTGTCCCTATCGTCTAGAGGCCTAGGACATCGCCCTTTCACGGCGGTAACAGGGGTTCGAATCCCCTTAGGGACGCCATCTATACCGGAGCGGTAGCTCAGCCGGTAGAGCAGCGGACTTTTAATCCGTTGGTCATGAGTTCGAATCTCATCCGCTCCACCATTAGTCATTAACGGTTAGATCCACTAACCATTTTAAATTCATAAAGCCGACATTCTAGTGCACCATTATATACAGGTATTTTACGACTTGGTTTTAAGCGTACTAATTTTGGCATCCGCAAATCAGCAGTAAAGAAATAACAATTCCAGTTCGCAAAATTTTGCTTCAGTTTATTGCCTATTTGAGGATATAATTCTGTAAGTCGATCAAGTTCTTCAAGACGAACCCCATATGGTGGGTTAGTAAGTAAAACACCACTTTCAGCAGGAGCTTTTTTAGATAAAAAATCCCCATAGCTAAATTCAACATATTCTTCAAGCTTAATTTGCTGAAAATTTTGCCGAGCAATTTCAATAGCTTTACGGTTGATATCGCTAGCATAAATTTTTAACTTGCGTTCACGATTCTCTTTTTTCTTTGCCAATGCCTGTATTCTTTGATAATTATCAGAATCAAAATTAGCTAGCTTTTCAAAAGCAAAATTTCGGTTAAGCCCAGGCGCTAGATTTAATCCAATCCCAATTGCTTCCACAGCCAAAGTTCCACTGCCACACATGGGATCATAAAAAGCTTGATCAGGCTGCCAACCACTTAATTGGATCAAGCCTGAAGCAAGATTTTCGCGGATTGGTGCCTCAAGTTTAAGCCTACGATAGCCACGCTTAAATAAAGTATCACCAGAAGTATCTAGATAGATAGTTACCGTGTCTTTGGTGAGAAAATTGTAAATTCGCATATCTGGCTCAACTTTATTAACATCTGGACGCGAATCCACTTTTTCATTAAAGTAGTCACAAATAGCATCTTTTACTTTTAATGTCACAAAGTCTAGACTCTTTAACGGGCTTTGAATTGCGGAAGTAGCAACCTTGATACTATTACCACTATGAAACCAGTCAAGCCAGTCTATCTTTCGTGCCAGACGGTAAATGTCATCCTCATGGCGATAACCAGAATAGCCAAGCCGAATCATAATTCTGCTTGCCAAACGTGAGTTTAAATTCATTGCCATTATGTTTGACAATGAAGCATTAAACTCCATTCCAGCATTAACAATTCTAATTTCTTCAGCACCAAGCTCTTTTAATTCAGTAGCTAATAATTCTTCAAGCCCACGCACAGTTGTTGCAAAACATGCTAATAACATAAAATTAATTTTTCTTAAAACGTTTAATATAATTATTTATTCTGAAAAGAAGTTTTCACACCTTAACTTTTTCAATTGAATGGATTGTAGCATAATCAGATTTTCCATAGCTAAAAACAATAATAAATTTATTCGCGAATTGATCATTTTCGAGCTATAATAGCTCTATAATGGTTATGTTTTCCATAAGACTAACTATGTTTTAAAAGTTATGGCAAGTATCAAAGACGAAAGGAACTGTCCATGAAAAATTTATCAATTTTATGCAAAGATTTTGATTTAACTGATGCAATCAAATTGTACGCAACAGAAAAGATGTCGGCATTAGATAAATATTTTCCAGAAGCTGGAGCTGCGGCATCATTTAATCTACGCTTAGGTAAAGTAAGTAACAGTCATAACTCGGGTAAGATTTTTTATGCTGAGGTCAGTATAAAAACCCCAGAAAAGAATTTTGGCGCACTGGTTGAATCTGAAGATATTTATGCAGCAATTGACCAGCTAAAAGATGATTTAGCACATAACATTGCACATTACAAGGATAAAGAACATACCAAAAATATTCGTAGTGCACGTAAATTTAAGGAAGAACTCCACACAGTGGCGGAATAGAATAGATAATAACAAAAAAGCACCACTCTGATCTGCTCCCCAAATAGTGGACAGATTATAAAAAGCCTCTGGTAGATTCAAAATGGTTTCGATATTCAATCGGAGCCATTTTTCTTAATTTGCGCTGTATTCTATCATTATTATAAAAATAGATATACTCATCAATTAATAATTTTAATTCTTCGTAAGTACTTATTTGCTCTAAATAAATACTCTCACTTTTCAAATGTCCAAAGAAACTCTCAATACATGCATTATCCAAACAATTACCTCTCCTGGACATGCTCTTTGTTATACCTAGTGATTTTAATAAAGATGTGTAGGCAATAGATGTGTACTGTGAACCTTGATCACTATGTAGAATAAGCTGATCATTACTCATACTTGGGAATGCTCGTTTGATAGTCTCTATTACTAGCGGATTATCATTGTATTTACTTAGCTCATATGATTTTACTTCATTGTTAAATAAATCATAAATTACGGAGAGATAATAATTTACTCCTCTAACCTTTAAATAAGTAATATCAGTAACTAATTTTCTATTAGGTAAATTGCTTTGAAACTTCCGGTTTAGAATATTAGCTGCCAGTAAATTTTCATTTCCAAAAAAATTACGCTTCTTTCTAATCCTAGACTTTAGGCCAAGTTTGCGCATTAAGCGTAAAACCTTCTTATAACTTATTACCATACCTTGCTTTGATGTTAAAGTATCACGTATTCTACGGTAACCATAGCGACCTTTACTTTTAATGTAGATAGCTTTGATACTATCCATTACCATAGTTTCTGTTAACACAGCTTTATTACGGTTGGCTAATAAATATTTGTAATATCCGCTCCGGGATACACCAAAAAATTTGCAAGCAGATATAATAGACAAACCAGATGTAGAAATATAGCTCTCAATAACACTAAAAGACAGAGATTTTATTTTTCCTGTTTGTCTCTTAGCTCCTTCAACTTTTTTAGTAGAAATAGCTCTCCTTTTAGCCTCATATTTTCATGACGCAACGCCTCAACTTCTGAATTAAATCTTTCTTTCTTTGGTCGGCCGTGAGAGCTATGGTTGTTATGCTTGCCACGACCATCTTCTAAACCTGAAGCACCATAAAGTCGAAACTTCCTTATCCAATCTTTTATTATGCTTATCTCTAATTCATATTCTACAGAAAGTTGGGGACCTGTTTTACCCTCATTTAGATACTTATTAACAATAAGCAATTTAAATTCTCGGGTATATGTTTTGCGATGTTTATTTTGTGTGTACATAAAAAAACTCCCTACGAGTAGTTAAGTATAAAGGGCTTTCTTTATACTTGTCTACTTTATAGGGAGCAGATCACTCTGGTGCTTTTTTACTATCTAAAATAGCATATTTGTAAACCAAAAACAGGTCATTATATATATAATTATCAATTCACAGTATGTACAAGAATTGGTACAACAGATTTTAAACCAGAAACAATCATTTCACAAGCGATTGCAGCAATTATTAATCCCATTAATTTTGTAAGAACAATTATTCCTATATCACCCAAAGCACGCGCAATATAATTAGCAAGCATAAAAACTACTATTACCGAAATACTTACCAACCCCAGAATTCCGACAATTAAAAATTTGCCGAGCACAGTATGTTCCTGCTGTCCATATAAAATTACCATAACAATTGCAGCTGGTCCAACTATCATTGGCAGCGCAAGCGGGCTAATTCCAAGGCTTTTAATCCGGTTCGGATTAATAGTTTTTTCAGTACTCTTCCCTTCTTCTACTTTATCACTTGGTTTCATGATCATAAAAATCCCGATAAGAAGAACCACCACTCCTCCGGCAAGCTGTAAGGAATAATCATGTAACCCGAGCACGGCCATCAAGGGTTGACCAACAAAAAGAAAGGCTGTAAGTATTCCAAAAACCGAAGCTCCGCAAACTATTGCAACTGAGCGTTTTTCTGAATTTTTAAGACCATTTGTTACATCTAAATAAATCGTTATCGCCAAAATTGGGTTAAGAATACTAAATAAAGAAATGAATATTTGCAAATAGTTTGACATACATTATTCTCTTGAATAAATAATCGGAGACCTGATTATATCAGAATTATGTAAGTCTAAAAAAATAGAACCCTGAATTATTGTAGAGCTATCGTAAAAGCATTGATTATGCTATAATTTACCTTTAATCAATATTCTATCCGATATATATGTCAACAAATAAAAACAGTAACAAAATTCTATGGACAATATTTTTAACCATACTCATTGATATGTTGGGAGTAGGTATACTAATCCCTGTGTTCCCAATGTTGGTAGTTCCACATTCTACATTTAGGGTTATCCCTGATAGCTGGACAACTGCTGAAGGATTTATAATGCTTGGCTGGCTATTAACCTGCTTTCCATTAGCCCAATTTTTGTGTGCACCGATCCTAGGACAATTAGCAGACCGTTATGGGCGACGTAAAATTCTTGCCTTATCAATCAGTGGTACTTGTATTTCTTATATTTTGTTTGCTATTGGTATAGTTAGCAAGAATATCCCGTTAATGTTTATTTCACGGGCACTAGATGGTGCTTCTGGAGGCAATATATCAGTTGCTCAAGCAGTTATCGGAGATATAAGCACGCCACAAAACCGAGCAAAAAACTTTGGCTTGATTGGCATGTCATTTGGAATTGGCTTCATTATGGGACCTTTTTTGGGAGGTAAGCTCTCAGACCCAGCAGTGGTCAGCTGGTTTAATAGCTCAACTCCATTCTGGTTTGCCGCCATCTTAAGTTTTATTAATGTGCTTTTAGTACTTGCTTTGTTACCAGAAACACTAAAAGTTGCAAGTGATAAGCAAATTGATCTCTCCAAGCCCTTTCATAATATAAATAAAGCTTTTTCAACTCCCGGACTTAGGAATATAATTCCAACAACTTTTCTATTTAACGCAGGATTTACATTCTTCACTACTTTCTGGGCAGTAGTACTTGCTGATGAATTTGGATTTAGTCAGGGTAAAATTGGTAATTTCTATGCGTATATTGGAATAATGATTGTTTTTGCTCAGGGTATGATAGTTCGTAGATTATCCGGACGAGTGGCAGATTTCCAGATACTTAGAATTTCTCTATTTATCACCGGTATATGTGTTGGAGTATATTATTTTATACCATTTAGTCACATTGGACTTATCTATCTCATACCTCCTTTTATGGCATTAGGAAATGCTCTCACTATGGCATTTAGCACAGCACTGATTACTCGAGTAACTCCAGCAAATATTCGTGGTGAGGCAATGGGCATCAGCTCAAGTTCATCAGCACTGGCACAAGCAATTCCGGCAATGCTCGCAGGCTACGTTGCCGCCCATCATGCAAAACTACCAATACTAGTTGGTTCATTAATTATACTTTGTGGCGGACTCTTATTTTGGCTAATCTTCCAACCTAAACAATTTGATGAAATGAATTAAGGAAAAATATGTTTGATACTGGATTGATAGTTAAAACCTTAATTATCTTGCTCTTGGGAGTTATCTCTCCAGGACCAGATTTTTTTATGGTGCTTAGGAACTCCCTTTCATTTGGTCGTAAGGCTGGGTTAATTTCGGCTGCGGGAATAGCTACAGGCTGCTTTATTTCATTTACTATTCTGATTTGTGGCTTGAAATTTCTTTTCACCTATAAATTTGTCAAGCTTGCATTAGGGCTAATTTGTGGGACTTACCTTATTTATCTCGGGATAATGAGTATAAAAAGTAAAAGTCATCATGAACGAATTAGCTATGAAGTAGCCCCCTCAGAGCCTCTAATTGTTTACTATCGCAATGGTTTTTTTACCAATTTGCTTAACCCAAAGCTCTATACAATCTCAGGGGCAATTCTGGCATTTACCGAACAACAGCATCCGAGCGTATTTACCAATGCCGGGATAGTTATTGGTAATGCAATCATGGTTTTTTGTTGGTTTGCCAGTGTTGCACTAGTTTTAAGTCATCCAAAAATTCAAACAGGATATTTTAAACGTGAACAGCTAATTAACCGTATTTTGGGCTTTATTCTAATTGTAGTTGGCACTCGGGTTTTATTTGGCTGATATTAAATGGCTATAGATAACAAGCCGGAATGACTTAACATTCCAGCTTACTATTAATTAAATATACGTTAACGACATCCATTAACTACAGCGTCAGGTGAATTGGTTGCGAAATCACACTTGACACTTTTCTCGGTAGTATCATTTCTAAACTGAACCTCGTACAACCCCGAAGACCGCGAACTTTGGCTTGAAATCAGGCACATATCCTGAACTTGCTTCAACGTTGTTTTGTTGGTAATCTGCATATTCCGGCATTTTAGAGTGCTCATGTCAAGTGATGAGCAACCAATAACTAAAAGGCCTAGTGAAGTTACTAATAATTTATGCATGGTATTCTCCCTTACTCTAAAAGATTATAATCTCCGAATTGTGAAAATTGTCCAGATAACAATTATATAATAACTTAATCCTACTTACCAAGCATACTCTCTTGTTTTATATACTTTCCTTAAAGAAAAACACCTCTGAAAAACTAGCCCATATTCCAATCAGGAGAAATATGAATGGCTACATCTAGAATCCACCTTAAAAATCAAATAAGAAATTTTATCAACTACTTCAAAGAATTACAACTGGAACGCATTCAAATCTGACAAGTTAAAATGATGTTCACAGTAATGACACTGAGCAATCGCATTTTCATTACTGTAACTTAATCTAAACAAGGAACGATACTGATGGGAAATACAACGGTGATTCGGACATATGATCAGCTCATCGATACTTTCCGGCAGTGTTAACTGGATTTTGCGGACTACCTCATAATTACGAATTTCGCTATAAGTTGCACCCGGTGCAAAAACACTTACAGCCTTTAATTGCTTATCAGTCAGGAAGTAGTTTTCTACCTTTACTAGATCTTTAACTCCCATCCGTTTACTCAAGAGATTAAGCCCAATTCCGACTGGATATTTGCGCTCCAGTTTAAGTAACTTAATAATATACCACGCATTACCCTGAGGAATATGATCCAGATTTATACCATTTTCAATCGCGCCAATCTTTTTATTTGCCATCATAGCCTCCAAAAATTATGTCTAATAATGCCTGCCGCACAAAAAGTCCATTCCTTGCTTGTTCAAAATAATAAGCATATGGCGTATTATCGATTTCTGTTGGTAACTCCTCTAGTCTTGGCAATGGATGAAGTATCCGTAGATTTGGCTTAGCTTTTGCGAGTAACTCCAGATTAATCCTATAATTACAATCAATTTCGCTACTAAAGCGCTCTTTTTGTAAGCGAGTAAGGTATAGACAATCCAGTTTATCAATTACGTCTTCTGGGCTATTATGAAAAGAATAACTAATGCCATGACGTTTTAGCTCAATCAGATCCTCACTAGGTATTCTAAGTGGTGCAGGAGCAATCAAATATAGACGCATATTGAATAATTTACTGGCATCTATCAATGAGTGGACTGTTCGGCTATATTTCAGATCGCCCATTAAACCAAGATGTATTTCTTCTAATTGTCCCTGACTATCTTGTATTGAAAATAAATCAAGTAGAGTCTGGGTCGGATGCTGATTCGCTCCATCGCCGGCATTAATCACTGGGATTGACATGATTTCGGAAGCCAAACGGGCAGCACCATCATTGGGATGACGCATTATAAAACCATCAGCATAACAATTTAACATTCGTAGCGTATCAACAAAGCTTTCACCTTTATTTGTTTGTGAGGTAGCGCTACTATCTGCAAAACCAATGGTTTTACCACCTAAGTAAGCAACGGCTGATTCAAAAGACAGCCGGGTACGCGTTGAAGCTTCAAAAAAACAGGAAGCAATTACTTTGCCTTCGAGAGTATTTTTACGTAACCCTTGTTTGAAACTACGTGCATGAGTAAGAATTGAGAGGATATCCGCCTTACTTAAATCCTGTAGTGCGATTAATCCTTTGGCTAAATTAAGCATTATTGGCACCTTTTAATAATTCATTATAAGAATAAACTGTCATTGGTTTATCGAATATTACAGTTAAACTTTCTAGTAGTATTTCACTTAATTGGAAATTAGTTACTAACGGGATGTGATAGTCAATTGCGAGACGACGAATTTTGAAGCCATCGGAATGCTGGCTGGTATTAAAGCTATCGCCTGGCAAATTAATAATTAGCCCAACTTCTTTATTGATAATTGGACGTTCAATATTTGGTTCTACCTGTTCCGATAATTTAAAGACAAATTTTGACTGAATCCCACTTTCAACAAGCATATCATGGGTTGAACCAGTGGCAACAAACTGCCAACCTTGATCACTTAGTTGTTTAACTATTGGCAGGATTTTTTGTTTATATTTATCATCGACACTTAGGAGAATAGCTTTTTTATTAATCCGCTGCCCCACCGATAACCAAGATTGATAGAATGTCTCAAGCATATCTTTACCAATACAGGCAACTTCACCAGTTGATGACATCTCTACCTGAGCCACCGGATCCGAACCTTTAAAGCGGCTATACGAGAATACTGGACTTTTAACGCCAACTACGCCACAATCAAGAGTATTATAGGTTTGAGTAATTTCCTGATTTAAGAACACCTTTGCCATCAATTCAACCAGATTTTGTCCACTAACTTTTGAAATGAACGGGAATGAGCGCGAGGCACGAACATTACATTCGATTACCTTTAATTCATTATTCCGCGCAATAAACTGCATATTAAATGGGCCGCTGATATTTAATGCTTTAACTATTTTACGTGCAATATCACGGGCACGATTGACAGTTTTCAGATATAAGCGTTCTGGTGGAAATACCAACGTTGCATCACCGGAGTGTACCCCTGCATTTTCAATATGTTCACTTATTGAATCAATAACAATCCGTCCGTTTTGGGCAATTCCATCAATTTCCAATTCTTTAGCGTTTTCGATAAACTGTGAAATCACGACCGGATGCTCATTGGAAATTAGCATCGCATCATTAAGGTAACTATTGAGGGTGTTTTGGTCAGAAACCACTTTCATTGCTGCACCAGATAATACATATGATGGGCGAATTAATACTGGTAAACCAACTTCGGCGATAAACGCCTGAATCTCTTCACTGCTAGTAGCATTAATCCAGCGTGGCTGATCGATATTTAATTCATTTAGCATAGAGGAGAATTTAGCCCGATCTTCGGCTTTATCAATATCCAGTGGTGAAGTACCCAAAATTGGATAACCACGTTTATGCAAAGCTAAAGCTAAATTATTGGCAATTTGTCCACCAACACTAACACATACACCAGCCACATTTTCAAAATCGAGAATATCGCAAACCCGTTCAAGAGTCAATGCTTCAAAATAAAGCCGATCTGATTCATCATAATCGGTTGATACTGTTTCAGGATTGGAGTTTAGAATGATAACTTTTTTACCATGAGCACGTAACTGACGTGCCAAATTAACAGTACACCAGTCAAATTCAACTGATGAACCAATTGAATATGGTCCAGAACCAATAATTACATAAGCTCCATTGGAGATTAGATTATCTGTGGCTTCAGTTGGACTAATATCATGATATTTACCATGGTAAGTCGTGTAAAGATAATTGGTTTCGGCAGTAAACTCATTGGCAACAGTATCAATCTGTTTCACTACTGGCGTAATAGCATACTCCAACCGCTTAGCCCGAATTGCCTCTTCATTTGCTTCTGTAAGTTTGGCAATAGTTTTATCACTAAAGCCAAATTTTTTAGCTTTAAGTAATAGTTCTGAATTTAATTGACTAGATTTCACTTCTAAAGCAATATCTGCAATCTGCTTAATTTGTGTCAAAAACCATGGATCAATTCTTGATAACTGTTGCGCTTCATTGACTGTACCACCTTCATAAAACCAGCGATATAAGGCAAATATCCGGCGGTCGGTAGCAAATTCGACTTCATTTTTCAGGTTCAAAATTGGCCAGATATAGTCATGTAAGCCTGAAGCACCAATATTTAACATTTGTACTGCTTTTTGTAAGGCTTCGGGGAAGGTTCTTCCAATTCCCATCACTTCACCAACTGATTTCATTTCAGTACCAATGGTGCGTTCTGCTAGGCGTAATTTATGGGTATCCCAACGCGGAATTTTTACCACTACATAATCAAGTGCAGGTTCAAAGAAAGCAGTAGTTTTTTTAGTAACTTGATTGGTTAATTGGTTGAGGCTAAAGCCAAGGCATAGTTTGGCAGCCACAAATGCGAGTGGATAACCAGTTGCTTTTGATGCCAATGCTGAAGAACGAGATAGGCGCGGATTCATCTCAATTACCCGGTAATCGCCATTAGCCGGATTTACCGAAAACTGAATATTACATTCGCCAATGATATTAAAAATCTCGGCACATTGAAGCGCAATATTGCGTAGATTCTGATGTTCTTCATCATTAAGAGTTTGCGCTGGGGCAATTACGATACTTTCACCAGTGTGGATACCCATTGGATCAAGATTTTCCATATTGCAGATAGTTAGGCTATTCCCTTTCATATCACGGACAATCTCGTATTCAAACTCTTTCCAGCCAGTCAGATATTCTTCAAGTAATACCTGTGGTGTTGTACTTAATGCTTTACTAGTTTTATCAATCAGATCTTTTTCGTTAAAAACTTTACCCGAACCAAGTCCGCCCAGAGAAAACGCAGCACGGAGCATTAACGGATAGCCAAATTCGCGGCCAACCGCAATTGCTTCATCAATGCTAGTTGCCGATTTACTTTTTGGCGTTTTTACCTTGTTTTTTTCCAGATAGTCACGGAAAATATCACGATCTTCGGTTGCTTCAATCGTTTCTACACTTGAGCCTAATACTTTTACATTATGTTTATCTAAGATGCCACTATGATATAGTTCTAAACCAAGATTAAGTGCAGTTTGTCCGCCAAAGCCTAGAGCAATCAGGTTTATCTGCTCTTTTTCAATAATTGGTGCAACAAACTCCTGCTGTAGCGGCACAAAATAAATCTCATCTGCCATTGATTTATCTGTCTGCACTGTAGCGATATTAGGGTTTACCAAAATTACTCGATAGCCTTCTTCTTTGAAGGCTTTGATTGCTTGTGAACCAGAGTAATCAAACTCTCCGGCCTGACCAACGCGTAAACCACCTGAGCCTAAAATCAGAATATTCTTCATTATTTGCTACCTCCAGCCTGAATCTGGTTAAAAAACTGTTCAAACAGATAAAATGTATCTTGTGGTCCACTACTTGCTTCCGGATGGAATTGAACTGCGCTATACATGCCACTTGTGTGTGCTATACCAGCGACAGTATTATCATTAAGATGACGGAATGTTACTTCCCAATCACTAGGCAAAGTTTTATCATCAACCGCATAGCTATGATTTTGTGAAGTCAGATAACAGCGATCACGTTTTAAATCAATACATGGCTGATTATGTCCGCGATGTCCATATTTGAGTTTATAGGTATTAGCACCGATTGCAAGAGCCATAAGTTGTGAACCAAGGCAAATACCAAATATCGGTTTGTTTCTAGTCATTGCTTTAGCCAAAACTGCTACTGTTTGATTACATAATTTGGGGTCGCCCGGACCATTGGATAACATCACTCCATCATAATCTTCATTACTATAGTCATAGTCGAATGGGACTCTTTTTAGGGTAATATCGAAATTTAATAGACAACGGATAATATTTTCTTTAGCGCCGCAATCGACCAAAATCACCTTATATTTTCCATTACCAATAGTTTGTACCTCTTTAGGGGAAACTTCCTTAACCCAGTCATGAGTCATACTATCGCTAAAATCTGGCTCTAAATCAGCTTTTGTGGTGATAACACCGCTTAAAACACCATATTCACGAATAACTTTGGTAAGTTCACGAGTATCAACCCCGCAAATAAGTGGTATATTATTCTGTTTAAGCCAGCTTAAAAATGTTTGTCGTTGTGAATGATGTGCTGGCTCATCAAAAACAGTCTCACAAATTACGCCTTTGGCATGTATTTTCTCTGACTCCCAACGTTTGCCAGCCGATACGCCATAATTACCCAAGATGGGAAAGGTGAAAGTCAGAATCTGCCCTGAATATGATGGGTCAGTTAGGGTTTCTTCATAGCCGGTCATCCCGGTATTAAAAACCACTTCACCATAACTGCTATCTGTTTGCCAGTCTGGTGCTAGTCCTTCAAAAATTCGTCCATTTGCTAATTTTAAATAAGCTTTTTGCATTTGCATCTTACACCCCAATCAAAGCTACGGCTTTAGCTTTATCTTCTGTACTTATTTTGCCATGTTCTAATAAAATATCAATCAGCTGATATAAATCAATAATGCTATGTAAGGTATATCCCTGAGATTGCATTCTTTCTCGCCCACCTTGATTTCTATCTACAAAGCAGACAATATCGCTTACCTTAACTCCGGCTTCTTCAATAACTGTAGTAGTTTCACTGATACTCATTCCAGTTGTGATTACATCTTCAATTATTAAGCAGCGATCACCAGATTTATAATTACCCTCAAGGATTTTTTTTGTGCCATAATCCTTAGCTTCTTTGCGTTTAAGCAACATAGGGATTTTGTGGGCATAAGCTATTCCACTGGCAAAAGTCAGCGCAGAATATGGAACACCACAAATTAAGTCATAGTTTAACCCCGTCATTTTGCTATAAAGTAAATCACACAAAGTGGTAAAGATTGTTGGATGTGAGATTGCGGTGCGAATGTCTGCATAGACATAAGATTGTTTGCCTGATTTAAGCGTAAATTCACCAAATTTAATCATTCCGACATCATACATATCCAAAATTAATTTTTCCAGCATCTAAAAATCCTTATTAAATTATATTCAGGCAAAAAAAAACTCACTAATAAAATAGTGAGTTTTTAAATCTGTTATTCACGGTACCAATGCAAAAAGAGCCAATAAATCAATCTGGATCAGATTGATGGCTTGAATAAATTTAGGTTTAAGCATTAGGTTACCTTTTTTAAAATCCGCAAATTATAGCATAATTAAAGAAGTTAAATGAAGATAATTGCAGTTTAGCGTTACTTATATTGTGTCGTCAAATTAACCTATTACCCCATCAGAATCTATCTCTAACCGCTACAGAAGCCAAATATGACGATTCTTTTTCTACATAACACCTAGCAATTCCATGCTACTTCTTCAAGGCTAAAAATGCGCCCTACCAACCTATTGCAATCATGCTTCTTAGTATAAACACTTGCGAATGATACTTTTTCATTAATTGTAACTCTTTAATTATTTATGAATATTAATAGGGTCTTATTTTAGCATTATGAGTGTAGTTAATGGTTGCCCTATTGGCTGAATGAATTGGTTTTTATGTTGGTAAAGAGATACACCAATGTTTTTATCGTAATATAATTTTGACTATTTTAAGTGAAACGGATATAATTTGGGGATAGTTAAATTATGCAAGTGGGTAAGTTAATAGGTTCAACTCCTATACAGCTATGTTCTCACCCGTTACTATTCTTTTTATTGCTGATTTTTATATTATCTTATATTAAAAATTCTTTGCTTACAATAAAATCTAAGCTAGATCAGACTAGCGGAAAAGGGGGATATATGAGAACTTTCATACTAACAACTACAACTATCGAGTTGATAACTAGCTTGGGTGTGAACTGGCTAGCTGGGTGCACACTTACCTAATTTAATTACTCTGGAACTTGATGATCTACAGAAAGCTACTGTCTTAGAACCTGTTTGGAATTAAATTGCCAAAAGGATTAAACTACTGGCTGTTAGTAATAAAGAGCGAGTACAATGAGAAAATCATATCCAAGCGACGTAAGCAGAGAACAATTTGAGTTAATATTGCCAGAATTAGAATTAGCACGTAAAAAGACAAAACCTCGCAAAATAGATCTGTACGATGTATTTTGCGCAGTCTACTATGTTCTCAAAAGTGGTTGCCAATGGCGAATGTTACCAAGTGATTTTCCAAAATGGGAAACAGTTTATTTTTACTTTAACATGTGGGCAAAAAAGCCAGAAAGCAATGAAGACAGTATTATAGAGATAGTCTTAAAAAAAATTGGTAGGCTTAGTACGTACCGAAAATGGCAGGAACGCAATGACGAGTTTCTGCATAGTAGACGCACAAAGCGTGAAGAATACTAATACAGCCGAGAATAAGGGCTATGATGCGGGTAAAAAAGTATCAGGAATAAAGCGTCACATTGCAGTAGACACGCAGGGACTACCACATGCTATTCATGTTACAACTGCAAATGTAACTGACCGCGCAGGAGCAATATTAATGTTTGAAGGAGCCAAACGTAATCTGGCTGGGGTACAGAATATATTGGTAGATGGAGGTTATAGAGGCGATAGCTTTGCAACCGAAGTCCATCGAATATTAAATGCTAGAGTTGAAGTTGTTAAAAGAAATGAGCTGCATCAGTTTGTGGTTTTACCCAAGAGATGGATTGTTGAGCGTTCCTTTAGCTGGCTTGAGAAATGCCGTAGATTATGGAAAAATTGTGAGAGATACTTAGGTACTAGCCTACAAATGGTATCTCTTGCTTTTGTAGGCTTAATTTTGAAAAGATTCTAAACAGGTTCTTAGAAAACTTTCCTCCTTTAATATAAATTAAAGCTCAGAAAAAACAGCTTGTATCCGAGATTTTTGTTGCTGTAAATATTGCTCTAACTTATCTTTATTATCCACCAGATAAAACCCATTTATTGCATATTCAAGAATTTCATCTATAATAATATCTAATATTGAAAAAACAAGTTTTCTTAAATTTAGTATTGTTACAATATCCAAACAAAAACTTTCATCATTTTCAATCTTACTACCGTGAGCAATTGTATGCCTCCTATGAAGAAAATTCTTATCAAGGTAGCTACTCTTGGCTTCATACTCTTGCCTGTAAGTCAGCCCAATAACATTAAGAATTTTTCTTAGCACTTCTGGAGTTAAGTTTGATTCAGTATCTATAATCGAGTTGTCTTGATCATTATCTACATTGATCCCAACAGCATATTTAAGATTTTCCAACTCTAATTTTTGTATTATATTCATTTCATTAGCTAGATGCAATGAATTTTGATTCTTTATGCATTCTGCAATGATATTCTTAACCACTAGGGCTTTAAAATTTAATTCAACTTCATGAAATTTGTGATTACGCTCTTTTATATATCTCAAATATAGCTTAGCGCTACGTTTTATTAATCCTTCCCAGTGAGCATATAACTGTAAAAGAATAGACTTCAAAATAACAGGTGGATTATCATTACCTTCAGAAATGAGAATTAAATCAGCAATCTCCTTTTTTCTCCAAGCGGATTCAGCAGCAAGAAGCTCTTCAAGCAGTTCTATATTCATTCAGTAAAATAATTTTTTGAAAATTCAATCATTGATTTTATTCTTGTTATAGCTTTAATCCCTCTATCAGAATTTTGATTGTATTGTGAATCGTTTGTTATACCTCTAATTTTCTCAATTACTAACTGTGGTGATAATTGTTCGTACTTATCAAGATTGGAAGAAATGCCTAAGGTAATCACATCAAATAATGTCGTTGAAAACCCACCCTCTATATTACACCTATCTGAGTTATATTTTCTAAAAACCGAACTCTGAAGCAATGAATCTAGTAATCGAAAAACTCTTTTAAAAGTTTCAATTTCTAGATTTAAATTTAAACTTCCATCTAGCACCAAATTTTTTGCTTCTTCATCAAAAAAATCACTTAATAACGTATAGCTATTATAACGTGCGAAATCAATATTATTATGCTTTAGAATTAAATATCGTAAAATCAACTCCATATGGTACTCTATCTCATATTTCTTTGGCTGTAATGCAATACAATTCCTAAAAGGCTCAAAATCTTTTAATTCATTTATTTTCTCGTAAAACTCCTCATTAAGCATAATAATTAAACAATTTCTTATTTCTTGTGGCTCTAAATGGACTGCCCCAGTATTGAGTCGCTTGAATAATTCATACTGCGCTACGTAGTTATCTTCAACTACAATTATTTTTACATCTAACTTTGTTCGCCGAATTATTCTTTTTGTATCATCATCTAGCGTTTCCCATGTTAATCCTTCCATGGCAGTTAATTTTTCTGGTTTGATAAATGTTAATGGTGGTTGCTCCTCACCATTTGGCAGTTTTAATTTGAGATCGCCACTTAACTGTAGTATGGTTGAAACCCTTTGTAAACCATCAACAATATTCCATGTAGCCCCCTTTTTTTGCGCTACAAATATCGGCGGCAAGGGAATACCAATAATAATAGACTCGATGAATTTTGTTTTATGATCATTATCCCAACGAAATAACCGTTGGTAATTAGGAGTTAGCTCAAGTTCATTATCTTTATACATAGCAATCAATTCACCTATAGAAATCGCATAGCTATCAGTTTTTATAATTTTTCGCTCTTTTTCAATTTGACTTGTTAATAACTCCATTTGCTTTTGACTCATTTATGTTACCTAATCTAATATTAAAATCAAATTATTTAAATATTTGATTGTTTATTAATTTTATTTCTTCAAAATTTGGGATAGATAACTCCCTCAATTCTGTTGCACTAATATTTAGGCTACCGCTAAAAGTATGGAAGTATTGATTATATATTTCGCTATTTAATAATTCAGATAATCCCATTACCTCTTCAGGCGTAAACATACCGTTAGCTTTATATAAATAGTTTACCCGATTTTCAATTCCCAAAGCAGGAAACTCGGGATTATTATTTATGTACGGTGCAGCAATTAAGCGATGCTTATCATCTTTACTACTAAAGCGTCTTACAAAAATATAGTTTCCATTTGGAATAGTTAAGCGTTGCGATTTTGCATCAAGTTTAAGGTATTGATGACATTGTTTATAATTTAACGGCCAATCGAATAGCATGTTATTAACATTATGAAGCCAGATTAACGGAACTTTTTGGCAGTTCTCAGAATCTTCCGGCAAGAGAAATTCTTTAGCCCGAAAATATACCACCCGACCAGTAGAAACCTTAATATCAAAATCAGAAAGTTTATTTTCCCAACTAGAGAATATCTCCAAAACCTTTTCTTCTTCACGTGTGGTAGGGATATGAAGAATTTTTTCACTTGAACTATAGTTTACAATCTTACTGAGTGCAATTCGCATATGTTCCTGCTGATTTATATCCTGCAGGTCATTCGATGTAGTAATAATTACATCGCCAGTAATATCAGATTTTTTTACTGCTTTAAGGATAATGTTATCCTGCAGCACCCCATCTCGGCGAAAAATAGCACGACGAGAACGGAACACATGAATTTTTTCTATAGTAACTACCCGCAGAAACTTATCACGAAATCCCCTAAAATATTTCCCGGAGGCAAAACTACGAGGAGTGACAAATATCATCTCACCTGCTGAATTAAGTAGCTTGGCTGCATATGCCATAAACATGGAATAAATATTAAACTGGCGACCAATTTCTTTCTCAGTCAAGGCAACTTTTGTGTCTGTCACATCCAATTTAAAATATGGTGGGTTTGAAATAACAACATCATATTTTGCTGCATTTTTGTCATTAACAATCTGACTAGCACAAATAATAAAATCATCTGGGACTATCTTAGTTAGGAATTTTATATTACGTTTATTTAACCAACGTTGTAGGTTTAGTAACGATTTTTTTAGATATGGAATTATATCTGGATCATTTTCATAACAAGTTAATTCAATGGACTTAACTTTACTATTATCTACCAAATGTTCAACCAATGTACAACATAAAATACCTGTACCACAGCCTGGATCAAGGATTGTGATGTGAGAAGATTTAATTGAGCAGAATGAAGCCATGAATTTTGCTAGTTCAAACGGGCTAAAGAACTGCCCTTTGCTTTTCTTATGCACAGAATTGACTGTTTCCCGGTAGACTAATCCCTGCTTTTCAGCAAAGCTACCCGGAGCTTCAATCGAATAAGATGTTAATACATTTTCACTACAATATCCAACATCTTGAACTACTGCGATTATTTCTTCTTGCATTGATCAAATTTTATTAATAGATTAATACATAATTATAACATTTATCACCATGAGAATTGATAATGCTATTAAACAATAAACCGCATGCCTTTTACGTTATACCTTATGCATTTATTCCTATCCACTCATAAAAATACTACATCTCCGGTGTGGCTTACCCTCATTTAACCCCGATCATTATTTCAAATTCAGCACTCTCTGGATTTGCGGCTTTAGCCCCGTAGATTTCCAGATCCGCGACATAGCTGCGTTCCAGATTTAGCGACCAGATTTCTTTCCATGCAGCATAAACCGCACCAGCAAGGATATTACCCGTATAAACTTTCTTAGCATATTTACTACCAGCATAATGCCGTCCACATAATCCATCAGGAATTTCATCGAGAGAGCTTACCCGGCAGCCAAGGAGCGCGGTATATGGCTTAGTATGATCGCCCTCATAATCGGTGTAGATACAGCAAATCTCATCATCAACCCGATTCGGAATTTTTTGCATGATTCCTTCAGCCATAAATCGCCCCCATAGCCCTTGCATATCATTAGTTAATTTATCCAGATCGCTATTATTTGTCCTGACCATAATACCGATTATCTTAAATTCGTTTAATTGTATAGTTTCCATTATTGACCTTATATTTGGTTAGGTTTGATAGTTAAAATTTATTGCGGATTATCTCGCATAGTCCGGCATGGCTAAAGCCAAGTATCTTAGTGCTTGTCACATCGCTAGCAAATAGTTTATTTAGTTTAGTAATGATACGCCCTTGCTCTTCTTGATTCATGTTTTTAACAAAATCGATCAGAATTATCCCCAGTAAGTTTCTAAGGCATATTTGCTGATAAATCTGCTCGATAACTGCGTTATTCAGAGTAAATGCATTCATATCAAGACTAGCACTATTAACATCGATAACATGAATACCGTGTAATGAAGCGAGCGCCAGAGTCGCCCCATTGGCTAATGTGATTATCGATTGATTAAGAAGCTGGCTATATTCATCGATATTGCTAGTCAGATTAAGCTTGGGGTTGAAGCTTATCACATCGATTTGCCAGAGATCTTGCCAATATCTGATCTCATCATAAATAGTTTCGTTATTAGTGGTAAGTTCAAACCCACTATCTAGGCGAAATGAGCGTAATAGTTTTAGATAATTCCGCTTACCAGCAGATATTAACCCCAGATTATTGCTAGCCTTGATGGTTTGTATCTGCTCCTTAATCATTTTTATTTCATTAATCACTAAACTCAGATCGGATTCATCATTGACTGAGCTACGTAATATCCATCGCCCATGATTTAGCTCGGTACGTGATAGCAGCTCATCCTTTTTAGCTTCGGAGAGTTTTTTGGACTGGAGAGCAAATTTATCATCATCAAGCCAGACTACATATTTACCAGCAAGCTGTACTCCGGGACGTAATTTTGCCTGTTTTTGAGTATCACCATGCCAAGCTAACTGACAGACGATATTACTTCCATTTTGCACTCCGGTTTTACTAGCTTTTAGATTTATCCAACCGCTAAGCCCCGGCAAGTACTCGACAAAGGCCGAGCCTGATTTATGATTTACACGGCTTACCCGCGCATTAAATAGCGATTCGGTAGCTGGCTCATTCAAATCATCCTGTAAGACATAAACCAATTTATCATTAGCGTAGACAAAAGAATAGACCGTTTCCCCAGTTTGATAAACCAATACTCGACTAAGTTGCATATCTAGCTAACTCAGCTAATAGATGCTTGACCGTATTTAGGGGTAAGCCCATTATCGAATAAAAACAGCCATCTATCTTCTGAATAAACTGTCCGGCAAAAGTATGGATACCATATGCGCCTGATTTATCTTGATAATCCCCAGTTGCCAGATAGGCATGGATATCCTCATCAGTCATCTGATCAAAATAAACTCGGCTCTCACTACTCACAGTTTTATGAAATTCACCGTATTTTAGCGTGACAGTGGTGATTACCAGATGATGATTGCCCGCAAGTGTCCGCCACATCCGAAATGCATCTTGATAGTCAATCGGCTTACCAAATACTACATTGTCAAAGACGACCTCGGTATCTGCCGTCAATACCGGCATCATAGCTAAGTTATTTGCCAAAACATGCGTCCATGCAGCTTCAGCTTTTTCATTACAAATCCGCGTCGAATAATCACGAAAACTCTCGCCCGGAAAGACCTCTTCAGGAATATCTATCTCCAATAACTCAAAGTCCACCCCCATCATCGCCAATAATTCACGTCGTCTAGGACTTTTTGAAGCCAGATAAATTTTTGATATAATTTTAGAATCCATAATTACCGCTACTAACCCTTCATTTTTCGTTAAATAATAGTTGACAGATATAGCATTTTGAACATATAATCATGTTCTCAAATTGAAACAACGCCTCAATAGCTCAGTCGGTTAGAGCGACGGACTGTTAATCCGCAGGTCGTAGGTTCGAATCCTACTTGAGGCGCCATTTCAACCTTCCTAATTCTCTGTAAGTTCCCCAACAAGATTTTCACTCAAAGCAACTTTTATACTTTCTTTACTCATATTACTTGATAATAATACCAGTAACTTCGCTAATGCAGCTTCAATTGTCATGTCACAGCCACTAACAATCCCCAGATCATGCAAGCAACTACTGGCATAATCATTAGAAACACGCCCTTCGATCACTTGCGTAATATTTACAATTATCACGCCCCGAGCTACAGCTTCTTTTAGCGCAGTCACTAACTTCTGATTATGAATCGGAATATTGCCACTACCATAAGTCTGTAAAACAACCGCATCTAGCTCGGTATTCATTAAGGTATCGGCAATGAAATCGGTTGTAAATCCCGGACGCATACTTAAATCAAGTATCTTGGCAGCTTTTGGCATCACCGGGGCAAAGCTAAACCGGGTAGCTTTTAGCCAACGGCGAGTAAACCAGTTGATATGAATACCAAACTCTGCTAATGGCTCTTCATCCACCGAATCAAAACCGAAAAATCGATAAGTACTTACCTTTTGTGCCCGACAACCACGAAGTAGCTTATGATTAAATGCAATCGCCACCTCGTTTAGATCATCGCGACAAGCAGCAAATACGGCATCAATCAAATTATTCCAGCCATCACTTCGTCTATGTACCAATGGCAATTGAGATCCAGTCAATACCACTGGTTTATCTAGCCCTCGTAAGGCAAAAGCGAGCACACTAGCAGTATATGCCATGGTATCAGTTCCATGAATAACGATAAAACCATCGTATTTTTCATAATTGCTAGAAATATCTGCAATCATTCTTTGCCAGTGTTCCAACCTGACATCTGAGGAATCAATCAACTGTTCATACTCGATCAGATCAACCTTGATATTACTTACTGGGTCTAGGGTATCAATCTGTGATTTGAATAAGCCATTAACTGGCTTTAATCCATCATCGGTATAGTCCATACCAATAGTACCACCAGTATATAAAATTAATATTTTTTTCATTTATTTGATTAAACCTTATTTATTTTTAATATTTGGGCTAAGTATGGTGTATTGCCCCTTATATTGCGACCAAAACCTATCATCGAGTGTAAAACGATAACGCTCACCCATATTGTATAAATTAGCACTAAACTGGGCTGCCTCTCCTTTAGTTTTCGGGATTTCAACTCCAAAAAAAGCCAGACTTCTTACACTTCTTGGATCATTACCCTCACCTGTACGATAGATGCTATTATTTGCACCTTTATTATGATCTAGTGCGATTATTTGCATATCATCAAGAGTCATTCCAGATTTGCTACCAACCAGCATTTTTGTTCGAAAAAGACGCATCTGACTATCTTGCAAGCGCACTTTCTCCGACGCGGTATATGGATAATCTTTGATCAAGCTGCCATCCTGATAATTATTCGTATGGGTAAATGTTCCCTTATCGGTTAGCTTGTAGGTAAATTTATGATCTGGGGCTACTTCTATCGACAAAATCTGTTTATTATCCGCTACCTGATAAAAAACTGGGTCAGGATATTTGGCTACCAGCTTCGCAATATCGGGAATGACAGCTTTAGCTGTGGCATAATTCTGAAGAATATCTTTACTAAAGTCATCATCTATAGCCCCAACTGCTTTATCTGAGTACTCGACGGTTACTTCATTAAAAACTGCCAGATTCTTTTCATTGATCCCAGCCGAGACAAAATTTGGATAATCCTGCCTAGATAAAGCAAGGTATTTGAATTTATCTTTTTCTGCCACTACTTGGATAATCTGTCGATCTGGGCGATTATCACGATTTTTTGCCATTACGATGCTGTCATTTTCGCCATTAAAGCTTGCAAAAGTTGTGCATGCGAGTGCCGGATAAATAAACCCGAGCATACTGGTGATTATAAGTTTTTTCATTGCTACTCCATAAGTAGAGCTAAGGATAAAGTTCTCGTTATTTTAACATATAAACAGTCAAGATAATGGCAACGCCAAAACCCTTTTAGATCAACCCGATCAGCTTAATAAGTGTCGATTTTTTAAACAATGATCAATTAAGTCAGCATTAGTGTATACTCTTCTTTTAAATCAATCTAAATTTACTCATGCATAGAATAATATGATTTTCACAAAATATATAAAATCACACCAATATGTTATAAAATAATTAACACAAACAATACCAATCCAACTAAAAATCCAATCAAAACAAAATACTAACTAAATAGGCTATTTACAAATTAAGATAGCTCATAAACATTTCATGGTTTTTGTATAAATGTTATACATTTTTATAACTATGTTTTTTAAAAATGATTTGTTAGAATATCTTCATAAATATAATAAATAATTCACAGCATATAAACTAAATTGCTGTTTTAATGTCATAACTAAACGAGGGAAATAAAATGAAAACTAATAAACTACAATGCCTATTGCTTGCCGCAGGGATAATTACCATAGCGGGCTGTAATACTGGAACAAATGCCAATACAATTGGTAGTGGGAATGCTTCTGGGCTTAAGATTGTCTCATGTACAGGTATCCCAACTTGGAATAGTGGCACAGCTTATTCAGCGCCAAATACAAAAGTTGTATATAATAACATTCAATATAGAAATAACTGGTGGACACAAGGACAACGTCCTGACCAAAATAATGGAGTGGCAGGAAGTGGACAACCATGGACAAAGGTTGATAATTGTAGTTCAACACCTACGCCCACTCCAACACCCACCCCTACACCAAGTCCAACCCCAGTACCAACACCCACTCCTACACCGGTACCAACTCCTAGCCCTACTCCAACACCAAGCCCAGCAACAGCAGGATTACCTGCACACATTGCATTTTCGCCATTAAGTACGGCTTCAGGAACTCTCTACTATCATCTGAATTTACCATATGGGTCTGGTAATGTAGAAACAATGGCACTATCAGCCAACTACACGGATCTAATCATTTCAAACTATGTAGCAGGTGCATTATTGGGGCATTTGATACATAAAAAAGAACCAAACTTACAATTTAATCGTGATTACATCTATGGCTCATTATGGGGGCAATTACTTCAAGAAAATATCAGTACCTCAAACTATAAAAACAATTCAAACTGGATTAGTCCTGATAGTGGAACACGTAATCAGTTGCTTGCTGCTGGACAGGGTGGACCATACCAAATTAATGACTATTCTAAACGCCTTGAAACTAGTGCTGGAATAGGGCTAATTAATTTCGTCGCACTACAAAAAGGTTTGGGCTTTACGGTAGACGCACAGGATAATGGAACCCAAACAACAAGCAGAGGACCAGACTCACTGGATGATAAATATTTTGGTCCAATGGCAGCAGCTTATTTCCATTTAAATGATATGAACCGGATGAAGATGAACAATGCCGACACATGGGGTCCGCAATATCAGTACTATACAAGCTGCATGAATAACTTGTCTTCATCACAGGCATCTCAATATAAATACAATATTTATGATATGTTATTAAATGCGGCCTATAATGCAGGTACTTATTCAACTATTCTTAAAGACTATTATCGAGTATGTGCTGGCATGTATAGTAAGAGCCCTGAAAATACTCAAATTAATCTGATGGCTGATTATACACTATCAGATACACAATATCGCAGTCAATTTGGAACATCAGAAGCTGCAGGTAGTACATTTATCATATATCCACGTCAAATCCGGATTTACTTGGATCAGATGCATAATCAAAAAAACTATAATTCGGCAGCAATTACAGGCAATAATGTTTTAAGATTTAGCCTACTTGATGTTGAATATATTTTCCAAAATGCAATGGGAACATTGGCATATGTGAATAGTTCTAATCAATATGTATATGTAGACAAAAATATAGCCAAAACCGCATATGAAAATGCCTTATCAAGCCTAGGGTTAAGCCTTAATGGTTTCTTGAATATTGGTGTGGCGGCAGATAAAGTTAAATTTTTTGATTTATTAGATAAATCAATCAATAATCTTGCCAGCAGTTTGAATACTGATTTTGGGGCAGTAACCCAAACTACAATTGGCGCAACATCAGGAGGTGGTAATAGCGGAGGTGGCACCAACTGTATCAATAGTACCGGAACATATCCAGCAGGTAGGGGAAGCTATACTTCAAATACTGTAATCACCGGAACTGATGGTAAACTCTATAAATGTAATATAGCTGGTTGGTGTAACAGTGTTGGTGGAGCATGGGCATACGCTCCTAGTACAGGTCTTTACTGGAGTGATGCGTGGTCACCTTACTCCTGTAACTAAACAAAAAAGGAAGCAATCAAGCTTCCTTTTTTTAACTATTCTGCATATCCATTCATTTTTTTAAACTTTCCGTAATATTCTATCTATTTAGATAAAGGGAAAACTGAAAAAGATGAAGATTTATGCAATTAATTATCTCTTAGTTGGTGTCCCCCAGCAATATGCATCCACAGATAGCTGTCTAGCATGACAATAATCTTTCCATAATTGAGCAAAGGTTTTTCTAAATTTATGCTCATCAGTTTTTGTTGAAATAAACGATGATATTATTTTACTATTTAGTAATTGTTTTATAAATGACATAATGTCCTCCAGATATTAATTGTTATACTTTTATTTGAACCTAACTTGCCCAACGATTGGACTTGGTTAGCCAAATAAAACTCACACCTAAATGTAACAAGCTATTTCATATAGATATTTACATTTAGGAAACAATTATAACACCGTTAGGATTTTTTTGCAATGCACAATAATTTTTTTTATTCTATATTAATGAGCTGCCGACCAGTTGCCTGCAGCTTTAACATCAACTTCAAGAGGCACATTAAGTTTGATACCTTCAATCATAAGGTTTGCTAAATTTTCTAATATCAATGATACTTCATTATTTGGAACTTGCAAAATCAATTCATCATGAACCTGCATAATCATTTTTGATTGTAATTGATTATCCCGCAGCCATTTATCAACATTTAGCATCGCAATTTTTATTATATCCGCCGCACTACCCTGCATCGGTGCATTTAATGCCAACCGCTCTTCCGCCTGACTCAGGATTTTATTACTACTATTTATATTTGCCAGATAAATTTTTCGCCCATAAATCGTCGAAACATAACCATCACGATGGGCATCTTTTTTTATCCTATCCATAAAATCTTTTACTTGTGGATATTTGGCAAAATAGTTATCGATATAAAGTTTGGCAGCGCTTCGCTCAATTTTTAATTCTTTTGCCAAACCAAATACTGATTTGCCATAAATTAAGCCAAAATTAATTGATTTAGCATAGCTTCTTTCATCCCGGGTAACTTCTGCCTGCGGTTTATGAAAAATTTGACTCGCAGTTGCCAGATGAATATCATAGCGTTTATTAAAGGCATCAATCAAATTTGCATCATCACTAATATGCGCCAAAATTCGTAATTCAATCTGGGAATAATCGGCACAAACCAACTGATGCCCAGCTTCAGCAATAAAGCACTTACGGATTTTTTGTCCATATTCAGTACGTACTGGGATATTTTGCAAATTAGGATCTTTTGAAGATAACCTTCCTGAAGCAACAACAGTCTGTTCCAGTGTAGTGTGAAGCCGCTCCTGATTATCAGCTGCCAAAGGTAATTTATCAACATAGGTATTTAGTAGTTTACTTAGTGTCCGAAATTCAAGTATCAGATTTGCGATTCCAATCCCTTGATCAGCCAAGATACTTAAAGATTCCTCATCGGTAGAATAACCAGTTGTATTACTTTTGATACCATCGGTAGGTAATTTTAATTGATTAAAAAGTATATCCTGTAGCTGCTTTGGTGAATTAAGATTGAAAACACATCCCGCTTCTTGAAAAACAGCCTCTTCAAGTAAACGGATTTTTTGCTGTAATTCACCTTTTAATAATTGAAAAGCCGTCAAATCAATTTTCATACCCGCCTTCTCAATTTTATCAAGAACAATACTCAACGGTAATTCTATATTTTGGTACAAATTTAGCTCTTTACTATCCATCTCCTTAATAATTGCAGAATATGCCGATAATAATTCTTCATTCAGCGATTTAGCCAAATGATTTTTTTGCGTAGAATCAAGCTCATGCCATAAAAGACGTTTGGCACCTTTACCACAAACAGTTTCAAAGCCATCAATACTTCCCTGTGTTTGACCGTAGCGCTCAAGTATCGCTGTTAATGACTGATTTTGTTGTGATTCACGAATATAGCTAGCTAGCGCAATGTCGCCTTCAATACCATTAATGACATCAAGATATTTGGATAAAGTCTTCAGATTATTTTTAAGATTTATACATATTTTAGGACAATTTGCTTGAAAATAAGCAATAACCAATGAACTAAGGTCAGTAGTCTCAGATAAAAATAATTCATTATTTTGATTATGCTCTGTAGCTAATTCAATTAGATAAATATTATCATCATCGGTAATTACCATTGCCATCAGCGGTGACAGAATATCTGTATAATCAGAAGTAATCAGGCTATAACTAGTTAATTTATTGCTATTTATAATCTTCTGGATAAGTTTGCTAATATCATCTGGTTTATTAACAACATGCAAAGGCTTTGCCTTAAACTCTTGCTTAGTTAATAAGTCCTCGTTAGCTTCATTAGCTATAGTTCCACTCTGTGGATTATTGTTTAATGCAAACTCACTTTCTTTGAGCCAAGTTCTAAAATTTAACTCGCGGAAAATTGGAACGAGTTCATGATGTCGCGGTTCTTTTCGCGTAAGGTTAATAAGACTATTAATATCAACATGCTTGACATTAACCTGATCATCAATGGTAATTAAGCGTTTTGCGGTTGGTAACCAATCAATTGCGCTTCTAAAATTATCTCCCACAGCACCGGTTAGTTTATCTTTGTTGGCAATAAGGGCATCGATAGAACCAAATTCATTAAGCCATTTCTGTGCCGTTTTCGGTCCACACTTATGAACTCCCGGTACATTATCTACTGTATCACCAATCAATGACAGATAATCAATTATCTGATCTGGTCTTACTCCAAACTTTGCTTCAACACCAGCTATGTCAAGTATTTCTCCCGTCATGGTATTTACCAGAGTTATTTTATCATCAACTACCTGAGCAAAATCTTTGTCACCAGTCGCAATTAGAATATCATGTCCTTCACGCGCATATTTCTTAGCTATTGTTGCAATCACATCATCAGCTTCTACACCCTCTTCTACAATAACAGGTATTCCCAGCTTGTCAATAATATCATGAATATATGGAATCTGAAGCACCAATTCCGGCGGCGTCTCACGGCGAGTTGCTTTATACTCTGGATAAATATCATCACGAAAAGTTTTGCCTTTGGCATCAAAAACACATACCCAATGAGCTGTAGTATATTTTTTCTCCATTTGCTTTAGCATATTGATTATGCCATAAGTCGCATTAGTAGGAATCCCTGATGGAGCAGTCAGGTTTTTAACTGCATAAAACGCGCGAAAAATAAAAGATGAACCGTCGATCAATAATATAGTATTGTCCATGAACCAGAATCCTCAAATCCTTATCTGTTACTTCAGACCACTAGTATAGTACAGTATTAGTCAATCAGCTTAAATTTCGCGTACTAACCTTAATTTTTAAGTCATAAGATCATATTTGCCAAAATTAAGATAAGCTTTATTCTGATAAATAATTGACACAGCTATAGTTTGCCAATTATAATTTAACCACAATTAACTATTGATATTGGTTTAGCTATGTATGATGATATTTTTATGTTTGTCAAACTTGTTGAGATTGGCTCATTTAGCGGATTATCACGTAAGCTGGACACGACTCAGGCAACAATCAGTCGGCGGATTCAGAGTCTTGAAACAAATCTCGGAGTGTCGCTTTTTCACAGAAATACGCGCAGACTGGAAGTGACTGATATTGGCAAACAAATTTATGAGAAATTCCGCAATCAAGAAGCACATCTGAGCTCCTTGATTGAAGAGACAGTCCACTCGTCTCATGGAATATCTGGCACGCTAAGAGTTGCTTTACCAATTGCTATTTCGAGAACAATAATAACTCCACACCTAGCGAAATTTCTCGCCGCTTATCCCAAAGTAAATCTGGTTACATCGTTTATCACAGGTCAGATAGAGCTAGTAAAGGACGGTTTTGATCTTGCGGTTAGCATTGTGCTACCTAAAGCACAGAATAATATTGTCAAGCTTCTTCACCGCTTCAACATACATCTATATGCAAGTAGTGCTTATATAAACAAATATGGAAATATCAACTCACTTGCCGAACTTGGTAACAACCATATATTAAAAATGGGAATCCTGACTCCGGAAGGTACTATTATCAAGGAAGTCATCGCTAAAAATAGAATTACTCATGAAGAACAGCAAATTAGCTTAAACCCAAGATTAAGCATAAATAATCTTTTACATGCATATGAGATTGCCCAATCTGGTGAAATCATCGTTGCTGGCTGGGATTCACTTCTTGATCCATACATGAAATCAGGTGAAATTATAAAAATTCTACCCGAATATTCATTTGGTGAGATACCATGCTACCTGATTAGACAATCGCTTGAAACAACAGCACTACAATCAGCATTTATTGATTTTATAGAGCGCTGCTTTGATTATTACCGAGCAGATAGTTATGTTAATAGCGAGTTAATTTTATAATTTTTGTATTAACTCTATATACTTTCAAGATTCACACTACTTATCACCCATCTATACTTAACAACCGCTAGATAAATCAACATCTTAAAATGCCACAAAAACGTATAGCTAGATTGCATAGATGGCTGTATTTATTTGTGCGTGTGAATTGCTAATATAACGTCATGGAAAATAGAAATCATTTCTAAAATATAAGATTAGAGAATGAAATTAAAATACCCGCTGATTTTAGTTACACTAATTTCTTCATTAGTTGCATGCAACAAAAGTAGTAGCAATTCAGATCTACCAAAAAAACAATTCAAAAAAGGTAATTCATAATGAATAGAAAGAAAAACAAATTATTGTTTATACTACTAATGTTGATTTTTCCAATTTTTGCTACAGAAATTTTTATGATTAAGAATCATAATTGCTCCTCTGCACCCATTTTATATAAAGTAATAAGAGCTAAAAAGCCAATAAAAATGCATGATTATACTTATAGCTATGATAATAAAGATGTGGATATTGAAAATGGTATAGTTGGGGAGTCCTCTGGAAAGCAAGTAGTTCTTGAGAACTCAAACGGTAAGGTACAAGTGATCATTATCAAAAATATTGCTAGTAATGGTAGTCGCTATCTTTCGGAAGAGTATTTTTTTAATCAGAAGGTATATTGCATTACTTTAGACAAGAAAAAATGCTACTCAATGCCGGAAGAGTTTTTTAGGTCTGCTAAAGAGTCAAACTTTGGAGTTCAATGGCTATGCCCTAATCAAATAATCACTACCCAACCATCAAAACCTATGTCTAATCAGGAAAAGTATGTTGGGACAAATACAATGATAGGAGGTTCTCCTTTTAAACCAATATATGAATCCAGTATTACAGAATCAATTAATTGAATTTTACTTGTATTTAACTATTTTCGAATAACCTAACGTTGATAAACGGTATAATAGAGTACCAAACCCTTATTGTCAATAATCCAGTAAGAAGATACTATGTTTGATGAAATTTTTCTGTTTGTAAAGCTTGCCGAGACGAAAAGTATAAAGGAAACAGCCCAAAGCCTAGATATTTCAAATTCCACTGTAACTAGAAGTATTCAGAAACTTGAAGCAGAATTAAATATAAAACTATTTAAAGCACACGCACACCACTTCGACTTAACTACTGATGGTCAAAAAATATATGATCACTTTGTGATTCATAAGCGGAATTTTATCAATGAAATTAACAGCTTTATGCAAAACAAAGATAAAATTCGAGACACTCTCAGGCTAGCTTTACCGCATTCAGTTGCTGAATTGATTCTACCATCATTAATTAGCTGGTTTAAAGATCGCTTCCCTGAATCAAGACTAATTATAAGCTATATGGCTACTTCAATTAATCTATTAAAAGACGGGCTTGATTTAGCGATAAGTCGGCGTGAACCGGCTTCAACTGATCATAAAGTAAGCATTTTAAGTCGCATAGCTACCAAGCTCTATGCCACACCTGCGTACTGCCAACAATTTGGTTTACCACAAGATATAGATGAGCTTATGAACCATAATTGGGTTGTGCAGACAATAGATAACCGAGTGGTTAATAATTTTGCAGCACACAATTTGAATACGGGTGAACAAACCGTCATTAATTATCAGCCACAATTTTTATTAAGTAATGGATCTCAGAGTTTATCAATGGCGCTTTCCAATCAGGTAATTGTACTTGCACCGGATTATTTCGCAAAACACGAAATCGAGCGTGGCAATCTGATAGAAGTTTTACCAAAATGGGAGTTTGGCAAAAGTCATCTATATTTGATTCGTAATCCACATTTAATAAACCAGCTGGAACAGGAAGTAGTTGATTTTATTCTCAGCTTATTTGCTGATGATTGTAAGGATTTAGATAATGATTAGCTGTGATGATGTGTTATTTTTTGTTGATGTAGTCAAAGCTGGCTCATTCAATAAAGCTGCCGTTGCTCTAAATACCACTCAGGCAACCATTTCTAGACGGATTCAATCTTTAGAAGAAGCTACTCAACAGCAACTATTAATCAGAAATTCTCGTGGATTTACCCTAAGTCAGGCTGGGAACGAATTATATGCCAAATTCGAAGGCTTAGGAAAGATACTACAGAATGATCTATCTAGTATCTTATCAAACAAGCGAGAGCTAAAGGGCACCCTCAATATTGCAATCTTTTCTGCATTTATGCATAAGGTTTTACTACCGCATATCCATGAGTTTACTTATAAACATCCACAAGTTAAAGTAATTGTCCGTATTATCAATAAATCAGTGGATTTAATTCGCGATAAATTTGACTTAGTAATTAGCCCGATGCTGCCTAATTCAGAAATAGCCAGAGTGAAAGTAATTTTTAAAACCAAACTTAAGCTATATTGTTCGGAAGACTATATTAAAACTTATGGTAAGCCACAAACACTTGAAGAATTGAAAGAACATCATTTATTGAAACATTTTGCTGATGCCGGGACTCCTGTTGAATATTATATGGCAAAGCATGAAGACCTAACAACCGAAGAGCAGCTTATTGCTTTCCCTGGCGCACTATACATTCGCGATACTATTTTTGGTAATCTGGTTACTCAGGCAGGACATTATATCTCGCTAGGAATTCCCGAGTTCGTCAATGAGGAAGTTGTAGCCGGAAGGATGATTGAAGTACTACCCGAATACAGCTTTTCTGATTTAAGTCTTTATCTAATTCGGTGTGGCTCTGCTAGCAATCCGGCAGAACGGGAATTTATCCGATTTATGGAAAATGTGATAAAAAGCTGGAAAAAATAATTTATACAAATCTCAGCTTTTTAAATAAATTCATATTATACATAAACCCTTACGATTCGGGTCATATAGAAATAAGTTATACCTCTGGTACTATATAAACCATAATTATTGATAAACTATCTTCTTATTGGAAAAAATAATTCTCTAAAAATTTTCATTTTGCAACAAATTTGATTAAGCCAATGCCCACAATAATTTGCTATTTGTCAACCCAAAAATTTACCTTTTTTACTATGTTTTATTTGCCATCATGTACTATATCTAGGTTATAATCCAGCATATAACCACTACCAATAGTGTTTTATAGATAAAAACAATACAACCATAGTGATTTGATAATAATAAGGATATTGTTATGCAGTTAGGCAGCGAGGCTAATTCTTTTGCATCCAAAATTGGGCACAATCTTGCTCCATTTGGAGATTACTCTTTATATCATGTAGTTCGGCGTAATGGTGAAGTTGTGCCATTTGATGCCAGCCGGATTGCTGTTGCGATTACCAAAGCCTATATTGGCGTCCACGGTCACAATAGTATGTCGTCGGTTGGTGTTCGCGATCAAGTATCTCAATTGACCAATATGGTAGTCCATGCCCTGCAAAGCAGAAAACCTGCTGGTGGTGGCATTCACCTTGAAGAGATACAGGACCAAGTAGAGCTGGCATTAATGCGTAGTGGCGAACATGAAGTTGCCCGTTCATATATTCTTTATCGTGAAGAGCGCCGTCATGAGCGTGAACTTGAGGGTGTAAAACAGCCAGAACAAAAAATCAATGTAAACTATAAAGATGGTTCAAGCAAAGAGCTAAATATAAAATACATTTATGGTGTGATTCAGGCGGCATGTGAAGGGCTTCTCGAAGTAAATTCAAAAATCATCCTTGATGAAGCGTTAAAAAACCTTTATGATGGTGTCAGTGAAGATGAGGTATTTAAATCAGTAATTCTTGCTGCGCGCCAATTGATTGAAAATGAGCCAGCCTATAATTTTGTAACAGCTAGATTATTACTCCATTCAATCCGTCACGAAGTAATCGGACGTGAAGTAAGTCAGCTTGAAATGACCGAGGTATATCGCAGCTATTTTCCTGAGTATGTAAAAAAAGGGATTGAAGCAGAGTTACTTGACCCGCGTCTTGCTGAATTTGATTTATCAGTACTAGCTGCGGCTCTTGAAGCTAAACGTGACTATCAGTTTAAATATCTTGGCTTACAAACGCTTTATGATCGTTATTTTATTCATATTCGTGGACGTAGGATCGAATTACCACAAATTTTCTTTATGCGCGTAGCGATGGGGCTTGCAATTAATGAAGTTGAGCGTGAAAAACGGGCGATAGAATTTTACAAATTATTATCAAGCTTTGATTTTATGTCATCAACTCCAACATTATTTAATTCTGGTACGCTACATTCGCAATTATCTAGCTGCTATTTAAGTACCGTATCTGATGATTTGATTGGTATTTATGATGCAATCAAAGAAAACGCCCAGTTATCTAAGTTTGCAGGCGGTTTGGGAAATGACTGGACGCCAATTCGCTCTCTTGGTGCGCATATCAAGGGTACCAATGGTAAATCGCAGGGTGTTATACCATTCTTGAAAGTAGTCAATGATACTTGTGTTGCCGTAAATCAGGGTGGAAAACGTAAAGGTGCTGCTTGTGTATATCTGGAAAGCTGGCATGCTGATATCGAAGAATTTATGGATTTACGTAAAAATACCGGTGATGATCGTCGTCGTTGTCATGATATCAATACTGCAAACTGGATTCCTGATTTATTCATGAAACGGGTACATGAACAGGGCGAGTGGTCATTATTTTCACCAAATGAAGTAGCTGATTTACATGATAAATATGGTAAAGAATTTGAAGAAGCTTACCTAAAATATGAACAGCTAGGAGCTGAAGGCAAATTACGTGTTTACAAAAAAATCCCAGCATTACAGTTATGGCGAAAAATGCTAACTATGCTTTTTGAAACTGGGCATCCATGGGTTACTTTTAAAGATCCATGTAATATTCGTTCGCCACAACAACATACTGGTGTAGTCCATAGTTCGAATTTATGTACTGAGATTACCCTAAATACTAATGCCAATGAGATTGCTGTTTGTAATCTTGGTTCAGTAAATTTAGTTAATCATCTAACCGATAAAGGTCTTGATCTAGATAAGTTAAAACGTACTATTGCTACAGCAATGCGTATGCTAGATAATGTGATTGATATTAATTTCTATCCGGTAGTTAAGGCGCGTAATTCAAATCTTAAACATCGTCCAGTTGGGCTTGGCTTTATGGGCTTTCAGGATGCCTTACATATGTTACGGATTCCATATTCATCGAATGAAGCAGTGGATTTTGCCGATAAATCGATGGAAGCAATTGCTTATTATGCATATATGGCATCAACTGATCTTGCGGTTGAACGGGGACGTTATTCTAGCTATGAGGGTAGCCTTTGGTCAAAAGGTATTTTGCCTCTTGATTCATTAAAATTATTGGCCGATGCGCGTGGCAGTCAGTATATTGAAGTTGATACTTCAGCAACTCTTGATTGGGATGCTTTACGTCAAAAAATTCAAGAGCAGGGAATGCGTAATTCAAATTGTCTGGCGATTGCACCAACTGCTACGATCTCAAATATTATTGGGGTTTCAGCATGTATTGAACCTACTTATCAGAACATTTTTGTTAAATCAAATCTATCTGGTGAATTTACCGTGGTAAATGAATATTTGGTTCGTGATTTGAAACAACGTAGTTTATGGGATGAAGTTATGCTATCGGATATCAAATATTTTGATGGCTCTTTGGCACGGATTGAGCGGATTCCTGCTGATTTACGTGAGCTTTATGCAACTGCTTTTGAGATGGACCCAAGCTGGCTTGTTGAAGCAGCTAGCCGTCGTCAAAAATGGATTGATCAGGCGCAGTCATTGAATTTATATGTGGCGCAAGCATCAGGACGCAAACTTGATGAATTGTATCGTTTAGCATGGATTCGTGGGCTTAAAACCACTTATTATCTACGTACTCTTGGTGCAACTTCAGCCGAGAAGTCAACAGGACGTGGTGGTGAATTAAATGCTGTTTCTGCCGATGGTAGTGCTGGTCAGTTTAGTTCTCGGGTAAATGTGGATACAGCAGCTCCAGCTACTGATGCCAAATTCTGTTCCATTGACAATCCTGATTGCGAAAGCTGTCAGTAATATAATCATGAATTACCCCAAGGCTAGCTTGGGGTAATTCATTTAAAATGGAACTTAGATTTAAATCATCAGTATCGAATTAAAATCAGGTAATATTTATACTTGACAATGAATATTAAATCTGATTAAGTATATCTCTCAAGGCATTAAACCCGGAATGCATGCATAATAAAATCCTGATATTGCTGATGATGCTGTTCAGATTCCGGATATTTATTTCGTTCAACAATATGTTTCATTAGTTGCTTTCTTACACCCGGAAATAATGATTTCAAATAGTCATCAGTAAATTCATGATAATTAATAACACCAAAATGTGCAGTTGGCGCAAATAAATCCGAATGATAGCCCAGCTGGATTGTCATGCGCTCCGCAGCTAAAGCCTCGGTATAATTACGATGAATAGTATAGTTATTGTAAAATACTGCTTCACCCGGCTTAAGCCTTATTTGCAGAGAGTCTGGCAAGTCAGTGTCAGAGATGGGCGCAATTTTTAAAGAACCCGCAAAAGCTTCTGCTTCAGTTTTAGTAAAGTTTCGTTTATGACTCCCCTTCACTAGCCATAAACAAGAGTCTGGCAATAGAGCTATGCTAGCTTGCACATTATTATGAAAGTGATTTCTAGTAAACCATCCAGTATTTATTTGTCGATATGGAATCGGCAGAATATCACGATGCCATCCCTGACGATAATCCACCCCTACCCTACCACATAAAACCGATGCGCCATCAAGAACAGCTGTTCCGCCACTCAGTAAATCTGTGCAAACATTATGTATTTTTTTGTTACAAATAATCTGTTGTAACCCAAGAATAGCATTCCTTGGTTGTAAAAATTGAGCATTTATCATCTTATTTGATACTTTTACCAGTTTTGCCAAATGTGAGTTATTAATCTGATCTTTATAATACTCAAGCTCTAAGTCTGATAAAACCTCTTTAATAACAAAACCTGATTCTTGATATTGTTTGATCTCACTTTTACTTAACACTTTATTCTCCAACAACTGAATTAATTACCATTAAGAACCAGATAATAATTCATCATGGTATTTATTACAACCACACTTTTGCGTGGGTATAAAAACATTTTAAACTTAATATTTATTGATAATAGAAGAATGGTAATCTACGAACTTATGACTGCTTAGCTAGAGATGTGCTAAAATAATAAATTAACCCTTAATGAAGGAAGATAATGATAAGTATAGAAGAAATTGCCAAGATAGCAGTAAACGCATTAGAGGATGTAAAAGGCGAAAACATAGTTGTTCTTGATACAGAGGAACTATCACCATTATTTAGCAGAATGATAGTCTGTACCGGAAATTCAAATCGTCAAGTTAAAGCACTAGCCAATAACGTTACCGAAGAATTCAAAAAAAACCAGATTGAAATAGTTGGTGTAGAGGGAGAACAAGGTGGTGAATGGGTATTAGTAGATAGTGGAGATTTGGTTGTACATATAATGTTACCACAAGTAAGAGCATACTATGATTTGGAGAGCCTCTGGAATGGTCAACGACCAGAGTAATACCTATCAAAATGATTTATTTGCTGAATCAAACCATACAAGCCCAAACAAGCGGGAATGGAAATCAACTCAGGACTCTATCGCTCACCATGGAATTGCATTTGAAATCTTTAATCAAGGCGTAGTAATTATCGGCAAAAGTGGAGTTGGGAAAAGTGAGCTGGGGCTAGAATTAATTGATCGCGGTCATCGGCTGATTTGCGATGATCTTGTTTCGGGGCAATTGATAAATCAGGAAATTATCCTTTCTGCACCGCAATCATTTGGCATCGGCTTTATGGAAATTCGAGGTATCGGTTTTGTTGACATTGGACGTTTTTACGGAATGCAGGCGCTTTGCCAGCAACAAAGACTTGCACTAGTAATTGAGCTTGTTGATAACAGTATGCTCGATATTGTAAATAAAGACCGATTAATGCAACTAATTAGTGAAGTTGATGTTCTTGGCGTAAAGATACCACTTTATAAACTCCCAATTGGTGCTAATCGAAATCTACCTGTTTTGGTTGAATTAATTGTCAAGTATGCAACTTCAAGAGAAATAGGCTATGATTCCCATAATTTCTTCATTGAAGAACAGAGTAAAATGATTGAACAGGATAACCAATAGATGCAAATTATTCTCGTTAGTGGTTTATCTGGAGCAGGAAAATCAACAGCATTAAGAATTCTTGAGGATAGTGGGTATTACTGTATTGATAACCTGCCACTCTCCATGCTGGAGCAACTGGCACAAATCTATCAGCAATATGGCTATAATCAGATTGCTGTCGGGGTTGATATAAAAACTAGCCCTTTACTAGATAGACTACCAGAATCAATCAAAACATTACGCGATAATGGAATTGATACCCGCTTAATCTATCTCGATGCCAATAATACATCTTTACTAACTCGTTTCTCAGAAACACGCCGCAAACACCCGCTTACTACAGCAACACGCACCATTGAAGAAAGTATAGAGCTAGAGCGCGATTTACTGGCTGAAATTGCAATGATATCTCATAGGATAGATACCAGCCATTTATCAGCCAATGATTTACGCAAACTGGTAAAAGAGTTTGTTGAAGCAGATTTTAATCAATTAAATATAATTATCCAATCTTTTGGCTTTAAATACCATCTTCCGATTGATTCTGACTTCGTATTTGATGTCCGTTGTTTACCAAACCCTCATTATGATAGAAATATTCGTGATTTTAACGGAACACAAATGCCAATAATTGAGTTTCTCGATAAAGAATCTTCAGTTCAAAATATGCTTGGCGATATATATAAAATGTTAAGCCGCTGGTTTGATGAATTTAGTAGGGATAATCGTAACTACTTGACAATATCGATTGGCTGTACAGGTGGAAAGCATCGTTCTGTATATTTAACAGAAAAACTTGGGCACCTTATCAAACATAATTTCCCCTATAATGTAATAACCCGCCATCGACAGCTACTTAAACAGGAAACCGATATTCCGCAGTAATTCCCCCAATATTTACAATATAAAAGCCAAAAAGACTAAGAAATGAGAAGTTGTTCATGTATGATGACATAATATTATTTGCCCAATTAGTAAAATGCGGTTCATATAGTACCGCCGCTACAATCTTAAAAATTCCACAACCAACAATTAGTCGGCGAATAAAAAACCTTGAAGAGGCACTAGGAGTATCACTACTAAAAAGAGATACCCATAATTTCTCACTCACTGATGCAGGAACTACTCTATTTCATAAATTTAAGGATCACGCGCACTATATCGAAAATGTTATTGAATACCTAAAACAGAAAGAAAATAGTATTTCGGGCAGACTAAGAGTTGCATTACCAATAACGATATCAATTGAAATAATTAACCCATACCTAGGTAAATTCATGCAGGATAACCCGGAGCTTGAATTAGATGTTGATTATATAAATACCGATTTCGATATGCTAAGAAGCGACTATGATATCGCGATAATTTCACATCTACCAGAGCGACCAACCCAAAAAGTCCGCAAACTTTATTCGGCAAAATTAATCGCCTGCTGCTCAGATAAGTACATTAAGAAGTATGGCAAAGTTAAATCACTTGATGACCTATCTAAGCATCACATTATTCTTAAAAATAATGATTTACCATCAAGCACGATTGCTTACAATATAGAGGGTGATGAAGCTGCACCATTTGTTGCCAAAAGCAAAATGTTATTGAATAGCTGCTATCAAACAATTGAAGTAGCAAAAGCTCATCATGCAATTGCAGTTTGTCTTGAAGAACATTATAAACATAGCAAGCTCATTCAAGTATTACCTGAATACCACTTTGGTATAGTGAATTACTACTTAATGTCAAATAGTAGCGAACATAATAAGAAGGCTCAGGCTTTCATTCAGTTTATTGAGCAGTGTTTTAATCAAATCACGGTTTAAATTGTAGGATTAAATAAAAAATTATCACACTGACTTATTTCGAATTATTTAAAGTAAAATTTTTATTAAAAAAATAATAGAATAATTTAATACACACTAATAAGTTTCTAGGGTAAAATAATTATTGCCCTACAGTGCTCGCGTAGTTGAAGTAATATTCTTGAACCAATGATGCTCTTAGATAGGTTAGCTTTCATGTGGTGAGCGTGTATCGTTCCTTGCGGATGATCCCATTAAACCACAAGCCGACCTAAAATTTTGACTAGGTTCATCATGAATATTCATCATACGACATAGTGGGGTTTTTTATTGCCCAATAAAAAAAGAGCTGGTACAAAATCCAACTCTCTTGAATAAGTAGAACCGATCAAATTAGCTGATAGAAATAATTTCAGCATGAATTAAATCATCAACTTTGGTTCCACCCACATAACTAATTGAGGATTGAAGATCTTCTTTAAGCTCATTAAGAAGTCGCTCTATATTTCCACGATAGTCGATCAGAATCTTCTTCCCTTCAACATTCTTGTATTCACCCTTATTATACTGAGAAGCTGAACCATAATACTCTTTAAACGCGCGTGGTGAAGCTTGACCATCAATAGTAACTTCAATAATATTACCAGCTGATTGATCATACCCAGCAAAAAGGCTACCTGCCATTACCAAATTGGCACCACAGGCAAACGCTTTGGCAATATCGCCATGTTCAACTATGCCACCATCAGCAATCAGTGGCACTCCAGCTTCACGGGTGTAGCTAGCACAATCCAAAATAGTAGATACCATTGGACGATGAAATCCGGTTTTATTTTTGGTAATACAAACTTTACCACCAGCAATCCCAGCTTTAATTGCATCAGCTCCCCAAGCATGAACGTCCCTAGCAGCATCACTACCAGCAATATTTCCAACAATCAAAAATGACTCAAAGTGGTCTTTTACATATTTTATCATCCGTTCAGCTTTTGGACACCAAGCGTTAGCAATATCCAGTGTCATAAATTCAGGAGTAAGCCCAGCTACCTGTAGCTGCTTTAATTGTGCAATCGTATCATCGTTAACTCCAATACTAATCGAAGCCACCAACCCGTTTTCCTGCATATAACTTACAAATTCAACCTGCTCAACATTAAAGCGATGCATGGTATAAAACCAGCCACGTCGGGCAAGAAATTCACAAGTATCCACATTAACTACTGATTTCATATTTGAAGGATAAACGGGCATAATAAATTTATGCCGACCCAGAGTTACTGAGGTATCACACTCTTTACGGCTATTAACCACTGTATGACGAGGTCTTAAATACACATCCTGATAATTATATTCACGAGCAACAACTGTTTTAAACATATTAAATTTTCTCCAAAAGTAATTACTCATACTGAGTAACCCATATAACTGCCGGAATATCTAGCAAGAGCAGGGCACAAGGCGACGCGGTTTACATAAGAAGTAAATAAGGAGCCTTACAGCGCAACTATTGCAAGATAGCCCGAGCAGTTATCTCCAAAATTATAAACGCCACAATCTATATCTACGACTAAGAATCTCATCTTTTGGCAATGCAGATTTAACGTCCAAAATTATTCCACCTGGTTTGACTTTCGCCAGTAAATTCTCAAGTTCAATTTCCTTAAATTCACGATGTGAAACTGCCAAAATCAATAATGGTGTTTGCGGCAGATCTTTAAAATCAGTGAATTTAATACCATACTCATGTAAGGCATCCTCTTTATCCGCTACCGGATCATGCGTATAAACCTTAGCATTATAATCTTCAAGTTCACGGATTATATCAATTACCTTGGTATTACGAACATCCGGACAATCTTCCTTAAAGGTAAACCCAAGCACTACCGCTTCAAGATTATCAATAGCCAAGCCATGTTTAAGAAGTAGTTTAATCCCTTTACGCGCGACATAACGCCCCATATTATCATTGATTCTTCTCCCAGCAAGGATTACTTGTGGAATATAACCAATTTGTTCAGCACGATAGGTAAGATAGTACGGATCAACACCGATGCAGTGCCCGCCAACTAGCCCTGGACGAAATGGCAGAAAATTCCACTTGGTACCAGCTGCTTGAAGCACCTCTTCCGTGTCAATTCCTATCCGATCAAAAATGACTGCCAATTCATTCATAAAAGCGATATTTAAATCACGCTGGGAATTTTCAATTACTTTAGCAGCTTCAGCAACCTTGATGGAACTAGCTTTATGTACTCCGGCAGTGACTACACTCGCATAAACATCGGCAACAATCTCTAGAGTTTTCTGATCAGAACCAGAAACAATCTTATGAATGGTAGTAAAACTACGCTCTTTATCACCCGGATTTATCCGTTCTGGAGAATAGCCAACTGTAAAATCTTCACCACAACGCAACCCCGAAATATGTTCAAGAATCGGAACACAAATATCATCGGTAACACCCGGATAAACAGTAGATTCATAAACGACTATATCACCTTTTTTAAGTGCCTTAGCAACAGTTTCTGAAGCTTTTTTTACTGGAGTTAAGTCTGGTACATGTGCATCATCAACCGGAGTTGGTACAGCCACTATGTGAAAATCAGCTTTTTTCAAATCGTGAATATCACAAGTAAAAAGAATGTCTGCCGATTCAAGATCTTCCTTTGTAGTTTCTTCGGTTCGGTCAATCCCCTGCTTTAGTTCAAGTATCCGCTGTGGATTAATATCAAAACCAATAACCTGCTTTTGTTTACCAAAGGCAACCGCTGCGGGCAAGCCAACGTATCCAAGCCCAACTAATGATACTATTCTATTATGCATATATGTCTCTTCACTCATATTAATTATTATACTTTAATTGTAAATATTCACCTAATGCCTGTTTATAATCTGGCATTACATAATACTTAGCTAATTTAGAATTATCAAGTATTGTATATTGTGGTCGTTTAGCCTTAAATTGATAATCTTTATAGCTAACTGGCTTAACTTTATCCGGGTTTAATCCACTTAGACTAAGAATCTCTTGAGTAAATTCATACCAACTACAACCTGTACTACTTACACAATTATAAATACCAAAATCCGTAATTTTATCATCAATTAGGCGACAAATAGCCCGCGCAACATCAAGAGTGTGCGTTGGACAGCTAAACTGATCATCAATCACCTGCCAGCTATCTTTTTCATTCGCAAGTCTTAGCATGGTATTAATAAAGTTACCACCCTTACCAGCTGCCCCAGCAATACCAAATAATGAAGCCACGCGTAAGATAAAATATTTGTCACAATTAGAACTTACTGCAATTTCCCCAGCATATTTGGATAAGCCATAAACATTTAACGGATTTGCTGTAACAGTTTCCAGAATTGGCTTATTAGCTATACCATCAAGGATATAATCAGTAGATACTTGAATCAATATAGACTGTTGTTCCTGACAGAACTTTGCTAGCTTTACAACAAAGGCACTATTTAAGATAAACGCCAGATCTGGATTATCTTCACAACCATCAACATTGGTTGTCGCAATACAATTAATAATATAATCATAAGCAATATATTTGGCTAATTGTATACTCACATCAGCTGATGCTGCATCCAAATCTAGTTGGGTTAATCCACAAACTTCATGTGTAGAATTAGCAAATATCTTTATCAAATCGCTACCAAGCTGCCCATTTGCCCCCAGCACCAAGATTTTAGCCATTATCACGTCCTGAATAATTCTGTTTAATCCAGCTTTGATATTCACCACTAATTACATGTGCTACCCACTCTTGATTATCCAGATACCATTTAACTGTTTTCCTGATTCCGGAATCAAAATCTTCCTGTGGCTGCCAGCCTAATTCAGCCTGAATTTTTGCTGGATCCATTGCATAGCGGTAATCATGTCCAGCACGATCTGTGACATACGTAATTTGCTCTGAGTATGAAGTTTTATCTACTTTTGCTTGTAATTCATCAAGAATCCGACAAATGGTTTCTACCACTTGTAGATTAGTCCGTTCATTATGCCCACCGATACAATAACTTTCACCAACCCGACCTTTTTCAAAGGCAAGAATAATACCCCGAGCATGATCATCAACATAGAGCCAATCACGAACATTATCACCCTTACCATAAATCGGTAGTGGCTTACCCTGCAAGGCATTATTAATTACCAAGGGAATTAATTTTTCCGGAAAATGGTATGGACCATAATTATTGGTACAATTAGTTATAACTATTGGCAAATTATAGGTATGATACCAAGCACGCACTAGCATATCGCTACTTGCCTTAGATGCTGAATACGGGCTACGCGGATCATAAGGTGTTTGCTCACTAAAATAACCAGTATCACCAAGTGAACCAAATACTTCATCGGTTGAGATATGAACAAACTTAAACTGGCTCTTGTCCGTAAGCTGATTATAATATTCCCTTGCACACTCAAGTAAATTATAAGTTCCAACTATATTTGTTTCAATAAATTCACCGGGACCAACGATTGAACGATCAACATGACTTTCCGCAGCCAAATGTAAAATTCCAACTGGTTGATAATCATTAAAAATCCGCTGAATATTCGCCTTATCACAAATATCCACTTGCTCAAATTTATATCTTGAACTATTTTCTACACTTTTTAATGATTCAAGATTACCAGCATAAGTAAGCTTATCAATATTTATCACCGTATAGTCTGAATTTTGAATCAGTTCCCTGACTACTGCTGAACCAATAAACCCGGCTCCACCAGTAACTAATAATGTTTTAGTCATTCTCTTTTCCAAATACAAAATTTATCTCTGCATCTTTCAATAATGGTTGCGCTTGATCTTTCCCCGATAGAAGCAACTCCCCTATCTCTGGCCAAACGATACTAATTGCTGGATCATCATATTTAATCCCACGATCATATTCTGGTGCATAATCATTAGTCGTCTTATATAGGAATTGAGTATTATCTTCTAGGGTAATAAAGCCATGGGCAAATCCCGGAGGAATCCATAACATTTGCTTATTAGTAGCACTTAATTCATAACCAACCCATCGCCCAAATGTTGGCGATCCTCGACGAATATCAACCGCCACATCAAAAACACTGCCACTAACGCAACGCACCAGCTTCCCCTGTGCTTTTGGATTTAACTGATAATGTAAGCCACGTAAAACACCTTTAGCCGACATAGAATGATTATCCTGAATAAAATCATAATCAATACCATTCGCTACAAAGAGTGGTTTCTTATATGACTCTAGGAAAAATCCTCTATCATCGCCAAACACTTTGGGCTTGATAAGAATTACTTCCGGAATCGCGCTTTTTATAAATTCCATAATCTAAACCTTATTTTATTATCCGGCGTAAATATTCAGCATAGGTACTTTTACCCATAGCAGATAAGCGCTCAAGAAGAGTATCTTTTGTCAACCAACCTTTATGAAGGGCAATTTCCTCCAAACAAGCTATTTTGATTCCCTGTCGATGTTCAACTGTCTGGATAAAATTGGATGCTTCAAGTAATGAATCATGAGTACCAGTATCAAGCCAAGCAAAACCACGCTTCATCGTGATAACATTTAATTTACCTCGCTCCAAATAGAGGCGATTTAGATCAGTAATTTCAAGTTCACCACGTGCTGATGGCTTTACTTCTTTGGCTAAGCTAACTACACTACTATCATAGAAATATAAACCTGTTACCGCAAAATCTGATTTAGGCTCTTTGGGCTTTTCTTCAATACTGATTACTTTCTTTGCAGTATCAAATTCAACTACGCCATAACGCTCTGGATCAGCTACCTGATAAGCAAAAACCGTTGCCCCATTAGCATTCTGGGCAGAAATGAGCAACTCTGTCATTCCACTACCATAAAATAGATTATCGCCAAGGATCAAGCATGCTGGACTACCATTTAAAAACTCTTCACCAATTATAAATGCTTGGGCTAAACCATCTGGGCTCGGTTGAATCGCATAAGAAATGCTAATTCCCCACTGACTACCATCACCGAGCAATTGCTCAAAACGAGGAATATCTTGTGGCGTTGAAATAATCAACACCTCGCGAATTTCTGCTAGCATCAATATTGATAAAGGATAATATATCATTGGCTTATCATAAACCGGAAGTAACTGCTTGGACATTGCAAGTGTAGCCGGATGTAAGCGTGTTCCACTACCACCAGCTAGAATAATTCCCTTATAATTATTTGCCATTTCTTTCTCTTAATAAACTAACGGTAATGATATTTTTTTGCCATCTCTGGCCGACATATAAATTGCAATTAGTAACTCAAGCGAACGTAACCCTTCTCGCCCATCGGTTAGTGGCTGCGCCTTACCCTGTAATGTTGCAATTACATTATCATAATAAAGCGGATGCCCAAAACCATAGACAGAAGTCGTAGCATAGCTTGCTTCCATTACTGAATCATCTTCCGGACGTTTATCTTCAAACTCCCAATGCTCAATCTTATTTACTGCCACACCACCAATTTTCACGGTTCCTTTTTCGCCAATTATGGTTAATGAACCTTCTAAATTTTTCGGATAGGTTAGCATAGATACATTCATGGTTGCTAATGCTCCACTACGATATTTTATTGCCACTACGCCACTATCTTCAGTTTCAATATTTCTTGCAAGCGTAGCAGTATAGCTTTGAACTGACTCTACCGAACCAATTAGCCACTCCATCAAATCAACATAATGTGAAGCCTGATTCATAAATGCTCCGCCATCAAACTCCCAAGTTCCACGCCAAGCATCTTGATCATAATATGCCTGTGGTCTAGTCCAAAAGACATTACAGGCAACAGAATAAATCCGTCCAAAACGCCCATCATCGATAGCCTTTTTCACCATCTGAATGGTTGCATTTTGACGGTTTTGTTTAACCACAAAAAGGCGAACTCCAGCTTTATCGCAAGCCTTAACCATTTCTATACCATCTGACATTCTAGTAGCCATTGGTTTTTCAGTAAGCACATGAAAACCCGCTTCGGCACAGGCTATTGCCTGTACTGGATGTAAGCCACTTGGAGTAGTAAGAATAACAGCATCGAAGCCACCAGCTTCAAGCATTTCATCCAAGCTGTAATAAGCTTTGGCATTATTTTCACTAGCTGCCTTATTGGCACGCTCAGGATTAACATCACAGACTGCAATCAATTCACAGTTATCCGCATGCTGACTTATAGAACCAAAATGGTTTGCCGCTATGCGCCCACAGCCTACCAATGCGAATTTAATCTTTCTTCCAGTTATCGGTTTATATTTTTGTAGCATCCTAGCTTTCCTGAAATAATTTAATTTGCATAATTATACTACATACAGAAGATCTTTGAAATTTGGAATAGACCTTAACTTAGAGTTGAATATATGTTGATAATTTTTAAACCAATATACAAACAAAAAGCCGTACAAATGTACGACTTTTATAACAGTGTATATTTAGGCGAATTAGCCAGTTATCAACTGATTACAATACATCATAACCATAGTTGGGAATATACCAATTATCACCAATAATGCCCCATTAACCAATAAAATCGTCCGACTAAAAACACAAGTGTCAGCTGGAACTATTTCCTTAACTGGCTCATCAAAGTACATTACTTTAACCACTCGGATATAATAGAACGCACCAATCAATGACATTACTACGGCAAATACCGCAGCAGGAATATAACCACTAGCTACCAAAGCCGATAATATCTTCAATTTAGCATAGAAACCAACTAATGGTGGAATACCAGCCATTGAGAACATCACAAGTAATAATAAACCAGCATAAACCGGATTAGTTTTGCTTAGTCCTTTAAGGTCATCTAGATTCTCGCATTCAAAACCATCACGAGAAAGCATGGTCAAAACACCAAATCCAGCAAGTGCGGTTAGAGAGTAAGTTACTATATAGAATAAAGTAGCTGAAACCCCATCGACATTAACTGTAACTAAACCTAATGCAACAAACCCCATATGCGATACAGTTGAATAGCCTAATAGACGTTTGATATTAGTCTGGGCTATAGCAATAATATTTCCAAAAAATAAAGACAATAACGCCAATAGTAGCAACATTATTGACCAGTATGGATTTAATAATACTAAGCCACCAATCAAAAATCTGATAATAAACACAACAGCAGCAATTTTAGTCAGACTACCAATAATAGTCGTAACCGCTAAAGGAGAACCTTCATAAACATCAGGCACCCACATATGAAATGGTACCAAGCCAAGTTTAAATACTAAACCCGCTACAATAAATACCAAACCAAAGACTAGTAATGCACCATTGGTATCATTTTGGCTCAACATAGCTTTTAATATATACTCAAGCTGTAAATATCCACCAGTACCGCCATAAATAAATGAAATACCAAAAAGTAGCATCCCTGAAGCTAATGCACCAAGAATGAAAAACTTCATTGCCGACTCGGTGGCTTTTACACTATCACGCTGTAAAGCAATTAAACCGTACAACGCCAATGATAATAGTTCTAGTCCAACGTATAAAACTAGCATATTATCAGCAGAAATCATTACCATCATACCAAGCACTGCAAATAGGAAAATTGCGTAGAACTCACCTTTAAGCATTTGCTTATCACAAACATAGCGTTTTACATATAAAACAGCCACAAATGAAAACAGATAGGTAAACATCTTGGTACCAGTAGCTATACCATCAAGAATAAACATATTATTGAAGGTAAGCTGAGTAACACCACGATCAATAACTTTCTGGATAACGAAGCATCCAGCCAGTGTCAACAAGGTAAGAACTAGATTAATACCTTTTTTCGATTCTGAAGTAAAAGCATCAACGATCAGAATTAATACGATCATAAATGCCATAAACAGTTCGGGTAAAACCGGAATTAAATTCGGATAAGTCAACATCATCATCTACCTTGCTTAAATTTTGCTTAATGTAACTTGAGTCAATAACTGCTCAACGCTAGCATGCATTTTGGCTACAAATATATTTGGACATACACCCATTACAATCACGGCTATAGCCAAGATAGCCAGAATCAAAAACTCACGCTTACTAACGTCATCCATTTCAGCTACATGACTATTAACAACGTCACCAAACACAACTCGTTTATACATCCATAAAGTATAGCCCGCACCCAAGATCAGGGTAAGCCCGGCAAGAATTGCTGCCACAAAATTAGTCTCAACTGCCCCCATGATTACCATAAACTCACCAGCAAAACCAGAGGTACCAGGTAGTCCTGAGTTAGCCATTGCAAATAGCATAAAGAATGCAGCAAATACAGGCATTTTGTTAACAACACCACCATAATCAGCTATATTCCGAGAGTGAACTCGATCATACATTACACCGATACAGAAGAACATAGCCGCCGACACAAAACCATGAGAAATCATTTGAGTAATCGCACCTTCAACTGCCCAAGTATTTAATGTGCCATTAGCAAATAAGAAGCAACCTAGAGTTACAAACCCCATATGTGAAATTGATGAATAAGCCACTAGCTTTTTCATATCTTTCTGAACGACTGCAACTAATCCAATATAAACTATAGCAATCAATGACAATACTACCATCAATCCAGCAAGTTCACGTGAAGCATCTGGAACAATTGGTAAAATAAACCGTAAGAAGCCATAACCACCAATTTTAAGTGTAATTGCCGCAAGTACCATTGAACCACCAGTCGGTGCTTCTGGATGGGCATCCGGTAACCAAGTATGTAATGGCCACATTGGAACTTTTACTGCAAAAGACATAAAGAAAGCAATAAAAATAAGTGTTTGTGCAGTAATACTTAATGGCAATTTGTAGTAACTAAGAATCTCAAAATTACCATTACTCTTGAAATATAAATAGATCAAGGCAACTAACATTAGCAATGAACCAATCAGCGTATAAAGGAAAAATTTAATCGCTGCATAAACGCGGTTTGAGCTTCCCCATACCCCAATAATCAGGTACATAGGAATAAGCATCGCCTCAAAGAATACATAAAACAAAATTGCATCTAGCGCACAGAACGAACCAGAGATGAAACCAGTCATCATCAGGAACATGCTATTATACAAAGATACTTTATGTTTAATAACCTTGAAGCCAGCAAGAATTACTAATACAGTAATAAAATTATTTAGTACCACAAAAGGCATTGATATACCATCTACACCTAAGTGATAATTAATATTTAGGCTACCAACCCAAGGCCACATTTCTTGAAACTGCATGCTAGTAGCACTAGAATCAAAACCAAAGAAAATCAGTAGTGAAAACAGAAAGGCAATTATCGAACCCAAAAGCGCAAAATAGCGCGCCAGACAGTCATTCTTATTTATTAATAAAGTAATGAGTCCAAATACAATTGGTGTCCATATCGTTAAACTTAGCAAATAATTCATCATTACTCTATCCTTAATGCAAGATTAAACCGGTACAAAAGGTAAGAAGAATCAATATACCTAGTACCATAAATGTTGCATAACTATTTACATATCCAGTCTGAGCACGGCGGAATATCTTAGAAAATACCCCAATAACTCTTGCTGAACCATTAACAATTAGCCCATCAATCAATAAAACATCCCCAATTGACCATAGAACTTTACCGATTCCACGTCCAAGAGGAGCTAAGAGATTTATAAATAAATCATCCATAAAATATTTACGTTCCATTACATAAATTACTGGCTTGAAGATTGCTTTAATAGCAGACACAAACGCAGGTGATTTATGTGCAATGTACGCAGCAATAATACCTGATAATGCTAGATAAACTGGCGGAGTAGATAATGAATGCATCATCATTGCAATTGGCGATAACTCTCCTTTTGCCATTGCCTCACCAGTAAATTCTTTAAAGAAGTCAGCATTAAAAATAACATTTTGATAAAAATCACCCGGAACGAACTTGCTAAATGCAATCCAACCAATGATAACAGATGGAATAGCCAAAAGTATCAATGGAACAGTAATTACCCAAGGAGATTCATGCGGTTCTACCGGACCATGATGTCCATGATCATCATGACTATGGTGATCATCATGTGCATGACGGAATCTTTCCTCACCATGGAAAGTCATGAATAACTGGCGGAAACTATAGCATGCAGTTACAAATACCGCTGCATATACACAGAATACCACAAAAGAACTACCGTATAGTCCATGATGATGTGCATTTTCTGCAGCTTCAAGAATCATGTCTTTTGAGAAAAACCCAGCAAAAGGCGGAACACCAGCCAGTGCCAGATTACCAACTATGGTTACTAGATAAGTAATTGGCATGTATTTCCACAAACCACCCATCTTACGCATATCCTGTTCATGGTGCATACCCACGATTACTGAACCTGCAGCCAAAAATAACAACGCTTTAAAGAAAGCATGTGTCATCAGATGGAAAATACCTACTGAGTATGCTCCACAGCCTAAAGCAACTGCCATGTAACCTAACTGAGATAATGTCGAATAAGCCACAACTCGTTTAATATCAGTCTGAATAAGCCCAAGTAAACCAAGAAACAAGGCATTGATTGCACCAACTATGGCGATAAACGACAAAGCTGTTTCTGATAAATCATACATTGGCGACAAACGTGCAACCATAAATATTCCAGCTGTTACCATTGTTGCCGCATGGATCAATGCTGAAATCGGTGTCGGACCTTCCATTGAGTCAGGAAGCCAAACATGTAATGGAAACTGCGCAGATTTACCCATTGCACCAACAAAAAGTAGTAAACAAATTACAGTTATAACACTCCAACCAGTGCCTAGGAAAGTTTGTCCAGTAATTTCATTTAATTTTGCAAAAACCTCAGCATAATTCAAAGTACCAAAGTAAGCAAGCACTAGCCCAATTCCTAGCAAGAATCCCAAGTCACCAATACGGTTAATCAAGAATGCTTTCAAATTGGCAAAAATCGCTGATTCACGCTTAAAGTAAAATCCGATCAGAAGATAAGATACTAAACCAACACCTTCCCAACCAAAAAATAGCTGGATAAAGTTATTAGACATTACTAGCATGATCATCATGAAAGTAAATAATGAAATATAACTGAAGAATCTGGTATAACCATCTTCACCAGCCATATAACCGATAGTATAAATATGTACCATCAACGATACAGAAGTTACAACTGTAAGCATCGTTGCAGTCAGACTATCAATCAATACACCTACTGAATAAGTTTGATTACCAACAGTCAACCAAGTGTATAATGGACCATCAAAATATAAGCCATTACTCAAAACTTGATTTAAAACCATTACAGAACATACTGTTGAAATCAGTACACCCAAAATACATAACAGCTGACTTAGTTTTTTGCCAAGTGCACAGCCAAAAAGCCCAACCAGAGTTGATGAAACTAAGGGAGCCAGTATAATCGTCAAATATAAATGCATGCTATTCATTTTGCTACCCTTAAAAATTAACCCTTAAGCTGATCCATGTCGCGAACATTGATTGACCGTAAGTTACGGAAAAGGATAATCAATATTGCAAGACCAATCGCTGATTCTGCTGCTGCCACCGTTAAAGTAAAAAAGACAAATATTTGTCCAGCAACATTATGTAAAAAACTCGAGAAAGTAACAAAATTGAAATTAACCGCAAGAAGCATTAATTCAATTGATAGTAATACTACTATGATATTTTTACGGTTTAGAAAAATACCCATAACCGAAATAGCAAACAGTATTGCCGACAAAATAAGATAATGATTCATTCCTATCATTGTTTGTCTCCTGCTGTTTCCTGTTTATTTTCTTCGCTAGAAATTTCTTCAACTTCTGCTGCCATCTTAACCATTGTAAACCTAGTTTTGCTATCAACCGCAACCTGTGCGGCAATATTTTGATATTTAGCTTGCTTATCAGTCTTACGTAGGGTAAGAGCTACTGCAACTACCAAACCTAGTAAAAGAATCATTGAAGCTAATTCAACCGGGTACGAATACTGTGTATATAACACCCAACCAAGCTTATTAGCATTACTGATTTTACTTTCTGGATCAACATTAGCAACACTTGTTACAACTGGGTTTTTTACTATCACGAGTAACATCTCAAGTAGTACAACTACCCCCAAAACCAATGCTAATGGCATATTTTTCCAGAATCCTTTGCGTAATGACTCAAGATCAACATCAAGCATCATGACCACAAATAAGAATAGTACCATTACAGCACCAACGTAAACTAGAATCAATGTTAGTGCCAAAAACTCAACATTTAACATCATCCATAGGCAGGCTGAAGTTACAAATGCTAAAACTAGAAATAACGCAGCATGAACCGGATTTTTAGCAGTAATAACCCTAAAACCACTAAATAACAGTATCGCTGCAAAAACATAAAATAATACACTTACTATATCCATATTAACCTCTTAGCGATACTTATGATCTGCTTCTTTAACTTTAGCAATAACACTTTCGTATTTATCACCAATAGCTAGAAGCATTTCTTTGGTATAATGCAAATCACCACGGTTTTCACCGTAATACTCGTGAATTGGTGTCTCTACAATTGCATCAACAGGACACGCTTCTTCACAAAAACCACAATAAATACACTTAATCAGATCAATATCATAGCGAGTAGTGCGACGAGTACCATCATCCCGTTCATGAATATCAATCGTGATTGCTAGTGCCGGACATACTGCCTCGCAAAGTTTACAACCGATGCAGCGCTCTTCACCATTTGGATAGCGACGTAATGCATGTAATCCACGAAAGCGAGGAGATTGTGGAGTTTTTTCCTCTGGATAAATAATAGTTGGCTTTGGACGTAACATGACACGCCAAGTTACTGCCATCCCTTTTAATAACTCACCAAGCAAAAAAGTTTTAAAAAATCTCTTCATACTTTTACTTCCAAATAGTGAATGGAGAAACCATCCATACAGCTATAACAAAAATCCAGACTAGGGTAATTGGTAAAAATATTTTCCAACCTAAACGCATAATCTGATCGTAGCGATAACGTGGAAATGTTGCACGATACCAGATAAAACCAAATAATAGTATTAATACCTTAATTACCAACCATGCCATTGATTCATGTCCAAGTATACCCCAATTCCGAGGGAATGGTGATAACCAACCACCAAGAAACATTATTACAGTCAAAGTTGAAACTAAGAACATATTAGCATATTCGGCTAACATAAATAAGGCAAACGGAGTACCCGAATATTCAACGTGGAACCCAGCAACAATCTCTGACTCACCTTCACAAACATCGAACGGAGCACGATTAGTCTCAGCAACACCTGAAATAAGATAAACCAAGAACATTGGAAATAAAGGAATAAGATTCCAAGAAAGAATTGATCCAGCAAATTTGCCATATGCCTGACTATTTACTATATCAATAAAATTTAAGCTACCTGATACCATAATTACCGCAATCAAAGCAAAGCCCATTGCTAATTCATATGAAATCATTTGTGCCGTAGCCCGAACTCCACCAAGGAACGAGTATTTTGAATTACCTGCCCATCCCGCCAGAATAATTCCATAAACACCAAGAGAGGATACTGCAACAACATAAAGTAAACCAGCATTTACATCAGTAAAATATAATTCAGGGTTAAAAGGAATTACAGCCCAACACGAAAGCGCACAAAAAAGAATAATAATCGGTGAAAAATAAAATACACCACGTGACGCTTTATAAGGAACAATAATTTCTTTAAACACAAATTTGAATAAATCAGCAAATGGCTGAAATAACCCAAATGGTCCAACTCGGTTAGCTCCAATCCGCGCATGCATGAATGCCAGAATCCGACGTTCTGCCAGAGTAAGGTAAGCAACAGATAGAGTTAAGGGTACAATGGTCAGTACAGCCTTGATCAAATGCCAGATGGCAAAAGCAAGATCATGTCCTAAATAATGTTGTAAAAATTCCATATTGCCCCCTTAAGCCAAACTTAATTCAATTGGATCATAGGTACCAGCAAACCCAATTGTACTTTGATTTTTAGCTAATAACACCATGGTTTCCGGAATAGTTTCACATACAGCCAGATTAAATTGTTTCTGAGCGTGTGACTGCTTAACAGTAACATTAGCATCTGCTTTAAAACTTAGTTTTTCAGCTAAAACTGGTGATACAGTCAATGTTGGTAGTTTAGCCCATGGAGTTTGCTGTAATGCATTTGCCCTACGAGTAATACTATCTGCATTATAAATACCAGTAATTGCAAAACGAACTAACCCATTTAAGTCAGGTTTATTTATCGAAACTGGCTCTACTTTTACCTTATTATTCAAATAACTTGCAGTATCGTTTAAATTAGCTATTTCCGAACGGACATCTTCAATGCTATTATGATCAAATCCATCAAGATTGAATTTATTAGCTAAAACACGGATTACTTTCCATGCTGGCTTAGCTTCACCCATTGGGCGAGTTACACCATTAAATTTCTGCCATTTACCTTCCATATTTACATATGACCCAGCGGTTTCAGTAAATGGAGTAACTGGAAGAATCACATCTGCATATTGAAGCATATCTTCACTGATATAAGCTGTCATAGCAATTACTGATTCTGCTTTGCTAAGCGCGGCTATTGCAGCTTGTGAACTGAAACTATCTAGCTCAAGTTCAGTATTAAATAATACATAACCTTTGCGTGGACTTTCAAGCATTTCCCTAGCATTTAATCCTTTGGCATTATAGCCGTTAAATGCAGCGCGATATGGCGTAAAGCCAACTAATTGCGCACCAACTTCATTTGCTAGTGAAGGTAAAACTCCATAATGTCCACCAGTAAAATTAGCTATTTCTTGTGCCAAAATTACTACTTTAGAATAGTCAGGAAGAGTCCGTGCAACACGACCCAAAATAATTGTACCTTGATTTTTAACTAAACTTTCAGCAATCTGTTTTGCTTTTGAACAAGTATCAACATTCATCAAATTAATTTCAGTTGATTTTCCAGTAATCTCACTTACATATTTAAGAACTTGAGCAAGTTTATAGCTTAGTTTACGTGGATCAACTACCGACTGTGTCATCACTTTTGCCAGAAGGTCTTCTTTAATTACATTGATTGTGTGTAATTCGGTTCCTTTTTTGGCTGCCTGACGTAAGCGTTGTGCAATCAATGGTTGTTCTTCGCGAAGAACACTACCTACCACCAATACAGACTTACTACTAGCTAGTTCATTTACACTAGAACCAAGATAACTAACACCTTCAACTTTACCATCCAGATTGAAATCTATCATATCCAGACGATAATCTAGATTGCTAACTCCAATTCCACGCATGGCTTTTTGTAATAAGTGTAACTCTTCAGTAGTTGAAATAGCTGATGCCAAAACACCGATTGCATCACTACCATGATCATGTTTAACGCCAGCCATACTTTTTGCTGCGTAGTCAATAGCAGTTTCCCAATCAACTTTAATCCATTTACCATCTTGCTTAATCATCGGGTTAGTCGCACGCTCTTCGTGATATAAACCTTCATAACTATAGCGATCGCGATCAGAAATCCAGCATTCATTAATATCTTCATTCTCATAAGGTAATACGCGAACAACTTTATGATATTTATCAATTTGTGCTACCAGATTACTACCTAATGCATCATGTGGAGATACAGTCTTACGCCGTGATAACTCCCAAGTTCTTGCGGTATCTTGAAATGGTTTTGACGTTAGTGCACCTACTGGGCAAATATCAATAATATTGCCTGATAATTCGCTATCAACTGTTTTACCTAGAAACGGCATCACTTCAACATGGTTATTACGATAACTCATGCCTAATTCCTGATAACCAGCGATTTCATCAGTAAAACGAACGCAGCGTGAACAGTGAATACAACGTGTCATTTTGGTACGAACTAATGGACCAAGATCCTTATCCGTTACCGCACGCTTTTCTTCATGGAACCTTGATTCCGAACGTCCATAGCCTACTGCTAGATCCTGTAACTGACATTCACCACCTTGATCACAAATCGGGCAATCAAGCGGGTGATTAATCAAAAGAAATTCCATTACCCCTTTTTGCGCTTCTACTGCCATCTTGGAAGCAGTCATAACCTTCATACCCTCGGTAATCGGAGTAGCACAAGCCGGGACCGGACCTCTGGCTTTTTCAACTTCAACCAGACACATGCGGCAATTTGCCGCAATCGATAATTTTTTGTGGTAACAGAAGTGAGGAATATATTTACCTTCACGCAAAGCGACTTCAAGAACTGTAGCGCCCTGTTCGCCTTTTACTGCTTTACCATCTAATTCAAATTCAATCATTATTGATTCCTAACAACAACTATCTTCGGCATTAACACCAGCGATGATTTACCATACATTTTTTGTTTTCGATATGATATTCAAATTCATTTCTAAAATGCTTAGTAAAACTACGTACCGGGAAAACTGCCGCATCCGACAAAGCACAAATTGTACGTCCTGCCATCTGATTTCCAAGACTATTCAATAACTCAAGGTCTCCAGCTCTTCCCTGCCCAGTTTCAATACGATGAACGATCTGATATAGCCAGCCTGTTCCCTCACGACATGGAGTACATTGGCCACAACTTTCTTCATGATAAAAATAAGAAAGTCGCTCAAGTGCTTTAACCATACAGACATCTTCATCCATAACAATCACAGCACCAGATCCAAGCATAGAACCCGCTTTGGCAATCGAATCATAATCCATATTACAATCCATCATGATTTCTGCTGGTAAAACTGGCGCTGACGATCCACCAGGAATTACAGCTTTCATTTTTTTACCGCCACGCATACCACCAGCCATTTCTAGTAATTTGCTAAACGGCGTTCCCAAGGGAATTTCATAATTACCAGGACGCTCTACATGTCCAGAAATTGAGAATAATTTAGTTCCACCATTATTTGGAATACCCTTATCCATAAATGTCTGTCCACCATCACGTAGAATAAATGGAACTGATGCAAGAGATTCAGTATTATTAATTGTAGTTGGCTTACCGTATAAACCATAACCAGCCGGGAAAGGCGGCTTAAATCGCGGTTGACCTTTATGCCCTTCAACTGAATTTAATAATGCAGTTTCATCGCCACAAATATAGGCACCATAACCATGGTGGGCATGTAATTCAAACTCAAATCCGGAGTCCAGAATATTTTTCCCTAAAAAACCTGCAGCACGCGCCTCTGCAAGTGCTTCCTCAAACCTTTGATACAGCTCAAAAATCTCACCATGAATATAGTTATAGCCAGCTGATGCCCCGATCGAATAACCAGCAATAATCATACCCTCAATTACTGCATGGGGATTAAATGCAAGAATATCACGATCTTTAAAAGTACCAGGCTCACCCTCATCACTATTACACATGATGTATTTTTGACCAGGCATTGTACGTGGCATAAAGCTCCATTTAAGTCCAGTCGGGAATCCTGCACCACCACGACCACGTAAGCCGGATGTTTTCATTTCTGCAATAACTTCTTCAGCAGGAACTTTTGAACCAATGATACGCTTAAGCGCCTGATAACCACCGCGCTTGATATAATTATTCAATTTCCAGCAATCGGGATCATGCGTATCCACATCGGCAAATATAACACCGCTATGATAAATTGCCATATAAACTCCTTGGCTTAATAAATTATACCTATCCTGAAATCAAAAGTATTTGCACTCATGCTAGGATTATAGGTATTAATTGTATATGAGTAAATAAATTGTGTTGTCAATACTTTTGTAATATTATATTGTATGCTAGGACTAAAGCTCCACAAAGTATTAGTATTGCTTTGGTCTGGGTAATTATTTGGTGATACAAAGGATGATTTCGTATTTGAAAATAAAACATTAGTATCAAATCGAAATTTTAAAGTATCCCTAATCGCATCATATTCAGTTATTAACCCCGGTCCATATGCATCAGTATAATCAACCTGAGAAGAGTCATAGCCCGTACTCAATGATTGACCTATATGTTGCATTCTTACATAGGGAATAAGGTTAAGCTTATTTTCAAGAGTAAGAAATGCGTATCCTGCATTGATAGACAGACTAGCCCCTGTAACCTTATTTAATACACTACTGGTACGGTTATAATATAGTACATATCCAGCACCAGCTGATAACCATAGCCCCATATCTAGTAGGGCTTCAGCATGAATATCAATACCCCGGTTGAATCACCATCACCATAAATAACATTATAGTAGCCAAGAGTCAAGTTATTATCATAACGTTGAAAGGGACTACTTTCCGCCGCATAAACCAAACAACTTCCATTTAACAGTACTACTAATAAACTGATTCTCATCAGCCTTCGCGAGTACAACTACATTAATTCCGCTAATTTTTTATCAATTGCTTCAGGAGTCATAAAACTACACATTTTATGATTATTTAGCAACAATACCGGAGCATCACCACATGCCCCCATGCACTCACCTTCCATCAAGGTAAATTTACCATCCGAAGTAGTCTCACCTACTTTTATACCTAATTTGTCTTCAAGGTATTCAATAGAATTAACCCCACCACGCAATGCACATGGAAGATTAGTACAAACGGTAATTTTATATTTACCAACTGGCTTGAGATTATACATCCCATAAAAAGTTGCTACCTCCATCACTTGAGTAGCAGGTATCCGTAAATAACTAGCAACAAACTCCATTGTTTCTGGAGATAACCAACCTAATTCTTGCTGAGCAATTCTCAGCGCAGACATTGTTGCACTTCTACGTTGTTCTGCTGGATATTTAGCCAACTCAACATCAATTTTCTGTAATGATTCCTGAGATAACATTATCTATCAATCTCCCCAAATACGATATCTTGAGTACCAATAATTGCAACTACGTCAGCAATCATATGTCCACGACTCATTTCATCAAGCGCCGCCAAATGAGCATAACCCGGTGCTTTAATTTTTAAGCGGTATGGTTTATTGCCACCATCGGAAACAAGATAAATTCCAAACTCACCTTTAGGATGTTCAACAGCCTGATAAACTTCACCTTCAGGTACATGCATACCCTCAGTAAACAATTTAAAATGATGAATTAGCTCTTCCATTCCGTATTTCATTTTTTCACGATGCGGTGGAGCTACTTTGTGATCATCAACTATAACTGGACCAGGATTATTTTTTAGCCAAGCCACACACTGTTTAATGATTTTATTCGACTCACGTAATTCTGCTACACGTACCAAATAACGATCATAGCTATCACCATTTTTACCGATTGGAATATCAAAATCTAAATCAGCATATACGTCATACGGTTGTTTTTTACGTAAATCCCAAGCTAGACCTGAACCACGTACCATAGGACCAGAAAAACCTAAATTTAAAGCACGTTCTGGGGTAACAACACCAATACCAACTGTCCTCTGCTTCCAAATCCGGTTATCAGTAATTAAGGTTTCATATTCATCAACACATTTATCAAACCGATTTGCAAAATCTTCAATAAAATCAAGTAAACTTCCTTGACGTGCCCTATTTAAAGCATCAATCTGTTTTTTAGTTTTTACTTTTGATTCTGTATATTTTGGCATAGTTTCAGGTAAATCGCGATAAACACCACCTGGTCTAAAATATGCCGCATGCATCCGAGCACCTGAAACAGCTTCGTAGCAATCCATAAGATCTTCACGCTCACGGAAAGCATAAAGGAATACCGCCATTGCACCAATATCTAGAGCATGTGCACCAATCCACATTAGGTGATTCAAGATACGCGTAATCTCAGCAAACATAACCCGGATATACTGAGCACGAATAGGAACTTCAAGCCCCATTAGCTTCTCAATAGCTAGACAATAAGCATGCTCATTACACATCATTGATACATAATCAAGCCTATCCATATATGGCAAAGCTTGAATAAATGTCTTATGCTCAGAAAGTTTTTCAGTCGCACGATGCAGCAATCCAATGTGTGGATCCGCACGCTGAATTACTTCACCATCTAGCTCAAGTACCAAACGTAAAACCCCGTGGGCAGACGGATGTTGCGGCCCAAAATTCAGGGTGTAGTTCTTAATTTCTGCCACCGTAGCCCTCCTCACGTATAATGCGCGGTGTAATTTCACGCGGCTCAATTGTTACCGGTTGATAAATAACGCGCTTTTGTTCTTCATCATAGCGCATCTCAACATATCCTGATAAAGGGAAATCCTTACGGAATGGATGCCCAATAAATCCATAATCAGTAAGAATCCGACGCAAATCCGGATGCCCCTCAAATACAATACCATATAAATCAAAAGTTTCGCGTTCAAACCAATTAACTGAGCTCCAGATATCAACCACAGAAGGCACAATTGGAAATTCATTATTAGTAGCAAAGGTTTTTACACGTAAACGCCAGTTATATTTCTGTGATAAAAGATGGTAAACAACTGCAAAACGCAAGGCATCTTCAGATTTTTCTTCGTTTTTATAGCTTAAATAATCAACCCCACAGACATCCTGACATTGCTCAAAACTAAGTTTATCATTTAAAGCAAGCTTATTCATAAGCTCAATTAATCGATCAGGGCTTACCTCAATGGTAATTTCATTATAATGGCGATATAAATTACTGTATATATTACCAGCAACCTCAACTAAAGCTGCTTCCAGTCTATCTAATTTACTCATCAGGCACTCTTTCTGGCAATTGTAGAATCACGACGAATTTTATTTTGCAACTGGATTATTCCGTACATCAGAGCCTCAGCAGCTGGTGGACATCCAGGAATATAAATATCAACAGGAACAATGCGATCACAGCCACGTACAACTGAATAAGAGTAGTGATAATACCCACCACCATTAGCACACGACCCCATTGAGATTACCCAACGCGGCTCAGGCATCTGATCGTAAACTTTGCGTAAAGCAGGTGCCATTTTATTACAAAGCGTACCCGCAACAATCATAACATCTGACTGACGTGGAGAAGGACGAAAAACCGCCCCAAAACGATCTAGATCATAACGAGCAGCACCAATATGCATCATTTCCACTGCACAACAAGCCAAACCAAATGTCATTGGCCAAAGCGAACCTGTCCTCGCCCAATTAATCAACTTATCAGCGGTAGTTGTAACAAAGCCTTCTTTTAGAACTCCCTCTATTCCCATTCTAACGCTCCTTTTTTCCAGACATATACAAAGCCAGCGATTAATATCGTCAAAAATACCGCCATAACGACAAAGCCATACATTCCCAGATGACGAAATACTAATGCCCAAGGTAATAAAAATGCAACCTCAAGATCAAATAAAATAAAAATAATCGCTATCAAATAATAGCGAACATCAAATTTAACCCGTGCATCCTCAAACGCCTCAAAACCACACTCATATGGCGAATTTTTCTGATCATCAGGCTTATGACGACCAAGAAGACGTCCGGCAACAATCATTATGGATCCCATAATAGTCGCCAGCAACATAAAGAAAAGAATTGGAAAATATGAAGTATAAACCATTGTATTCCCTTAAAATATTAACTTATGGTGCCGACAGTGAGATTTGAACTCACACAAGCTAAGCTTACCACCCCCTCAAGATGGCGTGTCTACCAGTTTCACCATGTCGGCAAAAATCATCAATCTGGAATCTGATTCCCTGTTTCTTTTTTAGCTGTGGCTGCTTTCTTACTAGTTGATGGCTGACTGGCAGCAACTTGCGATGCAACCACTTGACTCGCTGAAGTCTTACCTGCATTTGTCATATTTGCCATAACCCCAAGATCGCCAACACGCCCATTACTTGAGATAAGAACCAAAGCTAGGGTAGTTACAAAAAATATTGCTGCACCAATTGCTGTTGAGCGGCTTAAAAAATTAGCTGAGCCACTAGCACCAAACAAAGAGGAAGAACCACCAGAACCGAAGGTAGCACCGGCATCCGCACCTTTACCCTGCTGAAGTAAAACCAATATAATTACAGAAATAGCTGAAACTATCTGAATAATCCACAATAACGTTTTTATAATTTCCATATAAGCAATAAATCTAAAAAAATCACGTTAAAATTAGAAACATAACAAACTAAACATTCTCACAAATTGCTGTAAAATCGGCTGTTTTTAGCGAAGCCCCACCCACTAATACCCCATTAACATTGGCAATAGCAAGTATTTCATGTGCATTTTGACTAGTTACACTTCCACCATACAAAACAGCTATTTTAGCATACGGGAAGTTTTTTTGCATGTAGCTGTGAATAAAATCCGCTACTTCTTGTATCTCAAGAAGAGTTGGAATTTTGCCAGTACCGATTGCCCAACACGGCTCATACGCTATAATCATTTCTTTTAGTTGAGGAATTTGCATCAAACCAGACAGTTGCTCTTCAATAAACTCCAAATAATCGCCTGCCTCACGATTAAAGATTGATTCTCCAACACATAAAATTGGTACAAGTTTATTATCAAAAGCATTAATTAGTTTATCAACAAGAATCTGCCCATTTTCACCAAGTAAACTGCGCCGTTCGGAGTGACCAACTAAGACATAGTTAACTCCAGCATCTTTTAGCATGCTTCCATTGATTTTTCCAGTATAAGCTCCGCAATCACGGTAATGACTCAAATCCTGGGCAGCAATTCTTATCAATGAGTTATTAAGAAGAATATGTTTTGCCCAGACAATATACAGATATGGTAGTGCCAGCACAACATTTGATTTATTTGTAGCAGGGTGATTAGCATAGTAGCTCAAATCAGAATTAACCTTATTTAGGTCACCATTCATTTTCCAGTTAGCTATAACCAGTTTACCCATTTCTAAATTCCCCAATATAGAAACTCATTAAATCTGACACGATTTTAGCACGAACAAGTACCTTAAAATTTCAAATTATTTTTTTAATTATCTAAAAATCCAGTATAATTGTCTATTCCTAGCGGTTTTTATATATATAAGTGGTCTTATGCAAAATAATCTTTTTTTTGAAATGCTGCCATTAATTGGCTTTTTCGCCGTTTACTATTTTACCAAAAACATTTACCTCGCAACTGGAATCTGTATTGTCCTAAGCTGGTTACAATTAGCACTATACAAGATAATTTATAAACGAATTGGTAAAAATACTTGGCTTAGCACATTACTAATAACAGTATTTGGTGGCTTAACAATCATTTTCCATAATAAAACCTTTGTCATGTTAAAACCAACCGTCCTTTACTGGATTATGGCGGTATCTCTGCTTGTTTCAGCAAAGTTAGGTAAAAACAGCATTAAACTACTCCTAAACGAACATATTTCCATTAGTGACAGAGATTGGTCACGCGTAAATTTAATGTGGGTTGCTTTTTTTGTAATAATGGGAATACTTAATCTAATAATTGCGTACTCATTCAGTGAGTTTGTCTGGGTCAAATTTAAAGTATTTGGTGGATTTGGCTTAATGCTTATCTTTACACTAATTAGCGGACTGTTTATTTACAGCAAAACACGGAAGATGCAGAATGAACTATGATAAATTAAATCCATTTTTCCAGAACCTTGAAGTTGACTATCTCTACCATTTGGGCTTTGATTCTGGACAAAATCTGGAACAAATGTTTGGTGATGTGGAGTATGTAATCCTCACTAGATCATTTAACAATGCAGATACAATTGCTAACGAATTTACGAAAAAATTCTACAGTATAAGAGATACTGATGTTAGATGTAAAACAATTGGAAAAAGAGAGCGTTACCACATCCATAAAATTCATAATAGTCTGATTGTTTCCCATGGAATTGGTGTACCATCACTATTAATCTGCCTAAATGAAGTAGTTAAACTACTCTGGCATGCCAAGGTAAAATCACCCAAATTCTTTAGAGTTGGACCATCTGGCGGTCTTGGTGTAAATCCAGGGCAAATAGTAGTCGGAACGGAAGCAGTCACCAACACATTGGAGGCACAGTTTGAATCAATTGAATTTGGTCAGTTACATCATTATCCAACACAGTTCTGCCATGCTTTAACTCAAGATTTTATTAATGCAATCAATAAAAATGAAACCGCCTCAATTGTTACAGGAAAAATAATTGGTGGAATGGGCTACTATAATGGGCAAGCCAGATTAAATGGTGCTATGCCATTAAGCTATACCCCTGAAGAGCAACAACAATATCTGCATAAAGCTTATAACCAAGGAGTCAGAAGTTTTGATATGGAAGCGACTGGTTTTGCTGGATTTTGTAATCAATTGGAAATCTCTTGTTGTGAGATAAATGCTGTATTGGTTGATCGCTTTTTAACCGATGAAATTTATATTTCCAAACAGGAACAAATTCTCCATTTCAAAAAAGCAGCAAATCTTGTAATTGACTATGTAATTAATCATTAACCAGCAGGTTCTATAATGCAAATAAATTCGCTACTAAAAGATCTTAAAGAAAAATATCTATATCTACTGGAACTAGAACTTACAGATGAGATTATTGGTAAATTCTCGGGGATAAAATATGTATTATTACAGGGAAGCAACGACCGAGCCAAAAACCTAGCACGAAAGCTGGCTCTAAGGTTTGCAAAAGTGCACCCGGATTTTTTTGAACCCAAAGATATCACGCCAACCAGCAGATACAAGATCTACCGGGTTGGAAATATACTATCCGTTTCACATGGAATGGGAAATACTTCTGTAATAGCCTTATTACATGATCTAACTAAAATACTTTACTATGCGGGCAATACTGACCTTGAATATATACGAATTGGTACTTCAGGGGGTATAGGCGTTGATCCAGGAACAGTCGTAATTACAGAAAAAGCATTTATGCCAAATCTAGCAGATTACTTACCATTACCATCTCTGGACAGAAACATTAATACACCTACCTGCTTTAATAGCAGACTTGCTAATGAAATACATAAAGTGCAACCTCGCGGTCTGGACTTTCAGGTTATTCTGGCAAATACAATAGCTGCAGATGACTTTTATCTTGGGCAGGGGCGTTTTGATGGTGCGATTACACCAAAATATGATCTCGCTTTCCGTACTCAATATTTGGAGAAGGTACGTGCCTTAGGTATCAGAAATTTTGAAATGGAATCCACTGCCCTTGCTGCCTTTTGCAATCAGGTGGAAATACCGGCAACGATGCTGGCCGTTACATTAGTGAATCGCTTACTTGGCGATCAGGTAACTGCAACTCCTAAAGAGCTGGCTGAATTTTCAGATCGCTCTCAACTAGTCGCGATTAACTACCTAAATACAAAATCCGACCTTATATGATCAATTTCACATTAACCGATCTAAAATATCTAGTAGCGTTAGCAGATGAACAACACTTTGCCAAGGCTGCCCAAAAATGTTTTGTCTCGCAGCCAACCCTATCAATTGCCATAAAAAAGTTGGAAGATAATCTGGGAATTACCATTTTTGAACGTGAGAATCACCGGGTGCTCATTACTCCATCAGGGGAAGAAATAGTAAATCAAGCGCGAAAAATAATTCTTGAAGCTCACAATTTACTTGATATTGTTGAAACCAATCAAAACCCATATAAGCAGCCACTTAAAATTGGTGCAATCTTTACTATTGGTCCTTATATTTTTCCGAAATTGATTCAGGAAGTCATCAGCAAGGAATCAAAATTACAACTGATAGTTGAGGAAGGCTATACTGATGGACTTACAAATAAATTACTAAAAGGTGAATTGGATGCAATTATTCTTGCAACTGAGACCAATCACCCAGAGTTAACCCAAATTGAATTATATGATGACAAACTGGCTGTCATTTGCGCTAAAGATCATAAGCTTGCAAAAATAAATAAAATCAGCGCTTCGGAATTGGAACAGGAAACCTTTCTCTTACTTGGATTAGGCAATTGTTTTCGTGACCAGGTATTAAAAATCTGCCCAGAATGTAATACAAATGCTAGCAATGGTATTGGTCTGATAACTGCAAGCTCGCTAGAAACAATTAAATTTATGGTAGCCATGAACATTGGGATTAGCATCTTGCCAGAACTGGCTTTAAAAAATCTTCCCAATGAAGTAAAAATCAAGCCCTTACCAAAGCCAGCACCGAGCAGAAAATTAAGCTTGGTATACCGCAAGAACTTTGCACGCTTCAATATTCTACAGAAAGTTCAGCAGCTGTTACAAAATCAACTAACAAATAACTAATTACAAAGATTATCTATAGGTAGCGACTTCTTATCCTGCAATACCCTTTTCTGACGACAAAGCAAACTAAAACCCATACTATTTAGCCAATCGTAGAGGCTAGTGAGTTTATTCTCATAACGTTCAATCAGATCAATAGTCTTAGTTTGTTCACTATAACCATGAAGACAGCTCTCTTTCAGTTCCTCCAACCGCTTTAATTCAATAATAAGAGGTTCTACTATTTTATTAAGTTTGCTGATCGTAACTAAATCACTCTCAGACATTTGTCGGATATTATCCCATGAGTTGATAACTAGCTCATCCAATCGTTTTGCTTCAACCAGAGCAATTGCATTATTATAATAACGGCTAAAAACAAAATACTCGTAGAATTGACAGATTGTAACCCCTATCAAAACGCATAGTCCACGATTAGCAATAAATGAAATTTCATTATTGATAAAAAGATTCATATAATCAAAATTAACACACAACATAATGCTAACTAACAGGATAAAATAAGTGTATTCTTGTAAAGCAGTAAAGGCAACCCCATAAATCAAGATTAGTGCTATAAAAACCAGAGTATTTGGATTATAATGGAGAAATAGCCATAAAATCAAGCTTATCAATAAGCCACAAATAGTCCCAAGAACGCGCTGGCGAGCTTTATTAATGGTTAATCCAGGGCTAAATGGTCCAACAATAGCCAAAATCGAAATCGGTATCCATAAGCCATCATCCCACTGACTATATTGATAAATAAATGCCCCAGTTGCAATCATTATGACAACGTGGATGATCCGGCGGTGAATTAGCTGCTCACGGCTTGGCATAGCTTATTCCAGTCTGATTTGATATTGTCATAAATACGATAATGATAACGTAAAGTATTATTAGCATCACTACTTATTGTAGCGGCTTCTGGAATCGAATTTCCTAGTTCAACTGCCAGAAAAAGTAACTCAATATCACGCCTAATTACACTTAATTCCTTTGAACTAACTCTTTCGCGCATTAATAAATCTGCCAAATAATAGTGATAGTAACTCAGGTATCGGGTAAGTTTTACAGCTGGACGAAGCTGTTCTTTTTTCAATAATCTTAGTACATTATTTGCTGCTAAATAATGGCGAAAAACTTCGCGTCCACGATGATTGTCAGAGTCTTCAAGCATCTTTTGTATGCTTTCTAATCCGCGAATAATGCTACTACGCCAAATTCGATGATACAAATTAGGAAGTAATTTATGTGCCCAAAACGTAATAAAAGCAAATTCCCAGATAAACATCAAGATATTCAGAATCACATAAAAATTACCTGTGTTTATCCCTTCAAGTGACATAACACCTAGCATAAGGAGGACACTTACTATCGGAAACAATTGCGGAGCTTTACTAAGAAGTGAATATAGAATAAATGCCCAACCAGCAACCACGATAATAAATGCCAGCTTAAAATAGACATAGCTAGAGAATAGCCCAATTGTTATCGAAATTAATATAATATAGCCCAGATAAATAAGATCTTTCTTCTTAAAGGTATTTATCGTTGGCATTTCTATAATCAGAACTCCCGCCGCGGCTACTAACATAATTAGAGGTGCTAGTGGGGGTTGCAAAAACATATTGGCAATAAAAAGTATCACAGCTGTATATGTTGCTTTTAGCCCTAAAAATCGCGAATACCAATAGGGGTCATATTTATCAAACCAGTGATTTAAGCGGGAAAGTAATTGCATTAAAATAACACATCAAATAGAAGCATAGTATTTCATTTTACCATAACGTCGATTATCCAGAATAGATGATTTTAGAAGTTAAATGACCATCAGCATAGCTAAACCCACAAAAATCACTCTCATCTAATGCTTACATTCAGTAGAATATTGTATGATTATTAAACTTGAAGGTAAATTTAGATGGAAAATAAATTCCATAACTTGATTTTAGCTACTATTAGCGCTATATCAATAGCAAGTTGCGATAAAAAACCCATAAATTCCAGTTGTAATAGTCCATCAATACAGCAAGAGTTAATAAGTCGGGCAAAATTTGTAACGAACGATAATCTTGTAAGTGAAAGCATTTTAACAATAAAACACTTAAATTCTGCTAATAAATGTGAAGTATCGATAAAATATCAGCATGTCATTTTTACCAATAAACAACTGGCTATAAATTATAACTATCAAATAAATAATGCCAATGGCAGCATTATAAGATTTGATCCAGAAAGTAAGCATAACTTACTCAAAAAATGGTACGCAGAAATTCCGGACGTTATAAATTTCCAGAAAACCCAAAGTGGTTATCTGACAATTATTCAGCTGCAAAACATGCAAAGACATAATCAGACACAGTCCCTATACCTTAATAACCAAGAAATTCGCCTCGAGAGCACTGGCTTTTCAAGCATAACTATTGATAAGAAATTTATGATTAATCATAGTGAAGTATTTCTAATCTCTGCCTATCATAACCAAAATCTAGATAAAAATACTGATCATAGTTATCTAGTCGCTATTGAATCCATCAATCACTTTGCTACAACTAAAGCATTTTCATACCAGCAAAACAGCTTCGTACAAACAGGAGATAGTTTAAGATTTAATGGATTAAATCATAAATGGTATGCTGAATCAACAGATTACCCAGTTTATCTTTATCAGAATAGACAGTTATTAAAAATAAAATCGACCTTACCTGACAGCTATTACCTTAATAAATTCAACAAGATAACCGCAGAACAAATTATAAAACAGGTAAAAGCGGATGGATGTCTTAATGGTGATCAGTTTTACTCTTCTGATATATGTAGTCAGAAAAAAATTCGCTACTGCCAAGAGTTTCAGCTTATAGGTCAAAAAAATAAAAGCCGGGCATATACCCAGCTAAAACAAATGTGCGCCCCATATCAATTTTCCGAATATTAATGATCCACAGGAACGGGTGCCGAAGAATTAGCTGAAGCGGAAGCATTAGCCGAGCGATCTTGAATGGAAGTATTCTGGCTGTCCAAAATTGGCTGATATTTCTGCAAGTCAGCCAAAGGCATTTCAGTGTTTAATGGTGGTGCAACCTGCACTAGTGTTGACTCGATAAAATCGTTAAATTGATAACGAACAACATAACCGGATTGAGTCTGACTCTCCTGCATCACGGTCTTACAAACCTCCTGATTATTGGTAACAGTAACGTATTCAGGATGTTTCTTACTATCAAACATACGATTGAAAAAATTACTATTTTTATTTTTCACCTTCTTGCTTGTTGTTACCTGATGACACTCTTTCGTAGGTACCTGAGTAGCCACCATATTCGGAGTAACGGCAAGAATCCGAATATTTTCCGACTGGTTTTCTCTAATATTTTTCAGATAGTATAGTCCCGCTCCGGCACCAATAACAACAATTACAGAACCAATTACAATTTTTGATACTGCCATAATAAATCCCTTATAAATCTAGCTTAAACTTAATTTTAGTTAATAAAAAACCATCCACTGCAAACTATCGCTACGATAATCAATGTAACCGACAGTTCATTATATTTGCCCAAGAGTAATTTTAACAGCGTGTAAGATAAAATACCAAATATTGCTCCCGCAGTAATCGAAAAACATAATGGCATCATCACAATAGTCAACATACTAGCAACAATATCTTCAAAATTTGTCAAATCAATTCTTCTAATATTTGAAAGCATGATTAGCCCAACCACCATTAATACTGGGGAAGTTGCAGCATCTGGAATAATCGCAATTAAAGGTGACAAAAAAATGAATGGTAGACATAATAAAGCAGTAATTGCTGAAGCAATCCCGGTACGAGCCCCATTATGTATAGCAGCAGAACTCTCAACAAAAATTACACTGGGAGAGATGCCAATCAAACTAGATAAAACCCCTCCAAAGCTATCGGTAATTAATGCCCGCTTCAGATAGGTTACTTTCTTATGCTGATTATCAAATTTTATCTGCGATAGCAAGCCCATTGTTGTAGAAGTAGCATCGAAAAAATTAACCACGAATAATGATAAAATCGCAGGTAGTACGCTTAATTTGAAAGCTTTTGCGACATCAATCTGCATGAAAAGGCTAAAATCTGGCATTTCGAGAAATTTATGTGGTAATGTTTCTGGATGGATAAATGCATTAATAAGTGTAATCAATATGATTGGTAATAAAAACGCATAATTTTTATGCTTGATAAAAAACACTGCTGACATAATAAAGCCAAGACAACACAGGATGATATCAATGTTAAACTTACCAATTCCAATGAGGGTATTTGGATTAGCAACGATAAGCCCAATATTTTTAATACCAATCATGAAGAGAAAAAAGCCGATTCCAGCACTTAATGCGATTTGCAAAAATTCAGGAATTGCATGAATTATTACTTGCCGAATTTTACTCACAGAAAATACAAAAAGAAGAAGACTAGAAAAAAGAATGACTCCCAGTACTGTCGGGATATCAAGCTTTTCATGTAAAATCAACGTATAAGAGATAATCGCATTTATCCCCATACCTGGTGCTAACACAAATGGTAAACGAATAAAAAAGGCAGCAAAAAGCGTCATGATAACGATGATAACAACCGTTGAAGTTATGGCTGCATTAAGCGGAAACCCAGCACCATCAGCATGAAGAATTATCGGATTTACGGCAATTATATAAGCTATTGCCATAAAATTAATAACCCCTCCGATTACTTCACGCGATAAGGTGAATTTATGCTCACCATCCAAACAAAATAGTTTTGCTAACATCTATCAGTCTTCCCCGCTCTCTTATAAATAAAATACATTTCCGGTTAGTTTGATCGTATCATTCTCAAACCTTACATCAAGCACACAGCTATTATCTAAATTACCCCCCTGAATAACTTTAATACTCGCTGAAAGAGCATAGCCCAGCGCAGCTGCCGCAACACCAGTTGCACTATCTTCAATCTTCTCATCCAAATGATTAAAGTTTCTAGCAAATATTACCTTATCTTCCTGATAATAGGCATAGATGCCATTAATTGCGACGTGTTCATTCCATAAATTTAGTGCGGCTAAATCAGGTTTTAATGAAAATAATTTTTCTTTACTATTTATTTTAACAATTAGCTTAGGGCTTCCTACCGAAGCAACTAATGGCTTAATGAGAATATCATCTAGATCTATGCCAAGTAATTTACTAACATCATCAATATACCCTCCCCCATCACGAATAAACTCGGGGACTAACTCAAGGAAAATTACCTCTCCATTATCTAAAGAAGCGGTGAGTATTTTCCCCATTGAGCTTACAATTTGGATACAAGTACTATGAGGGTTTCTAGCAAAAAAGACCTTTGCGGCAGCCAGCGAGCCATGTAAACATAATGGACTTTTCTTATGTGGATAGAAAAAAGAAAGTTCTAATTTACTTCCATCCATACTATCAATAAATACACATACGGGTACGTTTTGTTCAAATGCAAATTGCTGCCGTGCGACTTCATCCATAGTGTCACTTTCAATCACATAGGCAAGATTACCAGTTTTTGCATCACTACCAAAGCATTTTAATTGAGTTATAATCATTGCTAACTATTGCCTGCCAATGCAAATATCGGTGACCAACTTCTCAAGAAGCGTCAGAGCATCTTCCTGCAATATGCCCTTCACCGCCATATCAATTTTAGCTAAATCATCTAGATACCCTAATATTTTTACATAAGTAAGTCGGCTAGCAGCCTTCTCAAAGGCAACGATTGAATTACCCCAGATTCGTAATGTTCCAGCAATAGCCCGAAAATTTGCTTCTGTTTTTTGTAAATTTTTTATTTTTATAAGCTTACGCAAGTCTTCACCAAGATTCCAGCTCATTAAGATTACTTCTTCATTTGCAATACAAACATGCTTAAAGATCTTGTGTGTTAATGTAAGATTACCTAAAAGATAGGCTTCAGACAAAGCATAGATACTATAATTTGAATTATCAATTAAATGTAGCTGAGCATCTTCAAGAGTAATTGTGTAGGGTGGCATAAATAATAGCGATAGCTTATTAATTTCTTGATTTAACTGAGTAAGATTTCCCTGATTTAATTCAAGTAGAAGCCCCAAAGCATCCTCATTAATAGTAAAATTATGCTCTCCAAGTTGACATTTAACAAATGCACTTGCTTCAGAAGCATCTCCAGTCAAAATAAAAACAAGTCCAGCTTTATCATAATATTTTAACCAATCATTAGCAAGATCTTTTTTATCTAGCTTATCACAAGTGAGAATCAGATAATTATTTTCATCCAATAAATCATATAATATTAATAATTTTTTTTGCTGTTCAAGAGTTGGTTTAGTTTTAAATGAGACAAGTAGAAGATTTTTTTCAGCAAATAATGAGCTACTTCGCATTATATCTTCAATTATTGCAAAATCAAAATAACGATCCGCTATAAATGACTGAAAATGCGCATTGGCGAGCAATTGTGAGACTTTTTTAACCAGTAGCTCCTGTATTGGAAAGCACTCTTCATTGCCACTAATTAACATGGCATACCCGTCAAGAGAAGGTACTTTTAACCAGCTAACGAGATTCTGAGGCATAAGCTGGGGAAACTAATGGTGCGTCATGAAAATACACGATCCTGCGTATAAGTGCATTAATAACATTCTGATGGAGCTGATCCCAAGTATTTTCTTCCTGCTGCTGTGATGACAGAATTAAACTATTATTATATGCCATAACCTGCTGATTTTGTACTATAATATCATTACCAAGCTGATCACCCTGCAAATTATAAATACGAGCTGTGACACGGTATGTAAGGATATAACTAGCAATTTGACCAACACTATTAAAATCGAGTGTATCACGACTAGTTTGTTCATTACTAACACTAATAACCACTTCAGCACTTTCCTTATTCGTTACAAGCATGGTCAGAGACTCTGCCTTGATCGTATTTTTCAAACCAGGACAAATAACAGGAGTATCACAATTCAAAAACACTGTTTTAAAAGGAAAACTATAACTACCAGCAACACCACGCAAATGAAAACCGCAGGCGGCTAAAATAAAAATAAACGACAATAATAGTAAATTTTTTAACATGTTAACCTTTAATAATCGGCTTTTTCAAACGTGGCTTAGGAGTAGTTTTTTCAGCTGGCTTTTCATTAGCTGTAGCTCGAGAGTTACGCTTTCGCGGGGTGGTGGTAACCATAGCAGAATCTTTTTTCACTGAAGGCACCGGAGCTTTACTATTAGCTCGTAAGGCTTCTACCTGTTGGGTAAGCTGCATAGCTAAAGTTTCCTTAAAGATGGGAACACCCAACTTATCCATCAAAAATTCTTGGGCACAAATCCGCTTACCAGTCTGTTCAACTGGTGAATAGCTACCATCGGCATTCATATGCCATGAATTCACATTATCCTGCATATAAAGCTTCAAGCTCTCGTCAATTATCCGCCGTTTGATCTTATCATTTAAAATCGGGATACAAGTTTCGACTCGTTTAAAGAAATTGCGTTTCATCCAATCAGCAGAGGCAATAAAAACATCTTCGTTCCCAGAATCGTAAAAATAAAAAACCCGATGATGTTCAAGAAACCGACCAACTACCGACCGTACAGTAATATTATCTGAAATTCCGGGTATTAAAGGGCGTAATGAACATGCTCCGCGAACAATCAGCGTAATTTTAACACCAGCTTGTGATGCCCGGTATAACGCACGAATTATTTGATTTTCAACTAGTGAATTCATTTTGGCAATTATTTCTGCCTTCTTGCCACTTAATGCATTAAAGGTTTCACGCTCAATTGCCTTCATAACCATATCATGAAGAGTAAATGGAGATTGAAATAATACCCCTAAAACCCCTGCCTTTCCTACACCAGTTATCTGACTAAAAATATTGTCAACGTCACGGGCGATTTCCTTATTTGTAGTTAGTAAACCGAAGTCAGTATAAATTTTTGCAGTTGTTTGGTGATAATTACCAGTACCAAGATGAACATAATGTCTTAGTTGCTGACCTTCTTTGCGAATAATCGTCAGCATCTTTGCATGAACTTTGTAGCCCATAACTCCATAAACCACGTGCGCACCAGCCTCTTCAAGCTGATTTGCCAATTCAACATTGGCTTCCTCATCAAAGCGTGCAAATAGCTCTATCGAAGCAACCACCTGTTTACCCGCACGGGCTGCTTTAATCAAATTCTGCACAAGTTCGGAGTCATTCCCAGTTCGATATACTGTCATTTTAACAGCAAGTACATTCGGATCCTCTGCCGCGCGACGAGTTAATTCTACTACAGGATCAAAGGACTGATATGGAGTATGTAATAAAATATCTGTTTTGGTCATCGCCTTAAAAATATCTGGCTCAGAGACCAATTCTTTAGGCAACCCAGGATTATAAGGTGTAAATTTAAGGCTATCATTATCTACCAGATTAGCAACTTCTGACAATCGAGATAAATTAACTGGACCGTTAACCCAATATAAATCGGGTTTACTCAAATTAAATTGTTTTAGTAGTATATCGGTAAATTTGTCTTCTGGCTGACCGTTCGAAACATCTAGTTCAATCCTTGAACATTCAGCATATTTACGTTTTAATAACTCTCGCGTAACGGCATGGCGTAAATTTTTCTGATCAGAGTTAACATTTATGTCCGCGGCTCTAGTAACCCTGAATGGATAACAGCCCCTTACTACCATTCCATAAAAGAACTCATTTACATGCTGGCTAATAATATCTTGTAACAGGATAAAAACATGCTTATTACCAGATAATTCTGGCGGTAATGCAATAACCCGCGGTAAAATCCGCGGTGCCTCAACAATGGCAATCTTTGATTCACGCCCAAACTGATCCTTACCATCCAATTCAACTGCAAAATGTAAGCTTTTATTCGGCACTCGGGGAAATGGATGTGATGGGTCAATGCTTATAGGAGTAAGAACTGGTTTTAATTCATTAATAAAATAGTTATATGCCCATTTTTGCTGTTCTTTATTCCAGTTTCTTGCCTGTAAGATAAAAATATCCTGTTTATTTAAGGCAGGAATCATCGTATTATGATAAATAGAGTAAATATCACTATATAACTTGTACACTTCACTACGAATAAGCGCCAACGCTTCAGTAACCTTCAAACCATCGGCGAGCAGTTTGGTTGGTTGCTCTTTTTCCCATTTTAGTAATCTAGCAACTCGCACTTCAAACAATTCATCGCAGTTCTTGGTAACAATACAAAGATAACGTAGCCGTTCAAGTAATGGCACATTAACATCAAGCACTTGCGCTAAAACCCGGCGATAAAACTGAATCAGTCCAAGTTCCCGGTTAAGCATAACTTCGCGATCGTTGAGGATATTTATAGTAGTCATAGGCAAAAACTTATACATTGTATTGTAAAATTAACAGATAGTAATTGCTACCTTAGCACATTACGCAGCTCCCCAATTTTAACATAATCTTATACATAATTACCTTAAAATGTAAACACTCCTTAGTGTAACAGCCTCAACATGAAGCAACCCGAAGAACAGCTGCAATAATGACTGCATATCAGATCATTAGCAATGCCAACCTGATATTAATATAAGCAATTAGCTAAAAATCAGCTATAATCGCTTTCTAAACAGTAAAAGGAATGATTAATAATGTTTTATGTGGTTGAGAGATCAATAGTAGTAATAAAGCCAAAACAACCTTTACTTGACTGGATAAATTCAAGTCTTGCAATTAGTGAAGGAACAATGTTAACACTCGAAAGTATCCGAATTGACTGTAATTCATATCTAATACCCGAAGTAGATGCAATTGAAGATGGCATCAGCTACGTTGACGATAACTTTGAAGCATTATTTCACCTTGAATTAGCCTCATGGTCTGAAGATCAGAATACCTGGCCTAATGAACTAAGTCTAAAAATGTTTTGGGAATGGTTTGACATCGAAATTTCACCAACACTTATAGATCTAACTGAAGACAATGGTGTGGAAACAGAGTCAGATGTAGAGGATGATTCACCTGAAACAGTTCACTAAATAATTGTAACCTAGCTTAAGAACTAGAGATAAAAATATAATAAGACTCGTCCGGACTTAATAGACCTCTTTCCTAACTTGCTTCTTTAACTCTGGTACGTTGTCATAAGGACTTCTGCGATATTCATGTACTTAAGTGTACACTCCGTTTCTCAAAGTCCTTATTCCTAGTCTAAGAATGAAATAATGGGTTATGAAAGAACTCTAATGTTAATCGGCTAATTTTGTAACATCAAACTTTTTAAGTATAAACCCTATATGTCAGATGAGCTATTAAGCATCTCGATTACTAAACGTAAATCTAACTGGTTAGTTTTTTTTGCTATAGTATCTATAATTATACTTATGGCTTCAGCCGCAAACATAATGAACTGGTATAAGCTACTGCTGGTGACGGTACTCATGCTTTGGCTATTGATTATTGCTTATCAATATTATTTCTATCATCCCGAAAAAATTGACCTGCTTTTAGCCATCAACAATGCCATTGTCTGGGAAAACAATCGCACCGAATTATATGACATTGTAAAAATAACTACTCTTAGCTATTTTTGTACAATTATCGGAATTAAAACCGCTACCAAAAAAACAAGATACCTATTAATAGCATTTAATAATATCCCTGTAACAAAATATAAAGCTCTAAGAAGACATATCAAATGGCAGCCGACAAGCAGCAACTAATTGACAAACTCCTTGCAACAGATAACTATAGTGCACCACTATCAGAAGTCAAACAGATTGCAGAAAAGCTGAGAATTACCCCTCAGTATCCAATCGTACTCATTGGTGGCACAAATGGCAAAGGTTCAACCTGTGCCTTTTTAACAACAATACTTAGTAATGCAGGCTACAAGGTTGGCACATTTACTTCACCACATGTATTTGACTATAATGAAAGAATCTGTCTCAATAATAACCCAGTAAGTGATAGCGAACTTGAAGATACTCTTTCGCAGGTTATAGCTGCAAGTGAAAAAAATCTTGGATTATTTAAATCATTTGTTCTCGCCAGCCATTTAATTTTTAGTGAACATAAGGTTGATATAGCAATTGTCGAAGTTGGTATTGGTGGACTTAATGATGCGACCAATATTTTCACCCCCAGTATCTCAGCTATCAGCTCAATTGGGATGGATCACTGTGAATTACTTGGTAATAGCATCGAAGAAATCGGATTAAATAAGGCTGGCATTTTCAGAAGCAACCAACCAGCATTAATCGCAGGAAGTAATATTCCTGAGTCAGTAATTAAATATGCACAGTCAATAAATGCCAAACTACAGATTATTAATCGCGATTTTAGCTATAACAGGCAACAAATCAGCTGGGATTTCATATCAGAATCACTTTGCTATTATGGACTACCGATGCCAAGTTTGCGTGGGAATGAGCAGCTAAATAATGCAGCTCTTAGTATTGCAATATTAAATAATATCCGGAATAGATTCCCAGTAAATCTAGGGCAAATAAAATCAGGTTTATTACAAACATCATTGATCGGCAGATTTCAAGTTTTACCTGGCACCCCCAAATTGTGCTTGATACTGCACATAATCCGCAAGCAATTGAGATGCTCTTACAAAATATGCTAAAATTACCCTTTACCAAACATAATTTGGCTGTTTTTGGCTGTGCCAAAGATAAAGATTGGCAACAGGCACTAAGAATTATTGGTGATAAATTTGATCACTGGTATTTGGCTAGGATACCAAACGACAGAAGCTCTGAAATTAATGAAATCAGGGATTTTCTGCTTAAAAATGGCTATAAGCCATCACAGATTGAATGCTTTGATGATATTAGTATGGCAGTAAATAAGGCTTATTCACAACTTGAAAAGGAAGACCGACTAGTTTGTTTTGGTTCATTCTTGGTTGTAGAATCAGCATATAAAATCATAAAAAGCTAGTTATAAGTTACTTTCAATTACAAAAAAAGAATAAAACAAATGCAACCAAAGTATACGCACAATAAAAGCAATATTATAAAAATTACAGAAGAGGCAAAGCGCAAATCAAGACAGCGCCTTATCGGCAGTATAATTCTTCTTGGGATTGCGCTATTTGTTTTACTAAATGTTACTGCAAAAGTAAAACCAATTGCCATCAACCCAGATGTAGTTGAAATAAAAAATAAAGCTGCAAGTGGTACAAATTCGACAACACTGATGGTCAAAAATAATGCCAGTGCAAATGTAAGTAATGCATCTGCTCCAGCAAGCATGCAAACTCAAAATGAAAGTATTGATCAAATAGCTGCAATTGCAGCAAGTACGCCAGTGAACAGTAAGAAATCTGCTTCTCAAGGAGCAGGATACAAAGCTGGTGTAGTTAATCGCAACAATAATGATACAACAGAAAATCAAGATACTGCTGTAGCTCCAGCAACTGTCAAAAAGCCCAGTTCTACACCAGCAAAAAAGCCAAAACCGAAGCAGTCAAATCCTGAAGACATCCTAAATGGTCTAGTAGATAATTCAACTAGTAAAAAGATGAATCAACCTCAAGGACTAGGCAAAAGTTACATTCAATTTGCTGCATTAAAAAACCAAAATAAAGCAGATCAATTACAGCAAGTACTAGCAAGTAAAGGAATAAATGCATCGGTTCAAGAAATCGAAACTGACAATGGAACACTCTATCGCTTACGTGCAGGTCCATTTAGCCGCGAAGATGCAGTTCAGAAATTACAGCAAATAACCGGACAAGGCTACTCTGGAATAGTAACAGGTAGCTAAAATGCCCCACTTAAGTAATTATGATTTTCTATTTGCATCCATAATCCTAATATCTGCAGCCTTAGCTACCATTCGTGGCGGGGTTTCCGAATTACTCTCGATAAGCACATGGTTTATAGCACTTTTTGTTACCCGTAATTATGCAGAACTCATTGAAAGATATATTCCAGAAATAATCAGCAATGAATTATTTCGCTCACTTATTACCTATATAATTTCATTCATAGGCGTAGCTATCATAATCACGCTACTCAAAATGATCTTTAATAAGGCAATCGCCAAAAGTGGATTAAGTGGACTAAATTATCTTCTTGGCGCGTTATTTGGTATAGTTCGAGGAATAATCATCTGTTCCCTATTAGTTATTCTAATGGAAATGTTTAGTATTGATAAAGATCGCGGCTGGAATAGTTCATGGTTTTCACCAATTTTAACCCCGGCAGTTAATATGATAATCAGTGCCATCCCGAAAAATATGGAAAATCTTAACAACGAAATTGGCAAACATGCTACGACAATAATTGAGCATGAAGCAAATAAACTTAAAGAGTCTGGAAAATAATTATGTGTGGAATTGTAGGAATAGTTACTGATCACCCAGTAAACCAGCTACTATATAATGCTTTAAAAGGTGTTCAGCATCGTGGTCAACAGGCCGCTGGCATGGCAACCATGGATGGCAACCTGATGTATCTAAAAAAAGGTATCGGGCTGATTAAAGATGTCATTTCAAATTATGATCTCTCTTACCTACACGGCAATATTGGTATTGGACACGTAAGATTTCCAACCGCAGGTTCTGCAGACGATCCTGAACAGGCACATCCATTTTATGTAAATTCACCATTTGGGATTATGCTCGCACACAATGGTAATTTGACCAATACCAAACAATTACGAGAAGAAGTTTTACATAAAAACCACCGTCATGTAAGAACCAAATCTGATTCAGAAGTACTAACCAATGCTTTTGCTTTTGAATTACAGCAATCAACGATTAACAATGAATTAGATAATCAGGCAATCTTCAAAGCCATTGAGAACCTGAATCAACGACTAAAAGGTGGTTACGCAGTAGTTAGCATGATTGCTGATTATGGTTTAGTTGGCTTCAGAGATCCATTTGGCATTCGTCCACTGGTTCTTGGTAAAAAGATCGAAGCAGATAACTCGATTAGCTATATGCTAGCATCAGAAAGTTGCACACTTAATAGCACAGGCTACGACCTAATTCGAGATGTAAGCCCAGGCGAGGCAATTATCATAACAGCGGAGGGTAAACTTGAAAGCAAAATCTGCCATCCCAACCCAGTATTAAATATCTGTATTTTTGAATATGTCTATCTGGCACGGCAAGATTCTGTCATTGAAGAAGTTCCCGTTCAACTAGCACGTAAAGCCCAAGGACATTATTTGGCACAAACAATACGTGAATATTATCCAAATCTGGAAATTGATGTAGTCATTCCAGTACCCGACATTGCTCGTCCGGCGGCAATTAGCCTAGCGATGGAGCTTGGCGTACCATATCAGGAAGGTTTTGTAAGAAACCATCTGGTAGATAATGAACCACACCCCCAAAATTCAGAACAACTACAGGTAACAGTTCAAAGCATGTTAAGCCCAATTGAGCTTGAATTTAAAAATAAAAATGTACTCCTTGTTGATGCATCAATTGTTCGAGGAACCAACTCAAGAGAAATTATCAAAATTGCTCGCAATGCTGGAGCTAAAAATATTTACTTTGCATCAGCTGCACCACGAATCAAATTCTCGAGCGTTTATGGAATCGATATGCCAGCCTATAATGCTCTCGTTGCCCATAATAAGACCGATAGTGAGATAGCTACTGCTATTGGTGCTGATCTGGTAATTTATCAGGATCTCGAAAACCTCAAAAAATCAATCAGGGAAATTAACCCAGATATTCCGGGCTTTGAGGCTTCGTGCTTTGATGGCAATTATATTACCAACGATATTGATGATGAATACTTGCTTTCTCTGGCAAATGGTGCATTTCACGCATGATAATTTTATTTGGTGGAACATTTGACCCAATTCATAATGGACATCTTAAGCTGGCACTACACATTGCTAGCAAATTCAACTGCAAAGTTGATTTACTGCCATTAAATGGAACACCAAATTATAAGCCAGCCCCGGTCGCCAGTTTGAAGCAACGACTGGAAATGTTAAGATTAGTTGTCACTATGTACCCGGAACAACTCCAACTAAATTTAAGTGAAACTGAGTACCATGAGTATAGCCCAAGCTATCTTACACTTTCTCGATTAAGAGCTAAGTATGGTAAAGAAGAAAGCTTTTTTTTCATAATTGGTGGGGATTCGCTTATTAGCCTCTCAACGTGGGATAACTGGAAAGAATTATTTAACCTGACTAATTTCATTGTTGCTATGCGCCCGGGATATACAGTTGAAAATCTTGATAACGAAATTATCAAACGCCTTATAGACATCAGGAACTACAATCAAAATATGCCTGCTGGTCAAATAATTATCACTGATTTCACCCCAGTAGATATCTCCTCAACCCAAATCAGAAAACAGCAGAAAAACTTGGATAGTATCGCTGACATGATACCAGAATCAGTCAACTTATACATTCAACAGCAAAAATTATATTAAATTTCCCAGCAGCTAGCAGCTTTATTGCCAATCAGTTATGGATTACAATAGTCGCAATATTTTGGATCAGCAAACTGTTTTGACAAGTCAATTACTTCTTTTTCAAGGTAATCACACTTGATGCATTTATGTTCACGATATTTTTTGATTTTGGTAGGTAAACCACACAATTCACAAAGTAGATAGCCACTTAGACTGGTTATACCAAACCCTGGAGTATCACATGACTTGCAGTGGGAGATAACTCTTTTTGCAAGCTTATTAGCAAGCAAACTGATCACTTTCATACGACTTGGATTATTCATTGCGCGCATGTCAGTTTCCAGCTTTAATTTGCCATATTTATGAATATTCTCAGCTACTAACTGATCAAGAGTTGCACGATCTTTAATACCTTTCGCGATTACTATATTCTCGGCTTTAAGTATCAGGGCATGTGATGGAAACATCACTTTATCAAGAAATTTACTATAATCATGATTAGGCTGATCAAACTCATAATCTGCAAGATTAGTTTCCATACTAATTTCATAATCGCTGATAAAATAATCATTCACACGATCATAAAACAATAGCATTTCGGTATCTGAATTTGCTAGTAGGTAATTTGGATGGGGTCCAAAAGCACCTTCACTACTAATCACATAATCATAGTTATATTGCTCTGCGGCAACAATTGCTTTTTGCTTTAGAGTTTCATAGGCAGTTAAAACCCGCTCAACTTCACCACTAAAAGTTCCAAATTGATCAGTATTGAAATTATCGATAACTTCAAGCCTACAGCCAACAATTTCTTCAAAGGGTTCTTGGATGGCTAGCTCTTTTTGATGCATTGAAGCAAGCAATACTTTTTTATTCTGATACGGACTCATGATTTTTATCTTTTAAACCTATATCTAACTTATGGGAATTTATTATTACTTACTCTTTATCACGATGAATAGTTTTTTTCCATTCTTCGGCAATATTTGCTGACATTTTGGTAACAAGACTACCAAAAGCTGCTCGCTCCTTATTACTAAAGCCAGCAAAACATAATTCCAGCACGCGATTTTTTTCTGCAATTATCTGTGAATACAACTCTCTGGTTTTTGCCGTAGGGAATAAATGCCAAACTCTTTTATCCGTTACGTCCTGCACTTTATTTATTAATCCAGAAACTATTAATTTCTGTACTGCCTTAGTAGTGGTAGTTTTATCAACTTTTAGGCGAAAAGACAGGTCAGCAAGGTTAATTCCTTCATTTTCACAAATTCGGGTAATGTAAGCAAACTGCCCCTTTTGTAGTGAATAGTTTTTAAAACTAGCTTCATAAATTGTATGAATCTCACGAACAATATTGTCCAAATCCCTCAGTAGAGTGGAAATTAAACTTGAATCCATAATTACCCCATTAGTAAGCAGTTGAAATATCAACCATTATTTTAATAAATTATTCAGAACAGCGTCAAAATAATTTACTTTGACTATGTCTTCCAGACTAAACATATATAATTTCAATTAAATTGTGGATAAGCTTTAGTTAGATGAACATTGTTCCCGGTAAGGAAATTATATTCAATTAGTGCCTGATAGTTTCCAGCTATAACGTTGATATAATTCAAATATGAGTTAGTTGCATTATCCTCACGCAAATTAAGCATAAAGAAATTACTATCCCCATTCTGCACTCGTCTATTTTCGGCATTTAATAAATCAGTTGCTAGTTTATTTTCTGTTTTAGACATGTCAACTTGACTAGCCGTTGCATCAACTGAATAATGTAACGTTTCAAGCTGTGCCTTTAGCTGATCAAGAAGTAACTGCCTATCATTTAGTAATTTGCGATAACTAGCTTCAGTTTCTTTATCCATACCTTTTCCGTAGCTCCGCTCAAGAGGCATCGAAAAATTTAGTTTACCAACCGCTTCCTGCTGATTCAGTTGAAAATATGACGAAGTTGCGGTATCTGAGTTATTTTGATTATATTGAACAGATAAATTTAATTTTGGTAACAAGTAGTTCCCAGCAAGCTTTTGCTGATTTACAATCTGTTGCAGCTGAGTTTGAATAATTTTAAATTCCGGACGATTTTTAACCGCATTATTTACCTCATCAACAATTGGCTGTTCAGGAATTTTATTAACTTCTGGCAATGTCTTGGGCAAAAGATTCTGATTTGGTGTAACAATATTACATCTTTGGTCGCGATAATATAAGGCTAGATATTGTGAAGCCTTATTAAAATAATCTTTTGCAGAAGTAACTTTCATTTTTCGCTTTAAGACGTTATTATAGTTCTCTTTCACTGATATTTCTGCAATATCACCATTTTTAAATCTTTTTTCAAGCGCATTTTGTCTCGTTTCAGCAATGTGTAATAACTTCTCATATGCTTGAAGCTCTGCACCAGCAATTACCCACCCCATATAAGCTTTCATTGCTTCAGTTTTTACCAGCAGTCTTGATAAATCCAACTCATAATCCGATTTTTCTTTATCTAGCATCGAGTTATATAAATTTAAGCGTTCTTCATCCATAGTAAAACCACTCAAGAGATTCATCTTTAATCCAACAAATTGCCTTCCCAGTGTTGAAGTAATTTGGGCAGAATCATATTGTGGAGTATAGCCACCAGAAATATCATATCCGGCATAAGCAGACACCGGAGAACCATAGAACCTTTTTTCTAATGCAATTTTCTGGTAAGTGGTATTATAGGTACTACCTTGTCGTTGCAAAGCATCAGCATCAAGCCTAAAATCAAATGGAGCCTCATTTTTTTTAACCTTACCCTGATTTAATTCCTGCTGAATAACTGCGCTTAGAATTTTGGGATAACAGCTGTTAATTGAGCTTTCAATTCTTGATATCTGAAGCTCATAAGCACCAGCACCCCATGGGGCTATTGATGAAAATAAATATAATAACCCCCGTAGCTTATTCACCCTTATCCTGCTTCTCATCCTTGCCTCCATCTTTGGTAGCACCATAACCTCCATCAGCACCATTCTTACCATGAAACAATGTCGCACTATTATTTTTGTTATTTATCGCAATTGGGAATCCGTTTAATTGTCGCCACATTTCATAGCCGAGTAAAACACGGTTAAGCTGGATATATCCCCGAGCTTGAGCACCCATCCGTAAAAAATTACGCGAAGGCCAAGCCTGATCATTAGGGTCTGGCTCGACTAGCACCCGGAACATACCATTTGAACTTGCGGCATAATCAACAACTTTTACAACTCCACCAAAAGTACCAATTGATACTGATGGCCAACCACTAAACTGAATAGATGGCCAACCATCAAAAACTAGCCGCACATGACGACCAGGGCTAACCAAAGGAACATCATTTCCACTTATATATAGTTCAACTGCAATATTATCCGTATCCGGGATAAAAGTTGCCAAAGCGTCACCAACTTTTACTACCTTCGTAGCCGAACTAGATAAAGTATTAACAATCGTTCCATCACGATCTGCCAAAATTATCTGACTATTTTGCTTTGATAACGATGATTGTGATTTAATTAATTGAGCTTTATAGTATTGCTGGTCGGCTACTGATTTCTGATAATTAATCTGTGCTAACTCAAACTCTCTTTTGGAGGTCAGTCCATCACGATAAAGACGCTGTTGGCGATCAAAATTACTCTTAGCAAGTCTAGTTGCCTCAATCGCAGAATTTAACCTTAATTCCATCGCTGAAACTTCTGAATTAAGGCGCTCTAACAGATATGGATCAACATCAATAATCTCAGCAACTTTGTCACCCTTTTTTACCTTGCTACCATCACGAACATACCATTTGCTAACTCGTCCATTAACTGTTGATACTATTTGCTGTACCCTGTCTTCCGGATGTAGCGCCGTTATTTGCCCTGGTCCAAAAGAAGTCTGTATCCAAGGTAAAAAGAGACTGCCAATGAAAAATGTTACCAGAACCAATATTAATATTGACAACCCTGGAAAAAACCTTGAAATAGCTGTCCTATCAATATTTTTAAACTTTGCCGCATCTTCAATCTTGTATACCTGGTGCTGTTTAACGTAATCAAGCTGCATGAATTATGATTCCTTCAATACTTTTCTTACAATCATTTTAAACTGGCTACTATCAGTAGCATGATAAGCTTCACGGCTTGCCAGTAAAAGGAATTTATCATAATGAATATGATTATCTTCATTTTCAGAAAAGCATATTAGCGTAATATCTGTGCTTCCCGTGATATAGTCAAGAATCTGCTTCTGAATCTTCTTATCAATCCGATCAAATATCTCAGAAATAACAATAACTTCGGGATTGATCAAGATTGCCTTAACTATTTTTAGGATAATTATCTGTTGCTCATGTAATGGATAGCCATCACCAATTAACATTGTTTCATATTTTTTAGGTAGGCTATGAATAAAATTACTCAATCCAGTAGCGCCAAGAATATCATTAATTTGATTATACATTGAATCTGCGATACCAAACTGGAGGAATTCACCAATAGTACAACCAAAAATATTTGAACTATTAACCATGTGAATTTTATCTCGCAGATAGTGCTGGTCATAATCAGCTGCATGAATCCCATAAAACTCAACAAAACCACTATCCGGATGAATATATTGATTCAAAAGATTAGTAAGAATCATTTTTGCATTTTGATCAACCGTTAGAATAAGATTTGACTGTCCTTTACTGATAGCAAAGTTATAAAAGTAACTTCTACCAAAATCATCGGTATAGGATACATTATTAAAGTTAATAATTGGATTCTGATTATCAGCTTGAATAGGAGTTGGACTACTATTGATTTTACCAAAATGTTCATCATCAATAACAAACACATGGCTCATTTCATCAAGTGAAGCCATCAAATTATAATACTTATCATAATAAATACTAAGTTTTGATATCCCATACAATGAAGTAGTATATAAAATCTCTGCAGCTACTAGCTGCCCCAAGCTTAACTGCCCCTGAATAACCAAAATTGAACCAACAGTAACCAGAGTTACCGTGATCGCGACATAAAGTAAGGTTAAAATAATTAACTGGGTAAAAGAAATATTCCAGTATTTACAACGGGCACGAATATAGGTTTTTATCAGATCTAAGCCCTTGTCTAATGCATAGGTTTTCGTTGTTCTACTTTTAAAGAACCCACTCATCCTAAATACATCGTCAATCCATGCAAATACTGCAAATTTAGCTTCTGATCTTGCTACTGCATAACCAACAGCTTTTTTAGTAAATAATGACCAGCTAAGCCAAACAATACCTAAAATAATCAAATTAAGGATCAAAAAATATGGGTGATAAAAACTCGATAAAATAAAGCTTACAATAATAGTTAATAAAACTAAAAAACCTTCAACAATAATGTCTGATACATTATTTTGGATATTAAAAATCTCAAAATAACGACTACTCAAATCACTACTGTTATGGGCACGAAAACTCTGGTGATCACTATAGATGGCTTTTAATAATATGTCTGATGCTATCCGTGAAAAAGAGCTTCGCTTATAGATTTCAATCAGAAATTTTTGTAATACCCCAAGTAAAGCCGAAAAGCTTATCAAAAACAGGAGGATTAGCCCAAGAATTAACACTGGAGTGATCTGGGCAGTATAGATAATGGAGGTTATCAAGACCTGAATCGATAATGGCAAAGCAAGATTAAGCAATGCAACTATCACCCCATAAGTAATAATCAGCGAGAAAAATTTCTTATCGCGAAATATCAGATAACTGGCAGCTTTTTTTAAAGTTTCCTTACTTTGCATAATTTCCAATTCGTTTATTTATAATATTTAGTCATAGTGATTTTTAACCAAGGCTATCATTACCAATATCAGGTCGATAGCCATGACTTTAACAAATTTAAGTTGCAATGTCAACTATCGACACTATTTAATCAATGAATCTTTTAAATGACAAATTAAAACAACTAGCTAATACCTAGATATACCTAAAATAGATATACACCTGCTATTTATGATCTTTTGCGTAATTTTCAAGTCCAACTTCATCTGGATCAAGTACTACTAAATGCGCCCAACGACCATTAAAGATATTTGCGACTGCCGGTGATTCTGTCAATATCTTAGCAACAAGTTCCCGACTGGCATAAATAATTACCAATAGTCGCATTGGCTCATGAACCCTTGAATCAAGACAACTAAGACTTTGTATTGGTAATCCAATTTTAAAGTCACTAAAGTTACCTTCCATTACACCAAAGCCACCTACTACGTTATGGATTGCTTTATTTCCACTACCATAAATCTCATGATCAGTCGATGAGAAATAATATTGGCTATTAATCCAATGCCCAACTAATACAGGGGCATTCAGAATAAAAGAAAGTATTTTACCATCACTATCCTCTGCTGGCTCATATGAATGGAGAAAGGTTCTTCTTTGTAACTGAAGATTTGCAGTAATTTGACGTGGTCCAATAATGAAAGCTGCATTATTAGCCAAAGCAATCTCAGGAATTAATTCCGCCCAATTCGTTTGCCGTATATGGGGGCTATCATCATTATTAAGCACCATCATACGTTCAAGTCGAAGTAGTTGGCAGGCACTATTAATATCTGATTTAACCTTTTCAAACTCCTCCCCTTGAAGGCTACTCATAGTATCCAAGTTGTAGTATTCAAACTCATCTGTAGTGGTTAGATGACAACTACTAATAAATACTGTATCATCTGGAATACTTATTGAAAATTTTTCAGACAAGATTCTACGAACTTGAGAATTATTTGCGGCCTGACAGAATGCTATTGCATTGGGAATCCCACCATTTCCCCCGCAAGCACCGCAGTCAAGACTAGACTGAAAAGGATTATTTTGACTCTCAGCTTTATGTCCAGCAATAATTACAAATGGTGCAAAATTTTCTGTAAGCCCAATAGCCTTAAAAACAAAGCTCAAACTTTCTGCAACCCCCTCCTGCGTAAAACCTCCGTCTTTAGCAAATATATCAAGGCTTTTATCAGAGAATTCATTTTTCCCTCTAAGCTTCTTCTGTAAATTTTTAACATAGCGATAGATAGGCTCAGGGAAAAATGTTTTCCCAAGTAAAGTAGTGCTAAACCACCCACCTATTGCATCAAAAAGAACAAAAGGAGAGAAAAAACCCGACTTACTTTTATTTATAGCTGAAGCAAAAAGATTCCATGAGTTTAGTAAAAAGCTATTCTTTACAGGTTTATTTATCAACGTCTTGTCTGGAACTACAATTGCGGGACACTGTAAGGAACAGTTGTGCGTCTCGTTATCAACAAGTTTAAACCCTACACCAAAAAAGCCAGCAAACCCATAGGTCTGATAGTTACCCATACTTTCAAAATGACGGCGAATCCCTTCAGAGCGAGTATCGATACAAAATACCGCCTGTGCACTGGAACGATCAGCATTATTGATAATTTTTGGGACAGATTTAATCTGATTAATTAGCTGTTCCTGATATGAATGCTCATAAGCACGTTGCCAAATCAGCCCTAGGTGAAACTTGTTAATTTTACTAGCAATACCTTCAGGTAAGGAATAATTTCTCAATAGCTCAAGAATTGCTAAATTATTATCAGATAGTTTAACCTCCTCATAGGTAATTGCATATTTCTCTTTTAAGAGTAGTTCATATGCAAGCCAAATAGCTAGAAGGTCTTCTAGATTAGCCTTTTTAGAAAAATATGGATTATCCGGACGAGATTCCAACCATTTAATAACTGAAGCCCAGCCAAGCATTTGGAATGCAACGGTCGAAAGATAATCATGCCAACTAGTTAATGGTATGCCAAGCCTTAAAAGTAGCTCAGTTAAAGCATCGAGTGGCTGATCACTAATATTTTTAAGTATTTTTACAAATCTCCGATCATCTATACACGAGTATTTTAACCATGCAGGAAAAAGTCTATCTTCAGATATCGGCATCTTCCATTTGGCTTGCCCTAAATCAAAAAAATCATTACAAAATGCAACCACTTGTCGTTTAACTTGATTATCATTTTCAGTATAAACTAGAGCGCGCTTAGCAAATAAATTTACAGAAAAATCTACAACGGATACATCTACTTTCTCTAATTCTTCCTGAAATAAAGGGTTACTTAGCGATTTAAGAATAAGTCCTTTATAATCCTGACAGTGCTTATCAATAGAAAACTCACTAACAGCAAACTCCAGATTTGCCAATGAGATCTTTCCATCCCGGTAATATTGATGGTATTCATCAAACCTTAATGCTCCTTTGATATCTGTATAACGAGATACCGCCAAAAGCGCAGAATCAATTGACTCTGTGGTTAAATCAAATAATGGATTTACAGCAATAAAACTCTGTAGCGGCCAGTTTATAGGAATGTATTTTTTAATTTGTTCAATAATTTTTTTCATTTTAGCAATTACCTTAAAAACCATTCAAGTTGATTTAGCAGCCAATCAGGATAGACACCACTGGATATATTTATAAAAATTGCGAATAAAATAAATAGCTGCTCCCCAGAGGTAAGATAAATATTTTTAGGCAAAAATATTGATTTACTATTAAATACGTGCTCCTGTAATGCATGCATTATCGCAATTGCAAGTAATAGGAAACCAACCCCAGTCAGGAATATATAAATGAGATCATCACTAGCTAGACTCAGTAAGATGTTTAATTCCGAAATAAAGCTTGCTGTTCCCGGTAGCCCGATTAGTAAAAATAGTAAGAATGAAAAATAGGAGCTATTTAAACTAAGTAAGTTCTTATCCACTCGTTCACTGATTTCACGACTTCTACCTCTAAGAAGGATATTTATCGAACTAAAGACTAAAAAGGAATTTATCACTTGAAAAAGCACAACACTCTTTTCAATTGACTCAGTTCCAAATAAACCAATATTTATTAAACTAATCTGGGATACAAAAAGATACAAATTTAGTCGATCAATATTTAATGCCCGATTTGCAGCAATAAGCATGACAAAATATATCACCTGATTTATAAGGATATTATAAGGGCTTGCAAAAACTTCACCGTGTGAAAAACCAAGATAAGTATAGAAAGAGGCAACAAACGCCAATAAAATGAAGCATACTTCATGATATTGACAAAAAATTTTATTCAGATAATCACCAAAATGACGATACGGATTAAGCAGGTATTTGCGATATCCATCCTCAATGAATAGTTTATTCCGGCTTAAATGATAAACCCATAGCGTAAGCTTCTCAGGTAATATATTTGTGCACGAAGGAATTAACCAAATCCCAATTTGAACAATTAATAAAGTTAAGCCAATTATAACTTTGTATGAATCAAGCATATTTAGGTTAATATAATTAGACAAAATAGTTTCCGTTGAATTAACTAGTAACATATACATGGCAAAAACTAGAGCTACAACCGCTATTGCTAGAATCTTATTTCTAAGATTAAACTGCATAACAAATATTTCTGCAAGGATTTGCGCAAGCGTTATAGATATAAATATAGCCATAATTAAATTACTATTTAATGAATTTCCAGTTGTTTTTACGTAGAAATAATACCCGACAAGAATCACTAGAGTAAAAATAATGCTAAGTAATACTTTTGCCATCTGATGATCAGCCTTTTTCTCTTTATATAAGAGATTATTACCCGCAGATAAAAACAGGAAAGCCTTAAAAAAGCCATGGGCAATTAGATGAAAAATTGCAGCTGCATATAGACCTAGCCCACACTGCATAATCATAAATCCCATTTGTCCCATTGTTGAATAGGCAAGCTGCTTTTTGACATCTGATTGAGTAAGAATAAAGAATGAGGCACAAATAAAAGTAATAACACCGATTGTAAAGATCAAATCAGTTAGGAATAAGTTCCCGGCAATCATAGGACTAATTCTAGTTAATAAGAAACCTCCTGAATTAATAATACCTGCATGCATTATTGCCGAAACCGGAGTTGGTGCTTGCATTGTATCAGGTAACCAGATATGAAAAGGAAACTGAGCCGATTTTGTCATTACAGCCATTAGCACAAGTACAACAATTAGAGTATTTACTGATACGTGCATTCCGATGAAAGTAGTTTTTAACTCAGCATAATTTGTAGTTATAATATCAAAATCTGAGTTACCATAAAATTTGTAGCAAAGAATTACCGCGCTTAGGAAACAAAAATCACCGATTCTATTAATTATAAATTTTTTCTTAGCTGCCTTATTAGCATTGCTATCGTAATGATAATGATTTAGAAGTAGATATAATGAAAACCCAACAAATTGCCAAGCAAGAAAGGCAGTAAATAAGTTTCCGCTAAGTGCAAGGAATGAAACAGCCCCACTTAGTATCGATAACTGTGCCATAAATCTGCCATGAGTTACATCAGATGCCAGATAGCTAGTTGCATAGCGATGGATTATAAAACTCACAAAGTTAATTAAAAGTAACATAATGATACTCAAATTATCGATTTGCAGCTTGATAAATAATGACTTACCCATTACGTTAGTGAATGGAAACTCAAGATATTGAGGATGTCCAATAAAATTGATAAGTGTCACTGAGAGCAGGAACGAAATGAGGATAAATACATTGGTAAGAAGGTTCGTACTTTGATTACGAAAATGGTAAATCAAAGTCAGTATCCCTCCAGTTAATGAAATCAGAGGTAAAGTAAAAAGCAAATTCATTTATCACTCCATCGAAAATTTATTTTCTAAGGTAAATTTCAAATATCTTCATAAGATATTCTAAACAAAACTACAGCCTGTAATTAACATGCTATTAATGTAACGACTTCAATGTATTAATATTGTTTGTAATTCTAGTTATATAGCTTTTTAAAAGCTCTATCTTTTCTTCTGAATAGTTGTTAAATAAAGAGCTAAAGATTTGGTTATATTGGCTATTTATTTCCAAATAAAATTCGTCAAGATTGTCTGCAGAATAAAGATGCCAGATCCGTTTATCTTTTTCATCTTGTAATTTTTTTATCACACCTGCTGCACATAATGACTTAATAGTTTTAGTAATAGTTCCCTTATCAACTTGCATTAAAAGAGCAAGATCTTGCATCGTTATTCCTTGGTTAAGAAATATTGCAATAAGATAAATTACAGAACGTCTTTTCAAAAATTCTTTTTTTAGCTTTAATTGTAAGAGTCTATTACTTTTCTGAATCGCTGACTGAAGCTCAATGAAAACAGCATCTAAATTACAAACTTCCATTTCCAATCTCACATTAGTTGAATTACCAACCATTAATATAACAAATTAAAGTTGAACTGTCAACTTTTTATTGTTGAATTTTCAACTTTATTGTGATATGATAATGTCATAAATAATTGTTACAAGGCTTATAAATGCAAGATAATAAAGACAATTCGCAACTAGTAGAAATAGCGGTTAGCCTATTAGAAGCCGGAAATATAGTAGCAGTTCCGACAGAAACAGTGTATGGACTTGCCTGTGCGATAAATAAGCAAGAAGCAATTAATCTGGTATATAAAATCAAAAATCGTCCAACGCAACACCCACTCATAGTACATATAGCCAAAGCTGATGACTTATCTAATTATGCCAAAGACATACCAAGCTATGTCAGTTTACTGACTAATTCTTTATGGCCGGGTCCACTTACACTAGTGCTGAAAAAAAGTGAGAATGTACCAGATGCAATTACTGGAGGACAAGATTCTGTTGCGATAAGGACGCCAGCCCAGCCACTTCTACAACAAATCATAGACCAACTTGGTGTTCCAATAGCTGCACCTTCTGCCAATAAATTTGGCGGAATCAGTCCTACTGAAGCTAGTCATGTAATTGCAGAATTTGGCAACCAAATAAAGGTTATTGATGGAGGAAGATGTCAACACGGTATTGAGTCAACTATAATAGACGTAAGAGATCATAAGACGTGTACTATTCTAAGACCGGGTCCAATTAGTAAAGGAATGCTTGAAAAAATTCTAAGTTTTAATAGCGAACCTGTAGATATAATTGATATTCAGGATAAGAGTATAAGATTCCCAGGGAAATACGACAAACATTACGCGCCTCGGAAAAAACTCATTTCATTTAAGAATGTTTATGAACTTTCAAAACTTAAAGAAAAACACCCAGAACCTTACGTAATTCATCATACCCCTTTTACTCTTGAATCTATAAAAAGTTATCAAATTGATTCAGAGGCGATTATCTATTCAAGAGAAATCTATAAAGCATTACGAATTGCCGACGAGTCAATGTGTGAAGTCATTTTGATAGAAAGACCTCCTTTAAATAATGATTGGCTAGCTATCAATGACCGTTTAAATCGAGCAATCACACTACATTACAGAGAAATAATTGATTAATCACTTTTAATGGAGATAAATAATCATGACTAAGAAAAACAAATATAGTGCAGTAATCACCGAAGATATTTCTCAAGGTGCATCACAAGCAATGCTTTATGCAACCGGACTTACGGAAGCAAATATTAATAAACCGCAGATTGGCATTTGTAGTGTCTGGTATGAAGGTAACCCATGTAATATGCATTTATATGACCTAGGGAGCGAGGTTAAAAAAGGCGTTACTGCAAATGATATGGTTGGGATGAGGTTTAATACAATTGGCGTAAGTGATGGAATATCAATGGGTACTAGTGGTATGCGCTTCTCGCTTCAATCAAGAGAAATAATCGCTGATTCTATAGAAACAATTGTAAGTGCACAATGGTATGATGGCTTAATTACGATCCCTGGCTGTGATAAAAACATGCCAGGATGTGTAATGGCAATGATTCGTCTTGATCGTCCATCTCTAATGATCTATGGCGGGACAATCAAAGCTGGGAACTATAATGGCAAGCAGCTTGACGTTGTGTCAGCTTTTCAAGCATATGGAGAATTTATCAGTGGTAAGATTTCGGATGAAGAAAGAAAAGGAATAATTCGTAATGCTTGTCCGGGTGCAGGCGCATGTGGTGGTATGTATACGGCAAATACAATGGCAGCCGCAATTGAAGCTTTGGGATTATCACTGCCAAATAGTGCCTCACTTGGTGCAACCGATCATCAAAAAGTAGAAGAATGCAAAAATGCTGGACTAGCAATTAAAAATCTTCTAGAAAAAGATATAAAACCAAGTGATATCTTGTCAAAAAAATCTTTTGAAAATGCATTTAGATTAGTAACGATACTTGGTGGTTCAACTAATGCTGTATTACACCTACTTGCAATAGCCAAAACTGCAAAGATAGACTTTACATTAAAGGATATAGATCGCTTAACAAAAGCTACTCCATTACTTGCTGATTTAAAACCAAGTGGTAAATATGTGATGAGTGATCTGAATCAAATCGGTGGAATCCCATCAGTTATGAAATTTATGCTAAAAAATGGGCTTTTACACGGTGAATGTCTGACGGTAACTGGCGAGACCATTGAAGAGAACTTAAAAAAAGTTAACTCCCTACCCGAAGATCAGGATATTATCAGAAACCTCAGTGAACCAATAAAATTGACTGGACACATACAGGTTTTATACGGCAATATCGCATCAGAAGGAGCAATTGCTAAAATAACCGGAAAAGAAGGCACAAGATTTACAGGTAATGCAAAATGTTTTGATAATGAAGATGCGATGGTTGAAGCTCTAAAACAAAATCAGATTCAGAAAGGTGATGTAATAGTAATCCGTTATCAAGGTCCAAAAGGTGGACCAGGAATGCCTGAAATGTTAAAACCTACCTCTGCAATAATGGGAGCTGGACTTGGTAAAGATGTAGCATTGATTACAGATGGAAGATTCTCCGGTGGCTCACATGGCTTTATTGTTGGACACATTACTCCTGAAGCCCAGATTGGAGGAAATTTAGCTATTATTCAAGATGGTGATTCAATTACAATTGATGCAGACACAAATAGCATTAATGTTAATATTTCAGATGCTGAAATTGAGAAACGAAAACAACAATGGGTTGCACCTGAATATCGAGTTAAAAGTGGAACATTAGCAAAATTTATCAAAAATGTGAAAACGGCTAGTGAAGGATGCATAACCGATGAATTAATCTAGAAAATTTAAGCTAGTGGTTTTAAGTATGTAAACCACTAGCTTTATAATAAGCACACAGTTAAAATGAAGCTTTTCTAAAGGTTAGATTTATTCTTTGTTGTCCTAATAATGGATGATTATCAGATTTTATCGGCGATATTGAATGATAGGCAAGCCGTAAGGATTTACCCCAAACCACTACATCACCATGATGAAGCGGAATACTAAATAGCTTATCGCTTCTCTTCATGTCACCAATTTTGAAAACCGCAGAAAGTCCAAGTGAAACTGAAACTATCGGTGCACTAAAATCATTCTCATCCTTATCTTGGTGGAGCGACATCTTAGCACCCGGTAAATATTGATTGATTAAACAGGCATCAGGGGAAAATAAAGGGTAACCAGCTTTTGTTGCAGCAAGACTTGCCAATTGTCTAAATACCGGTGGCATTTGTGGCCAAGCTAAGCCAGTTAATGGATCTAATGCTGAATATCTATAGCCAGATTTGTCTGATACCCAGCCCACTTCGCCACAGTTAGTCATAGCGACGGACATTTGATAGCCGCCTGGGGTTTGCATTTGACGTAATGGTGACTCTTTAGTGACTCGATCAATTTCAAGCAATAATTCATCTATAAAATCAAACGCCAGTCCTGAAAAATAATGAAAATCGGTTACTGGCTCAGATAGCCGCTCTTCATTAAGCTCCTCAAACAAATAAGCTTGCTTCATCGATAATACACCTAAGAATTTACATACATATTTGCAATAAACTTGAGGTTATCTTCTTCGATCTGCGCCTTTTTATCAGCATCCATCTGATCATAAGTACGGTAGATCATACCAAGTCGTGGATTAGTAGCTAACTTATCTCGGTTTCTTGCAAGAAAATGCCAGTACAGATAATTAAACGGACAGGCGTCACTACCATTTTTTTGTTTAACATCATAGCTACAATTTTTGCAATAATTAGACATTTTATTGATATAGCTACCACTTGCTGCATAAGGCTTACTAGCCAGATAACCACCATCGGCAAATAGTATCATTCCTGAAACATTTGGTAATTCTACCCACTCATAAGCATCGGCATAGACAATCAAAAACCACTCATTGACATCTTTAGGGTCTATTCCGGCAAGTAAAGCAAAGTTCCCAAGAACCATCAGGCGCTGAATATGATGAGCATAGGCATTATTCTTGGTATCAGTGATACACTGCCGTAAACAATTCATTTTAGTATCAGTAGTCCAATAAAAATCAGGGAGTTTATTTTTAGCCAAGAAAAAATTACGCTCAGCATAATCCGGCATTTTAAGCCAATAAACACCACGAACATATTCGCGCCAGCCCATAATCTGACGGATAAAACCTTCCACCGAATTAAGCGGAGCTTTACCAGAGGTGTAAGCTTCTTCAGCCTTTTTTATACATTCCATAGGTAGAAGTAAGCCACAATTAAGATAAAGGCTCAAATGAGAATGAAATAACCAAGCATTCTCCTCTAACATCGCATCCTGATAGTCGCCAAATAAGCACAAGCGCTCTTCGATAAATAGCTCAAGTGCTGCAATTGCTTCGATACGAGTTACTCCATAATGAAACGGATATAAATCACCAAAATGGCTAGCAAAACGCTTTTCTACTAAGGATAATACCTCCTCTGTTATAGCATCAGACTTACTCTGATAAGTAACCGGTATTACCATTTGTGACTTTATTGGCTTACGATTATTTGCATCGTAATTCCATTCACCACCAGCAGGCTTGTCGCCATCCATTAATATCTTAAATTCTTGGCGTAACTCACGATAAAAATATTCCATCCTTAGCTGAGTGCGACCTCGTGCCCAATTCGCAAATTTAGTTGGACTAGATAAAAACCGACTATCCTCACGAATTTCAACCGGAAGATTGAATGTTGCTTGCCATGATTCGATAGCTTTAAGTACCCGATATTCGCCAGGAAAAGTAACGACTATTTTATCTAGCGGATTATTTTTTAGCATCCTTGCAACTTCTGCAGTAAATGAGCCAGCATTATCAGGATCATCTAGCTTGGTGTAAATCACCTTATAGCCTTTTTGTTCTAATTCAATAGCAAAATGACGCATCGCAGAAAATAAAAAAGCAATCTTTTTCTTATGATGCTTTACATAACTAGCTTCTTCCCAAACTTCTGCCATAAAAATAATATCATTACTTTTATCACAATCAGAAAGACTCGAAATAGAATGACTTAATTGATCGCCAAGAATTAACCTTAAAGAGGCAGTCATATTACCCCTTTAATGAAGCAAATGCTGCTAGCGCCTCTTCTCGTGATAGCGAAAGATCAACTATTGGATTAGGATAATTAACACCCAGCTCTACTCCTGCATTAGCCAGTATAGCCGCTGGGGCTTCCCATGGGCTAAATAAATAACGAGTTGGTAAATTTTTAAGTTCAGGTAAATAATGACGGATATATTCGCCATCTGGATCAAATTTTGCACCTTGCGTGACCGGATTAAAAATCCTAAAGTATGGTGCAGCATCTGCTCCACATCCAGCAACCCATTGCCAGCTAGCGCTATTATTGGCTAGATCAGCATCTAAAAGACAATCCCAAAACCAGCGTTCACCGAGTCGCCAATCCAGAAGTAAGTTTTTTACCAAAAATGAACCAACAATCATTCTAACCCGATTATGCATATAGCCAGTTTCCCATAATTCACGCATACCTGCATCAACCATCGGAATCCCGGTTAACCCTTTTTGCCACGCTAGGAGCTTCTCATCATTTTCTTGCCAAGGAAAAGCATCAAACTTAGCTTGCAGATTCTTTTTGGGTAACTCGGGGTTATAATATAGCTGACTATAAGAAAATTCACGCCAGCCTAGTTCACTACAGAAATGATCAGTATTGATATTATCGCCTAGTTGCTTAATCGCATACCATGCCTGATTTGGTGATATTTCACCAAAATGAAGATATGGGGAAAGCCGAGATACAAATTTCTTTGCTGGATAATTCCGCCCTTCCTTATAATCAATGACACCAGACTCAAGAAAGCGAATAAGATAATCTTTGGCTGCCGCTTCACCAAATCCCCAATAACCAAGCATTTTTTTATCCCAAGCGATAGTTGGTAATAATTGTAAATCATCAATCGCTAGAGTGCCCGTATCATCACGGATAAAATTTACATTATCAGGTTCTCTGAGTGGATTACGTGGGTATGGAGCACTTAGGCATCCTTTACGATAAAATGGCGTAAATACCTTATATGGTGTGCCATCATTTTTGCTAATCGTCCATGGCTCCCAGAGTAATGATCCGTTATGGCTTTCGACATCTACGCCTAGTGATTTCAAATGTTCCTTAATCTGCTTATCACGGGCTATTCGCCAAGGCTCATAACAACGATTCCAAAATACTTTACTGATATTATGGCGAGAGCATAAATCTGGAAGAATCTGCGAAGGGTCGCCACAATAAATCGATAATTTGCCACCAAGGCTTTGATTTAATGAAGTTAGCGAATAATGTAGCCAAAATCGGCTAGCACCGCCCATTTTATACTCCTTAGCATTAATATCATCAAGTATATATACCGGAAGTATATCGCCATTAATCGCAGCTTCATATAATGCAGGATTATCACTTAAGCGTAAATCCTGTCTAAACCAGTGAATAACTTTTAATTTTGTCATAACTCCAACTCCATTTGTTCTAATTCCTGTTTCTTAATCGGTTTTTTAGTATTTACTCGTCTAGTTTTACGACTTGCATGTATTTAACTTAATGCTATCAAAAGATACCTCATCACTCCATGCCATTTCAATTATCTCACTAACATGGATACCATTATATATCATGCTAAAATCTCCTCTCCATCCCAAGCATAGCATTTTCCGCTATTTTCAGGAGTTAATGTATTAATCACTTCAAGCATTTTTGCTACGGCATAATCAGCGGTAAATAACTTGCCAGCCGGGACATTAGCCTGAAATGGTTTTGAAAGTCGACTATCAACAGTTCCTGGATGAAGCCCAACTATGATTGCTTGTTTGTAACGCATTTTCATTTCAATTGATAGATTTTTGATTATCATATTTAGTGCAGCTTTAGATGTACGATAACTATACCAGCCACCAAGCTGATTATCGCTAATACTCCCTACTCGCGCAGATAGTGCAGCAAAAACCGCGCGCCGATCTTTGGCTAGCTTAGGTAAAAAATGCTTAGCTACCAATGCCGGAAAAATAGTATTCGCTAAGATAATCTCTTGAAATTTGGCAATTGATAATTCTTTCATTGATTTTTCTGGCATAAATGCCTCATTATGTAAGATACCCGTTGCCACTATTACTAAATCTAACGGAGCATTTTCTGCTGCGATCTCTGCTGAATTGGCGATTGACTCTTCATTAGTATAGTCAATCTCATAAAATTTTGCATTTGCGATAGTAGAACTTGGCTTATTCCTTGAAAAACCAGAAATCTGCGCTTCCGGACAAAGCTCACTAAGTTTTCTGATAAATGCACCACCAATCGTACCCGAACTACCAATAACTGCAATATTATTCATCATATCATCCTATTAATAGTGAAAGCATTAGCAAATAAGTTGAAATATCAACCAGTATTTTAATCAATTGGTAGGGTTTTGTGGATATTTATGTTTAGTTTATAAAAGATAGATCAGTATCTGTGCTTTCATAACTGTAAATTTTTTGAAGTTTATGAGTGGAACTGGGAGTTCAATACATCAGTACTTGAGTGTTGGACAGACTCTCCCCGAATGTTTTGTATTAGTCATAGCTCATTGATGCGGCTACATCAAGATTTGAAATCTCAAAGTTATAACTATGACTTGGTAAAAAGACTAGTAACTTGAGAAACGGCTTATCGACCACTAGTGGTTAAAACTTTTGAATTACCGCTGGTAGTTATATCGAAATCATGACTTTATGTGAAAAATTTAATATATGCGATAATCTTATTAGTGTGATGTTAGTTGCATATATAACTTACCTGTATCAAAATCAGGTGCCCCCTGCCTTGAATAATAAGCTGAATATTTTTCAATAATATCTTTAATAAAAGGCGCTGAAATGGTTGCTACCCGTACCAAGCGTCCATTCTCAAGCAATTTATTTACACTTTCAGTTGATAAATGGTAGATTTTTTCAAAATTTATTAAACTAGCTTCAATTGTATGAAATTTTGGTAAAAAATAGTATTCCTGCTTTTTGTTTTTTAAAAAATTTTCCAACTTTGTTCTATTTTTATTATTTGATCCGGTTTTAGAATTTAATGAAGAAACGTCAACGAATTTACTAAGTAAATCAATTCCAGCAAAAACTATATGTTCTGCGTTTATTTGACCTTGTTCTCGAGGCTCAATACTACAAGCAGGAGTCATAACTATAAACAAAAAATTACTATGGCTGACAATATCTCCAGAAGACAAGTATTTTTTTACAGGAGGATAGATGTAAAACTCGTTGGGATTATATATTTTTACTGACTGATCTATATACTCATTAATATGAAAAAAAACGCTCCTTAGAAGTGATGATTCCTTTTCCTCTGGTGACTGCTCATATTTGCAGTCAATCCAAGATTCAAAAACCCGCGAAAAATGGCTCCAAAACAAATTATTAAGGCACTCTTCAATTTTACCTTTTTTATTTAATATCTTGGTAATCCCCGTATTATAGATTTTAAATATTGTTTCGATGATATGAGTATTATTATTCCCGAATTGATCCTTGGTAATTACTTTTAAAAAACAACTTTGTGTATAATTAGAGTCAATTTCTCCCGGGGTTGATGTGGCAACAATAATCGGCAGTCTTGTATGCTTTTGTAGAATTTCAATTACTTTATTCCCGTTATTGGTATCTCTATCCGCTCCTCTGGATAAAGTGAGATCTATAATCGCAATGTCAAACACTTCGTTTAAATCAGAAAGTCTCTTTATAGCAGAATCGACATCTACTTCTTGAGTAACCATTAATTGACAATCAAGCTGATTCTCATCGCAAAACATCTCAGCAGCTTCTTTATATTCACTGGCCAACTCTCTTTGATCATCCACTAAAAGTACCCTAACTATTTCCATTCTTTACCTCCAATAAAAAATAAGCACCCTCTGAAGAGGATAATACCTTCAGCTCTCCGTTAAATCTTGATACAGCTTCGCCAGCTAGAGCAAGACCAATCCCCATACCATTTGATTTAGTACTAAATCCAGGTTCAAAAATCACAGAACTCTCAATCAGACTATCTTTAATTCCAGGTCCATTATCGCGGTAATGAATTTCCAGACCATCATCACCGTCAATTACATTTATAAAAATTTTTTTATTCAATGTACCATTAAGCCAATATATGCTATTTTCGATAAGATTTGTCATACATATGGATAAGTCAATTTCCCATCCATAGATATTTAACCCCTCCGGGCAGTTAAACTCATAAACAATTTCATTTTGCTCAAACATTGAAGCAAAAAAATCATAAATTTCATTAAATACGTTACTGACATGGAATAACTTCTTTGGCCCCCTTTTATTTGAAGCAAAAGGATCAAACCTTTTAAAAACTTTGGAAAGAAAATTTGTTTGAGTTTTAAACCTATTGCCGCTTTCTTTTAATCTTTCAATATGCTGAAAATTTTTTGTTTCATCATATTTCTTTAACTGGAAATCAATAACTTTAGCTTCATGATTGAATACTTGTATTGGTCTTCTAACTTCATGCAAAAGAACTGTTGTAATCTTACCCAATGTTGCCTGCCCTTGATAAACAGCTATTTTCTGTTCAATATCCTGTAACAGATGACCTTTATTTACTGCTTCAAGTTCAATCATCTGCCGGACTTCTTTTATAACCGAGTCATTAATACTTAATTGTTTTAGCTTTTTATCTATATTATCGGCTATAGTCCTAAAACTAAAAAGATCTCTAACATCTTCTACAATTTTAGATTTTCTTCCTCTTTTTGTTTTTTGACGATAGGCAAGCCGGCGAATCTCAAGTTCATGTAGAGCCTTCTTAATTTGACTCACCAATACATCATATGACTCATTTTCTTTCAGCCCATCCCGAGCACTTTTTTCAATTAGGTTAGAATCTTCCTCACCTTCAATTGTAACAAAACCAGCAATCTGATTATTACTAACTCGAAGCGTAAAATTCTGAATTCTATCCTTATCAAGTTCTAGCCAATCATTGCCATCAGCACCATATGGACTAATCCTGAATTTATTGCGATATAAGTGTACACCATAAACTTGGTCAAGTAATTTTTTTGCCTCACGTTTACCAAGAGGACTACCATCTGAACTCACCAATCCTTTACCAATAAGATTGTTAATCGCTTCTGTATCACGATCATAAACTCTAAGATCCAGATAAATTTTTCCACAATTAGTATCTAACTTTGGCAAATCAGATTTAAATGTTACTATTTCGCTTTGAGTAATTCTCTCAACACCATTTTCATAAGTTAGACTTGCGGTGCCATCTTTATCAATTACTCCAAATATCCTATAATCATAGTAAGAAAGTATTTCACTTGGCTTTATCTCAATCGTCTTACCAAAATAATCGGAAACAGGGCAATTAATAAAACTCACATTAATGCTAAATTCATCAATTTTATTTCCTTCACCTTGTACAATATCAGAAAATGGCGAAATTAGACGTTGTAATTCAAACGTTAGCTTGTCAATCGTGGATTTGTCCTGCCAAATTTTATATTTATCTTCCATTGCCACGATCTCGATTCTTGTACCGGGTGATCGATTTGACTCCTTACGCTCTATCAGAATATCAACCTCATCAAGGAATTTCTCTGAAGTAAATTTGTCCCATTCAATGAAAAAAGAGCTGTACTCTGCTTCAGTACAACTTTCAATAAGCAATTCCTGTCCAAGAAATGCCGCTGCAAATCTTCCCAGCCCTTTTCTCCCTTGCATAATACGCCGCTTATCTGGGCTTATTTTTCGAACCAACTTATCATCCGTTGCAGGTACAAGCCATTTACCAGTGATGGTATCAAAGCTCATACCATGTCCATCATCTTCAATTATAATCTTAAGAGAGTCGTTGTCATTATATTCAAATACAATTTTAACCTCATTAGCATCAGCATCATAACCATTTTTTACAAGTTCAAAAATAGCTGCTGCAGCATTACCAATCAGCTCACTTCCAATACTATGAATAAGTTTTGCTAATGGTCTAAATTTAAAAACTGTTCCACTTTCTTTATCTGAATTTATAATTCCATTCATAGCATTTCTTTCATTTTTGCAGCTATCTGTTTTGCCATCAAAGGCGGTACCGCATTACCAATCTGACGAAATGCGGCAGTCCGGCTACCCAAGTTACTCTTATAACCTTCAAAATAATAATTATCAGGAAAAGACTGTATCCGAGCTGCTTCCCTTATGCTAATTGAACGATTCTGCTTAAGATCTGGATGAATATAGTAGTGTCCATCCTTGGATATGTGAGCTACCATGGTATGAGAGGCATTAAGATCTGCCCCTACCACCTTGAAGCGGTCGGTAAATGCGGTTTCATTTTTATGAGTTTTTAGATGTTTTGGTAAATCTGCATAATCAAGACGTTGCTGACCACTTAACCACTTGGTTATAGCAATACGGTAGATTTCTAGATCCTGATCATTATGTGGACGAGTAACATGCTGAGTCAATACATCTTCTTGGCTGCGTATTCCAGAAGCCACCAAATACTCATTTATTGTGTTTTTTGCATAATTACAACGCTTGAAACTACCCTCACCATTCTGCAATGCTGGCAGATCAGTAAAAAGATCAGCAACAAGAAATTTTTTATCAGTCATAAAATTAATTTGTTTTAAATCAGGAATATTTGCCCCAACATCTATATGACAGCCAACAATAATCAGCCGAACGCGGTTTTGCAACACACCAAAAGCACGTGCATTCAACCTAAAAACTTCTATTTCATACCCTGATTTTCGAAATTTCTGTTGCATATCAGTAAGGTATTTACCATTCTGTGCTGACTGCAAACCAAGTACATTTTCAAATACAAACATCTTGGGTCTGTAATAATTTAGGTATTTAACATATTCGAGATACATATAATTCCTAGCGTCATTCTGCATGCCATCTGCCGAACGTGAGCGACCAACAACTGAATAAGCTTGGCACGGCGGACCACCAATAATTAAATCAACTTCCCTACCATTAAGACTGTTATTAATCTGGCTAAAAATCTGCTCATTATTTTCTGTGCTGATTGCACTATTAATTATCTTAGCATGTTCGCTTTCTGGAAGATGGTTATATAGTTCATCTCTTGTTATTTTTCCAGAAAGATAGTCTAAATATACATCATATCTGTGGTTTTCACGCAAATAGTAATAACACGATCTTGTTTTTAATGTCTTACATGCTGCAGAATCTATTTCCACATGAGCAATTGGTGTGTAGCCAGCCTGAATGAACCCTTCAGAAAGTCCACCAGCTCCGGCAAATAAATCAATAAATGTAATATTTTCGCTTTTCTTCATTGCAAAATTGAATTGTAATATTTCTATAATATATTATACCAGAATAGCTTATTTTATTAGGTACTTAATCTACTACATGAAAATGATGATCTAAAAATGGAATAAAAAAACTGCCGTGGATAACAACGGTAGGAAAACTTTGCCATGTGACAAAGTAAGAAAGGGAAGATGTTGAAAACAACAATAGACCTCTTTCATAACCCATTATTTAGCTCTTAGACTAGGAATAAAGCCTTTGAGAAACGGAATGTACACGTAGTACACGAGTATCGTAAAAGTCTTTATGACAACGGATAAGAGTTAAAGAAGCAGGTTAGAAAAGAGGTCTAATACTTTATTCTACAATTATCTACTATATTATAGCTTTCCCATTTTTGGGAACGCCTATCACGTGTTTTACATATATACTCGGAAATGATTATCATTTAACTCAAGGAAAAGAAAATGCCACTGGAAAACCAATGGCAATTTTGAAGGGAACTGGTAGAACAAGGATTCTTTCCAGTAGCGATATTATAGTTTATCCCCTACCCATCGCCAACTCCAATTTACTGGACTATCATTACCAGCGAATAATTTATCATCCAATATGGCTAATATGATAAAAGTCTAATAATAAGATGCTTTGTTGAAGCTTTTTACGTATAATAACGCTAATTTAGCTCTCAAAAGAATCGATAGCAATGAGTGAATCAGTGACTTTATCAGGCTTTGATGGCTTCCCTTCTGGTTGGTACGCCATTTTACATATTAGTGAATTACCAAAAAGCAAACCCTTTGCTTGTATCCGATTTGGAATTCCGCTAGTTATTTGGAAAGATTCTAGCGAAGTTGTGGTAATGGAAGACCGCTGCCCGCATCGATCTGCCAAACTAAGCCTAGGCAAAATTTGCGACAATAAAATCCGCTGTCCATTTCATGGCTTTGAATTTTCTAAAGATGGTAGCTGCACTCACGCCCCTGAATTTAATAAAGCGATTCCTAAGCTAATGGTAAAAAAATATCCAAGTAGAGTTACTCTCGATATGATCTGGGTAATGTTTGGTAATCCTAGTGGCGTAGATGATATTAGTCCGCTAGAAAATGTATTTAATAGCTTTAATGGTAACTACAGCTTTTTTAGCAAAAAATGGGATAGCTACATTACTCGCTGTATCGAAAATCAACTTGACTATACGCATCTGGCAGAAGTTCACAAAACAACGATAGGTCGCAATTTTGTTATGCCACAAAACCCAAGGTTTGAGCAAACTGACAGTTCTATTATAACTTATCAGCGAGATGGTGATTCTTCTCCTTCTACCATTTATGTTTACCCTAATTCATGGATACTTAATATCAGCGATAAGATGAAAATTATCGCCTACTTCGTGCCAGTTAGCCAAAACCAAAGTATTATTTATATTTTCACCTTTAGGGGCTTTTTAACTGCAAAACCAATCAAGCCAATTATTGATTTTGTAATGAATATAAGTAATAAAATCATCCTTAAACAAGATCAGAAAGTCGTTGAATCTCAAGCATCATGGAATTATAAGCTTGAAGATGAAGTCCTAATGAAGCACGATAAAGCGATCAAGCTATTCCGGAATATGTGGAAGTCAAGACAGCAGAAACATAGTTGAAATGTCAACTATGTTTATGATATAATAACGTTAGAATTAAAGCAAGTTAGATAAGGGATAAGATATGTCAGTTATTGATAAGCTTCAGAATGTATTTAATCAGCTTAATGCCAATAATCTTCATTTACTAAAAGAAATCTATGCTGATAATGCATCATTTGAAGATCCGGCACACCGTATTTACGGAATAAATAACCTCACCAACTATTTCAGCAACCTTTACTCAAATATTGGTAGCTGCAAATTCATCTTTAACTCAACCACGGTTGCAGATAAAACAGCATTCCTTGAATGGAATATGCACCTAACCCACCCAAAACTCAATAAAGGCAAAGTTGTTATCGTTAGCGGGATAAGTAAAATCATATTTGATGAAAAAATTGTCTATCACCGCGATTATTTTGATTTGGGTGAAATGCTTTATGAGCAACTTCCATATTTGGGAGCTATAATAAGACAGATTAAAAAAAGACTGGGACAATAATGAAGATTCTAATTACCGGAGCTACATCAGGAATAGGTCATGAATTGGCAAAAATCTACAAACAAGGTAACCACGAAGTCATTGCACTGGGTAGAAATCAAGAAGCATTAAAAAACCTTGAAAATATTGGGATTGAAACCAGACAAGTTGACTTATCGAATCTTGAAGCTACTAGAGAAATATTTAAAGCTATTGAAGCAAAGCATGGACATATTGATCTAGCAATTTTAAATGCCGGGAACTGCGAATATATAGATTGTAAGGACTTTGATGCGCAGCTGATAAAACGTGTATTTGATGCAAATGTCATTACTCTTGCCAATAGTATTGAAGGTGTTTTACCACTTCTTAGGAAGTCAAGACAACCTCATTTAGCTGGTGTAGCGAGTATGGCTGCTTATTTACCATTAAGCCGCGCTGAAGCTTATGGCGCGAGTAAAGTTGCCGCCAATTATCTTTTAGAAGCCTTGGCTATTGATCTTATTGATGAAAATATCACCGTTAGTATAATAAATCCGGGATTTGTAAAAACCCCATTAACCGATAAAAATGATTTTCCAATGCCATTTGTTCTTGAAGCACATGAAGCAGCAAAAATTATAGTTAGAGGTATCGCAGCTAAGAAAATTGAAATTCATTTCCCTTTACGGCTAACAATTCCAATGAAACTATTAAGTCTATTCCCAAGAAAGCTATGGCGTAAAATTGGGCAAAAGTTTAAGAAATAAGGCATAATGAAGAAAAAAATAGCGATAATTGGTAGCGGTATTTCTGGTTTAACATGTGGCTATCTTCTACATAAAGACTTCGATATTGAGATCTTTGAAGCGAATAACTATATTGGTGGACATACCAGTACTATTGATGTTGGTGAACTAGCCATTGATACTGGTTTTATTGTATTTAATGATAGAACCTACCCTAATTTTCAGAAAATTCTTGATACGCTTGGAATTAAATATCGTCCAACCGAGATGAGTTTTTCAGTAAGAAATGATCAATGGGGGCTTGAATATAATGGCAATAACCTAAATAGCCTTTTTGCCGATCGCAAAAATATACTTAGTCCCAAATTTATCAAGCTTATCTATGATATATTAAAATTTAATCGTTTAGCAAAAAAAACCACCAGCTTTCAAAATGAAACACTAAAAGAGTTTATTGCTAAGAATAATTTTGGCAAATGGTTTGTCGAAGGATATGTTCTTCCGATGGGTTCAGCTATCTGGTCTATGGGTATAAAAGAAATGCTTGATTTTCCATTTGCATTTTTTGCTAGGTTTTTTAATAACCATGGCTTACTAGATGTAAATAATCGCCCACAATGGTACACTATCTGCGGTGGCTCGAAAAATTATATCCCCAAACTAACTAACGGATTTAGCGATAAAATTCACCTTAATGCCGAAGTTAAACAAATTATTCGTAATGAAGATAATGTAGAAATAGTATTTGCCGATGGAACAAAAAAATCTTTCGCCGAAGTAATCTGTGCTTGTCATTCAAATCAGGCTTTACAGATTTTAGCTAGCCCAACGAAGGAAGAAGTAAGTGTTCTAGGCGCTATCAAATATTCAAAAAATGAAGTTGTTTTACATACTGATGAATCATTACTGCCGAAAAGAAAACTGGCACATGCAAGCTGGAATTATCTAATGACAGGACAAAGCGATAATCAAGCGACGCTAACCTATAACATGAATATCCTACAAGGGCTACGAGCGGACAAGATTTATTGTGTAACCCTAAATAGTACAGAAATGATTGCAAAAGATAAAATTATCGCTACATTCAATTACGAGCACCCGATATATACAGAAGAAGCAGTTATTGCCCAAAAAAACTGGGCTAAAATCTCAGGGGTAGATAAAGTACATTATTGCGGTGCATATTGGGCAAATGGCTTTCATGAGGATGGTGTAAAAAGCGCTATTGAAGTATGTAAAAAGCTTGGAGTAGAATTTGCTGGCTAACTCGCTTTGTATTGGTAATGTCTGGCATAAACGATTTGAACCTAGAATCCATGAGTTTCAGTATAAGCTAAATATGTGGCTCATTGACATTGATAGATTTGAAGACTTAGCAGGTAATTCAAGGATCTTAAATACCAATAAAACAGCTTTATATCGTTTTAAACCAGAAAAGTATTTACGCGATGAGGGTAATTACCCTATTTCTGATAAACTGAAGAAAAAGCTAACTGAGCTTGGTGCAATTCTTGATAGCGGAGATAAATTTTATTTACTTGGACAATTAAGTAACCTAGGTTTATATTTTAGTCCACTTAATTTATACTTAGTAGTTAATGATATTAAGCAATGTAAGTATATTCTGGCAGAAGTATCAAATACGCCGTGGAATGAGCGTTACTATTATCTACTTGATAAAAGCCAGAAACAGATAATTAGCACGAAAAAATTTCATGTCTCACCGTTTTTTGGCATGAATCAGGAATACCACTGGAGCTTTGACTTTACAGAAGAAAAATTAGCATTTAAGATTGATACTTTTGAAAACGAACGTAAAGTTTTTAGTGCCGGATTTAGTGGAAAGCTTATTAACGCTAAGGAAAATAATTTTTATAAAAGAGTTTTCAGATCTCCGCTAAACGTTTATAAGATTATCGCAGGGATATATTTTGAAGCTTTTCGGTTGTGGTTTATCAAAAAGATACCATTTATTCCTCATCCGAAATAAACAATAGACCTCTTTCATAACCCATTATTTAGCTCTTAGACTAGGAATAAAGACTTTGAGAAACGGAATGCACACGTAGTACATGAGTATCGTAAAAGTCTTTATGACAACGGATAAGAGTTAAAGAAGCAGGTTAGGAAAAAGGTCTAATAACTATTTAAATAAGGTAAGTATGTTTGATAGGCTTGTTCGAACTAGGTTAGTTAAGTTATTGGATAAAATCCATCATGGGCAAATTACAATTACTACCCCTGAAGGTGATGTTATAACAGCAAAAGGGGCTAATGATGGTTATAAGGCAGATATCGTACTTCATGACTGGCGAGTAGTAGCTAATTTGGTGATAAAAGGCGATGTTGGCTTTGCGGCGGATTATCGGGATGGTTATTTTGAAACCACTGATTTATTAAACTTGATCAGTTTTGGTTTACAAAATGAAAGCTTCTTTGAAAATTACGCTTACGGTAACTCATTTTTTAAGCTACTTTCGAAATTACTTTATCTTACCAAGCGTAACACGTTAAAAGGAAGTCGCCGAAATATCCAAGCACATTATGATCTTGGCAATAATTTCTATCAACTATGGCTTGATCCAAGTATGACATATTCGGCAGCGATCTTCAAATCAGAGCAGGAAGATATTACAACTGCTCAGTACCAAAAATATGATCGCTTACTTGATAAAATTAAGGAACCGTCTGCCAAAATCCTTGAAGTCGGGTGTGGCTGGGGTGGATTTGCGGAACGAGCAGTTGCTAGAAATCATACTATCAAAGGCATCACATTATCTCAAGAACAAGCAAACTATGCACAAAAACGCCTTGAAAATACCAAGGCTGAAATTGCACTTGAAGATTATCGCTATCAACAAGGAAATTATGATTACATCGTATCAATAGAAATGCTTGAAGCCGTTGGTAAAAAATATTGGCCAATTTATTTTAAAAAACTAAAAAATCTGCTAAAACCGGGTGGTAAAATTTTGTTACAGACTATCACCATAGAAGATAAGTTTTTTGATCAATACGCTAAAAATGCCGATATGATCCGCACATACATCTTCCCAGGTGGAATGCTACCTTCGGAAGAAAAACTGCACAAAGAACTTCATAATGTTGGTCTTAAATGTGATGAAACATTCCGCTTTGGCAGTGACTATGCCTTGACACTAAAAATCTGGCTTGATAAATTTAAGTCAAAGATTAATGAAGTTAGAAATATCGGATTTAATGATAATTTTACCCGGCTATGGGAGTTTTATTTATGTGCCTGTATTGCTGGATTTAGTTCACAAAGAATTAATGTAGTTCAAATGGAAATTAGTCATGTTACGAGTAGTAGCTAAATATACCCTCATAATTAGTTATCTTCTTTTTGCTAGCTATAAGATTTTTGCAGTATCAGAAAATCTGGATAATTTTATAACTAATCCAAAAGAAGTTGGTAGTGGTGATTATAAATTTCTATTCATGAAAATATTTACTGCCACAACCTATGCACCGGAAGGTAAGTTTGACTTTAATCAACCCTATGCCTTGCAACTCAAATACGAAAGAGATCTGAAGGGTGAAGCGATCGTTAAAAAAACAATTGAAGAAATCAATCATCAATCAAATAAAGTTAGCGAAACTGAATTAAACCAGTGGCAACAAGAATTAAATAAAATTATTCCAAATGTAAGTAAAGGAAGTGTTCTTACTGGGATTTACACAAGTAAACAGCAAACACTATTTTTTGATAGTAGCTGGAAGCTCCTTGGCGTAATCGAAGGAAAAGACTTTGCCAAACATTTTTTTGGTATCTGGCTTGGACCTGACTCTAGCGATAAGAAGCTAAGGAGCAAACTTTTGGGACTCGCATCTAATGACAAAATGGAGAGATAAATGCGTAAATTGATTTTAGCCATACTTGCTATTGGCATTATTGGCTGCTCAGGAATGGATATTAATGACTATCGTGATACCACGCCAAAACTTGACTTACAGTCGTATCTTAATGGAAACATAAAAGGTTATGGAATAGTTCAGGATAAATCAGGGAATGTAACCAGAAGATTTAACTTTAGTGGACGGGCATTTTGGAATGGTGATAAGGGGGTTTTTGACGAGAAAATTGTCTATACCAATGGCAAAGTCGAAAGTAGAGAGTGGCTATTTAGTAAAATCTCAGAAAGTCAATATGAGGCAACTACGGCTGATGTAATTGGTAAGGCAGATATCCAAATAGCTGGCAATAGTATGAACTGGAAATACGTTATGGATGTCAAGGTTGATGATAGCACCTATCGGCTTGATTTTGATGACTGGATGTTCCTCATTGATGATAAACACCTAATTAATCGTAATTATTTTAAAAAATACGGCATTACTGTTGGTGAATTAACCCTATACATGGAAAAGCAGGATTAGATTCTTGGGAAAGATAAACCTTTAAGACTAGAACATTTCTAGGGTGTTGTATAATATTGCTAGCGTTATTATTGCTAGTTTTACAATCATACATTAGTTAGATAATCATAATATCGAATAGCACTCTCTACACAGCAACTGCATAAAGTAAAACTAGCAAACATTAGCTAAAATTTTTTACGATTAGCGAATGAAACTTTATTTATAAGAAGATTAAGAATGTTTACGGCACTAGAACTATCAAGAATACAGTTTGCTTTTACAGTAAGCTTCCACATCATATTCCCCGCATTTTCAATTGGACTGGCCATGTTCCTGACAGTAATGGAAGGACTATGGTTATATACCAAAAACCCACTTTACTATCAGGCAATTAGATTCTGGACTAAAGTCTTTGCACTTACCTTTGGGATGGGCGTAGTCTCGGGAATCGTAATGGAATTTCAGCTAGGGACGAACTGGGCTGGCTTTACCAAACAAATTGGTTCAGTCTTAGGACCGCTTTTTGTCTATGAAGTTTTAAGCGCATTTTTTATTGAAGCTGGTTTTATTGGTATTATGTTATTTGGCTGGAATAAAGTTGGTCCCAAATTACATTATTTAGCAACCATTCTAGTTACAATCGGGACCACAATTTCAGCTTATTGGATTATGTCTGCTAATTCATGGATGCAGCATCCAGTTGGCTATCAAATTATTGATGGAAAATTTATAACTACTGACTGGCTAGCCGTAGTTTTTAATCCTTATACTCTACCCCGCTTTATTCATATGATGTTAGCGGCTTATCTAGCAACTTCATTTGTAATTATAAGTGTAAGTGCTTATTACCTTCTGAATAATCAGTTTGTTGATTTTGCCAAGAAATGTTTAAGTTCAGCAATAATTGTAGTGATGATCATTATCCCAATACAGATATATATAGGCGATGAATCTGGAATTAAGGTTCATGAAGCACAGCCAATAAAAACAGCGGCAATCGAGGGAATTTGGGATACTCAAAAAGGTGCTCCATTATTAATCGTAGCTTGGCCTTCAAATGCAGAACAGCGTAATTTATTTGAGGTTGGTATTCCATACGGTGCAGCCCTTATCAACACCCATAAATTAGATGGTGAATTACAGGGGCTAAAATCGGTACCACAAGAAGATCAGCCCGAAGCATGGATCGTTTTTTACGCATTTAGAATCATGGTGGGAATTGGCTTACTAATGTTTACTTATGCCATTGTAGCTATATGGTTATTATTGCGTGGCAAGTTATTCCAATCCCGTCTCATGCTCCAAGCTAGTAAATACATGGCACCAACAGGATTTATTGCGATTATTACTGGCTGGTTTACAGCAGAAGTTGGTCGTCAACCTTGGGCAGTATATGGCTTAATTAGGGTAAATGATGCTGTTTCAAATGTTTCAATGCATGATGTATTAGTTTCCTTGGCTTTAATCATAATTGTTTATGGAATAATCTTTGGGGTATTTTATTTTCATTTCTTAAATAAAACCATCAAAAAAGGTCCGGCAGATTTTGACTCGGTAGAACCATTCTATTTTCTACGCGGTGCTCAACCTCAAGAAGGAGATAAATAATGGAACTCGCATTAACTTGGCTATTAATAATTGCTTTTATAATAATCATGTATATTCTTCTTGATGGTTTCACTCTTGGTGTTGGACTACTCTTCCCACTTATCAAAGAAGATTCAGAACGAGACATAATGGTAACTACAGTATTACCAGTCTGGGATGGAAATGAAACTTGGCTAGTTTTTGCTGGTGCAGCACTGTATGGAGCATTCCCACTCGCATTTAGTACCTTATTTCCAATCTGGTATATTCCTTTAATGCTTTTAATTTTTGGCTTACTCCTACGAGGAATAGCCTTTGAATTTAGACTAAAGGCACATGAAACTAGACGCTTATGGGATTGGTGTTTATTTGGCGGATCATTAATGGCAGTTATTGCCCAAGGTCTAGTTATTGGTAGCTTTGTATCTGGATTTCAGTTTAATCCAGCAACTGGTGAGGCTATTCGTAAACAATGGTTTAGTGGGTTTGGTTTATTTTGTGCGCTTGCATTAATAATTGCTTACGGACTATTAGGTTCGGCAAGGCTAATCAAAAAAACTAGCGGAAGCCTACAAACAAAATTCTATAAAATTTCTGCTAAACTACAATGGTTATTAATGCTTGCGGTTATTATTGTTGGTGTTTATTCACCGCAATCAAGTAGGCTACAAATGCGTTACTGGTTTGATTTGCAACACTCTGCTTTTATTTTAGTATTTTTGATAATTATGGCGTTCTTATTTGCTATCCATGCACTTGCAATCAAAAATAGATTTGAAAATCTTCCTTTTGCTAGTCTGATAATAATCTTTATCTTGGCATATCTGGCACTTGTAACCAGTAATTTACCTTATCTGGTACCAAATCAGATTACATTTATGCAAGCAAAGGCGGATGACGGGGCGTTACTATTTATGCTCGTAGGAGCTGCTATCCTTATCCCAGTATTACTATTTTATACTGCATATGCCTACAAAATCTTTGGAGGTAAAACCAATGAAAAAATCAGTTACTAATCCGGGACTAAAAAAGCAGATATTATGGTTTGTTGGTATTTATCTAGCATCTATTATGGCTCTAGGCATATTTCATGAATTTAGCCGCTGGCTGATTAATATTTTGAAATAAATTTTGATCTAACTGCTCCGTACTATTTCGCAATAGCTGTGTTGCAAGGCTCCTTATTTACTTTCTCATGTAATATTATTACTAATTTTTTACCTTGAGTACATCGGCGAGATATTTAATCTTATCATAGTTCTCGCTGATAACTTTTTCACCAAACTGTTTAATTCGCGCCATATTCTCATCGGAGGTATCACTTGTAGCAAGTTCTCTGCCGCCTGGCGAATTTATATGTATAAATTCGATATCAATGCCATATTCGCGGGCTTCATGGATATACTCATGTAGTAAATCAGTAGAAAATTTGGTATTAACCACTGGCGAATTTAATAAATACTGAAATAGACCATAAGCGCCAAATTCTGCCATATGCTCATGATTATAGACCTCAGCATCTGAACCTCCATTACCGATTAAAACTAAGCGTAATTTCTTACGGGGAAATAAAAACCAAGCATTCATAAAGGCAATTGTTGCAGGATTATTTAAAATCACTCCAGGATCTATAAAAACATGTTTTTTACCGGAAATAATAAAGGCGCGTGGCGAAAATAGCATAGGAGGATTGGATGCTCCATGCACCAGATCTTTGAGAACATAGTTAGTATGACGACCACCCTGTGGCAACTCCCAGTTTCTGATAATCTTAAGTGTATTCTCAGTTACATCATATACCGGAATTATAAGGTTTGATTCAATATCAGCAAGAGTACAAGTCCCAAAAAAACCGCGAAGAACCTCAAGCTTACCTTCAGGTAAATAACGTGGTCCAAGCATACCAAATAAAGTAAGAAACTTATGATACCAAGGAGCAGAAAACATTTTCCTACAGTTTTCAACATATTTAGCTAAAATATCAGTTGTGCAAAACTCAAATTGATGGTCAATTCCCGGAACGGCAAGAATGGCACAATTTATGGCTCCAGTCGATGCTCCTGACATTAAATCAAAAAGTTCTCCAGTTTTTTTACCACTAAGCTGCTCTATCTTTTCCAAGACTTGAAGGGGAATCATTCCCCGAACACCACCACCAGTTAAAACGAGAATATTAACCGTCTCGCGATGTTCAAGTTCCTGCCTAAGCTGGTTATTTGTTCGTAAACACCGGCGACTTAGATTAAGATCATGAGTTCGATCAACTGGGTTTAAATATTTTTTGGTTAACCAGCGCAAGTAAAAATAAATCGTAATGAAATAAATCCCCATTATTACAAAGAAAGCATTAAATGGGGTAAATATTTTTAAAATAATATTAATCAGATCCATTACTCATTTACTTGTTTAAATGAATTAAATAAAAAATGCCCATTTAAACACAGGCATTTTAACCAGTCTAATTTATACTTCCATTCATTCCTGAACCAAGAATAGCCTGTTTTGCAGAATCAACAATTTCGACACCAAACTTCTTGGAAATTTTGTCTAGTGGGTCATTATCCGGAGTAAAGTCTACAATATTATCAGATTTAAACTGATCTCGGGCAATACTAGCAACAGTGCCGTAACCATCAATAAGCCCTAGCTTCATAGCATCTGCGCCGATCCAGTACCGACCACTAAATAAATCAGGGTCATTTTTGAGCTTGTTCCCACGACCATTCTTTACTGCAACAATAAATTGCTCATGAATCTCATCTAGCATTTGCTGTTGCATAGCCATTTGTTCTTTAGATTCTGGCACAAATGGGTACCCCATCGCTTTGTTTTTACCTGAAATCATTAGTCTGCTATCAATACCCAGTTTTTTAATTGCCTCAGTAGCGCCAAAACCAGTATAAATAACACCAATCGAACCTACTATACTAGCTGGTGCAGCATAAATCTTATCTGCGGCTGCAGCGGCGTAGTAGCAACCAGAAGCACAAACTTCTTCGACAACAAATTCAATCGGTTTTTGAGGGTATTTTTTACGCAAACGACTAATTTCATTATTTACCATATCTGAATATACGGGAGAACCACCTGGAGAATTGGCACGAATTAAAACTGCAACAGTTTTTTTATCTTCAAGTGCAGCATTTATACCTTTTATGACTGTATCATAATTTTTACTATCACTACCGATAACGCCTTTAAAGTCAACAACAGCAACTTGCGGTCCATCTTTTTTGGCTACATCTTCCCCACCACTAGCCATATAAATTCCACCGCCAATCAGGCAAATTACTAATAATCGGAAGAATATCCTCCAACGTCTAGCCCGGCGTTGTTCCTTAATTGTTTCTAGCAACACCTTCTGTATTGTATCTTGTTCCCAAGTCATATCTGTCCTTTTTAGTGGTATAATTAATGGTTGTACTTATACTCTATAGCTTATGTGATTGAACTAAAGCCATTACCTATAGTTTTAACTGGCATTTCCTTCACACATAAACTTTATTTTGATATAAGTGTCAATGTTCAATATAGACAGATATTATATACTAAAGCCATTTGATAATTGGGATAAATCCAACACCCGAATCTAGGGTATTAGCCTCCTGATTATTATAATCTTTTGTGATTATTAAATGATTAAATTTGAGAAATTTTTCTTACCTATGAAAAAATTAATGTTAGCTTTAGCTGCAATTGGAATTAACCAAAGCTTTGCAGATGTTTCGGGGTTTTATCTTGGTGGTGGTCTTGGCTATGGAGTACAAAAACTTGATTACCAAAATAGCAGTACTAGCGATGGAAGTCTAGGTTTACGCATTCAGCTTGGTTATCAATTTGCGGATTGGATTGATGCCGAACTTGGCTATAATTATATTACCGAGGGTAGTAATTGGAATAATCTAGGTTCCCCATCAAGCATTATATATGATTTAAGCGTTACCCCTGGATTTACATTACCAGCCACACCAATTGGAGTATTTGTACGCCTTGGTGTAGATGCTGTATCAACTAACCTAAATAGTAGCTTTTACAATTCATCAATGAATTCATCTATAAATTTTGAATATGGTGCGGGAGTAAAAGTAAATATTCCCGATAGCAGAACTTTCATCCGAGCAGAATATATAAACTATGGTGGCGGACCAAACAATGGAAATTCCGGAGTTTTAACAACACCATCAGCCATAATGATTGACGCGGGTTATGTCTTTTAACAACTGGAGCTATTATGAATTTGATTAATCAAGAAAAAAGGCTTCTACTGGCTGTCAGCTACGCATTTGTGATGGGATTCGCTACTGTTGGGATACTATTGATCAGTGTATTTAATACCTCAATATTTATAGACCTCACATTCAAATTTTTACTGATTTCCGCCATTCCTGTTGTCGTAATATATCGAATTGATAGTTTCTATCATGAATCGGATGGAAATGAATCGTATGTGCAAAGTCATTTAGCTTGGATTGCTTACCATTACATTCTCTATTGCGTGGGATTCCTGATTGACTACCTGATAATAAACCCAATTCTCAACAACTATGGTTTTGAGCACGATTATTTTATCTTGATAATCTATATTTGGGCAATTATTAAATTTATTCGTGGCTTTAATAGTGCTATTGATCACAAAGAAGCCCCTAAACATTATGAGCTTCTGAATAAGGTTCGTTCTTTTCTAAGAAAAATATAAAATCAGCCTCCTGGATCTTGAACATAATTTATTGTAATCAGCACTTCTTGAATTGACGGATTCACCTGCGTAGCTTCTGTATAAGCATAAACATAAGCAATAGTGCCAGGGGTTATTTTACTATCATCACCAATTATTCTTAAGCTAGGACAACTAGCTGCCATAGAAGGTGGATTGCAAGTGCCCATAATAGTTACCCCATTTTGCCCCTGCCCTGTAGCTGGAATATAAATGCCTGATCCTGGATTGGAGTCATAACTAATGTTGGTAAGTTGTATAGAAGAAATCGGACTAACTTTACCTGTTCCACTTGTTCCAGTGTAACATGTATATGTCCGAGCAACGGTTGACTCCTGACAACGATAAAGTTTGGTGCTTTCAACTTCATAATTAGAAATAGCAATGGCTGGTGTGGGCGTAGGAGTTGGCACTGGAGTTGGAGTTGACGATGGACTACTACCATTGTTACATGCAACCAATGATAATGAACCTGCTAATGCAAGCAATAAGAGATTCTGACACTTCATAATTATAGATCTTTCATAAAATAAAATATTTTAAATCACATTAATTATTATAAGACAAATTACAAAGAATCGGACTACACCCTAATTATTAAACATCCCCCACACGACACACATTAACTCAACTACAACAATATATTAACAATAGAATTTCATCAAAATTAATTAGGTACCCCCTAAAATTTATAGAGGTAGATATAAGAAAAAAACGTAGAAAATAGAAACAGCTTATAGCTAAATTAGTAGAGAAAAAGTAAGGCTTATGCCTTACTTTTATTTAATACAAGAACCACCAATATTAAATGTTGTGATATTTTGAATACCAAGACTACCATTAAGTTGCAATTGAATCGGTGATATTGCAGTAGTTGATTCGTATATAAACGAATAAGTACACACCGGGGATCCTGATATCTGAGCAGCAGAACAATTCCCTTGGCTATTATATGATATTACGCCTGTTGGCATAACTGTAGTTCCTAGCTGAAAATATGCACTTGGACTAACTGTGGCAATACTATAGGTAACGCTTTCATAAACGATACCGCTGTCAGTTTGCGAACATGAGGATGAAATAGAATAACTGCTATATTGATAGCCACCTGAGCTACCACCACCCCTCCGCCACCACTATTACATCCTGCAATAATTCCTACACTTATCAGCAACAATGTAATTAACCCTATATTCTTCATCTTAGATACCTTTTATACAAAATTTTTACTTACCACTTTTTTGGTAATACTTACTCCAGCTCGCGCTAGCTCGCTTAAACTACAATATTTATCAATTTACCAGGAACAACTATCATTTTTTTTATTGCCTGTCCATCAATAAACTTCTGTACATTTGGATTCTGTTTTGCTAACTCCTCAATTTCTACTTTGGATAATGACTTAGCAACCATGATTTTGCCACGCAATTTACCATTAACCTGCACAATTACTTCAGCCTCATCAACTTCAAGCGCAGCGGCATCAACTATTGGCCAAGATTGATTAAGTAACTCAGACTCTGGAACCAATAAAGACCAAAGCACATCGCAAACATGTGGGGTAATCGGGGATAGCATAATCACCACTGTCTCAAGAAGCTCTTGTGCCAAAGCCTTACCACCAACATCAGTCAAATCAGTTTTAGCATAAGCGTTAAGTAGTTCCATCACGGCGGCAATTGCGGTATTAAATTGCTTACGAACTTCAATATCATTACTAATTTTCTGAATTGTTTGATGAAGCTGAGTACGTAATTTTTTCTGTTCGGTAGATAACTCGCCAGTGATATATCGTACAACTACTCCAGCAGTTGCATGCTCATAAACCATACGCCAGACTTTACTGATAAAGCGATTCGAGCCTGCAATCCCAGTATCGGACCAATCAAGTGTCTGCTCAGGAGGAGATGCGAACATAACAAATAGTCGAGCAGTATCAGCACCATATTTAGCTATGATTTCGTCCGGATCAATCCCATTATTTTTGGATTTTGACATTTTCTCAATGCCACCATAAATAACTTCTTTGCCATCAGCCTTATAGATGGCACTGGTAACATTACCCTTACCATCTTTACTAACTTCAACATCTAACGGACTAAACCAATCTTTAGAACCATTCGGATTTTGCCGATAGAACGTCTCTGCCAAGACCATCCCCTGAGTTAGCAGGTTTTTAAATGGTTCATCTCCAGCCACTAACCCCAGATCACGTAGTGCTTTATAGAAGAAACGCGCATATAATAAATGGAGAATTGCATGTTCAATACCACCAACGTATTGATCAACAGGTGCCCAGTAGTTAACTCGCTCATCAAGCATTGCCTTATCACTATCTGGACAGGTATAACGTAGAAAATACCAGCTAGAATCAACGAAAGTATCCATCGTATCAGTTTCACGACGTGCAGCTGCACCGCATTTTGGACAGCTAGTATCAGTAAAACGTTTGTCTTTATTAAGTGGATTTCCACTACCATCTGGGATTAGATCTTCTGGCAAGATTACTGGTAGATTTTCTTCTGAAACAGGAACATCACCACAGTGTTCACAATGAATAATCGGAATCGGACAACCCCAATAACGTTGACGAGAAATACCCCAATCACGTAAACGATAATTTACTTTAACCTGCCCGGCACTCTTGGCTTTCAGATCCTCTTCTAGAGCTGCAAATACCTGATCAAAATTTAACCCATCATATTTACCTGAGTTAATCAAAATACCCGATTCAGTATAGGCTGTAATATCAGGCTGATAACTATCATCTTCTTTAGCTGGCTTAATTACAGTCTTTTTAGCCAAATTATATTTGCTAGCAAATTCAAAGTCGCGCTCATCGTGGCTCGGTACTGCCATCACCGCACCAGTTCCATAATTCATAAGTACATAATTGGCAATCCAAACTGGAATCTTCTCGTTAGTCAAAGGATGAGTTACGTATAAACCACTAAAAGCACCTTTTTTCTCTTGGGTAGCCAATTCGGCTTCGGATACCCCCCCATTTTACATTCATGAATAAAATCTGCCAATTCTGGTTTCAATTTTAGTGCGGCATCGGCTAATGGGTGTTCCGCCGAAATTGCGACATAAGTAACTCCCATTAGAGTATCGGGACGAGTAGTAAAGACAGTTAAGCCATCATAACCATCACAGCCAGCAAAACTTACTTCCATCCCACGTGATTTACCAATCCAGTTTTTTTGCATTAGCCGCACCTGTTCCGGCCAGCCATCAAGTTTATCTAAATCAGACAATAACTCTTCTGCATATTTGGTAATTGCAAAATAATACATTGGGATTTCTTTTTTCTCGACCGTAGCCCCACTACGCCAGCCCTTACCATCAATTACCTGCTCATTTGCTAATACTGTCTGATCCACTGGATCCCAGTTAACAATCCCATTCTTACGATAAATAATGCCACTTTTATAAAGTTGCACAAATAACCATTGCTGCCAATGATAATAATCTGGTTTACAAGTAGCTATTTCACGTGACCAATCAAAGCTAAGCCCCATATTCTCAAGCTGGGCTTTCATATTCTCAATATTTTGATATGTCCATACTGCTGGCGCAACTTTAGATTTCATTGCCGCATTTTCAGCAGGCAAACCAAATGCATCCCAACCAATGGTATGCAGAACATTATAACCTTTTAGTTTGTAAAAACGAGCGAGTACATCAGTAATCGTATAATTCCGCACATGCCCCATATGCAACTTGCCTGATGGGTAAGGGAGCATAGGCATACAATACATTTTTGGCTTATCTGCCGATTCTTTTACTTCAAAAACTTTGCTTTCACGCCATTTTGTTTGGCATTTCTTTTCAATTTGACTATGATTATATGACTCTTGCATTCCTGATCCCAAATACTTATTTTATAAAATTTAAGCAATAATTTTAACACAAACCAGCTAAACTACCTAACAGCCATTTTGGTTCACTCCACTACAGTCACCGGAACAGCTACCACAAACGGTTGAATTTGAGCAATTTCCATCACAGTTACCGACAATGAAGCTCCCACTACAATCCCCACTACATGCCCCACCTATATAACTACCACTACATGAGCCAGGAAAACCATTGCCAGCTGAACAGCTGCCACAAATAGTATTGTTACTACAATTATCATCATAAGCGCAAGTAGCGACAGCTGGAGGTGTAGTTATATTACCAGCACATAAATCAGAGTTCCAGCTATTACCCGTAGTGGCACAATTCGCAGTCGCATTTTCCAAAATATTTCCAGTTTGATTTATACATAAACGACCGGAAGGATCACTACTTTGAATTGAATCTTGAACTGGGCTTGCTAAGATATTAAAGACCTGCTGATTTGCTAAGGTTGGCACAGCCGGAACAAAGCTGACACTATAAATTGCTCCGGTAGTCCCATTAATATAGCTTTCAATATAATTATCTGGCCAAGTATTGCTATTATCTAGATAAGAACCATACTGGCTATAATGTTGCTCCATTTTAGCTGCATCTTGCCTCAGTACGGTTTTAGCAATCTCTCGATTAGATTTTTGACTATAACTTTGATAGATAGAAATACCCAGCAAAGCTAAGGTAGCAACAATGGCAATCCCAATTACTATCTCAAGAAGCGAAAATCCAAAGATCATAGGTATCTTATTGTTTTTTAACCACATAATTAGCAACTCATTTCAATTGGTACAGCTGCATAATCCACCAGCATTACTACAACTTGCATTGGCATTCTCAGTAACATTTGAATCCTGATCCACACACACACAACCAGAATTAGCCTGAACTGTCCCACAAATCGGCGTTGCAATTAACCTAACCCCATTGAAATCACCTGGGTCTGTCGTATTTGGAGTTGCGGAAGTAAACCCAATCCTATATAAAGGAGTACCTGACTCTGGTGCTATCTGATATGGCAAAACAGGCCATGCAACATTACTAGCATTTGAAGCGCCAGTAAAACACTGTGGCGTTTGCGTACTTGTTGTATCCCTTGCATAGCTACCACATAAATTAAACCACTTCTGCATATATTGAGCATCTTTCAGTACCGTCTTAGCTGCTGAATGCATATTATTTGCAATAATATAATTCTGATAACTAGGAATTGCAATTGTAGCTAAGATTCCAATTACAGCAATCGTAATCATCAGCTGAATCAAAGTAAACCCCGAAGCTATAAAAGAATTCTTATTTTTTGGGACAGCTGCTACAATTCCCGTTTGTATCACAACAAGTACTACCCTTACAATTGCCACTACAACCACCGTATACAGTACTATCGAAACAATTTCCACTACAACCTCCAAACACTATACTATCCCAGCAATTTCCACTACAACCTCCAGCATGTATAATACTATTCCGGCAATTTCCACTACAACCAGTTCCCCCAGCACAAATTGTCACATTATTACAGTTACCAGAACATGCTGAAAATACCCCATTCGAACAATTACCAGAACAGGGAACAAAAGTTCCCCCTGCAGGACATAAAGAGTTTTGCGTATTACTTATTGAGCAGTTTCCTGGAGCAGCAGTACTAATATTTCCATATCTGTCAATATAAATAGTAATATAGTCTGAATGCATTTGATTCCCCACAGGGGTTGCAACCAGACAGTATGCTTGCGTATTTGCTGAAGTTGCCGAGGATGGATAAAAAGTCACCGAATAAACGGGTGCACCATATACTCCAACAACACTGGTAATGATACTCCCTGGCCAAGTATTACCACTTTCCAAATACCGCCCATTCTGGCTATAAAAATTCTCCATCCTATTTACATTTTGATGTAGTACCTGAATTGCAGTAGTTTTATTAGAGCGTTTGATTTGATCAAAATATAAGCTTACACCAAACTTTGCTAAAATACCAAGTATTGCAACTGCAATCATTAGTTCGATTAAAGACATTCCTTTTTTCACTCTCGCCTCCATCAATCATCATATAGCCAACGAATCGAAACTGGAATAATATGGTGGCTAACCGTATCAGCCCCATCTCCACGCAAATTTGTATTTCTGACTATTGCCACATATTCCTGAAGAGTAACGCGAGTATTCCCATTGCGCCCAAACGCTCTGACAGTAATCCGATATAACCTTGCTGTCCTCGCTCCATTACCATTGTGATAAAGCTGAATTGTTTTGCCATTTAACTGTGTGAGAACTCCAGTGTTTGCACCAGTTTGACGACCGATAAATGCAGGATTGACAAGTTCCATAAAGTATCTTGGCTGCGCGCACAAGCCACCGATACCAGTATTAAAAGCTAAAGCAAAACCTGAGCTGTGATCAATCCAAGGCAGCGCATTAGCACTACCATTAATACTAATGTCATAGCTATTACAAGGTCTGGAACTTGAATTTGCAGATTCTAGCCATGGCTTCCAGCTAGTTAATGTGGAGTAACACCAGCCATTGCTGCAATTGCTAACACCAACTGATTCAACCTTGGCTACTCTGGCAGCAATGCTTAGTGTTTCCATTCCATTAGTATTATCAAAATTATAAACAGTTTGCTCTGCATTTATCAACGCCATTTTAGCAGCATTTTGGGCTAAATCATAGTCACCAATATTTGTAGCAGAATTATGATATGATAGTACCAGCTTATTTAAAGTCAAAATAACGACCGCCATTAGGGATAAGCCCAAAAGAGTCATCGCTAATGCTGATCCTGATTGCCTGAAAATAGCTAATTTCATCTCAACCACCCAATATTATCAGAAATAGCTTGGGTAGTGGTATTAGCACCATTAGTAACTGAACTAGTTAAAGTTATGATAACAGACAGAACACGCCCCCAGCGATTAAAACAGCGACTATTTACTGAATTATTCATTTCAGAAGTTGTACAAATGGTATAACTATCATTTACCGAAGAGTTATTAAAATTAGGACTACTAGTGGTATAAATAATATACCTCAGACTAAGACTACTTATCGCTGTTGATATGAGTGCAGGCGAACTCAATGACACTCCGTTAAAAGCAACAACATAAAGCCCACTCTGTCCATTAACTGTTGCTACATAGTAGTATTTTGTATTAAGATTCATTAACTGCATAGTATATTGATCAGGATCATAGATTATTCCACTACTTTGTGATTCAATCTGGATAAAATAATTGGCACCAACCAGATTGCTAAATACTACACTAGTTCCATCAGCCGTTGGCACTCCAATCCCATTGAGAGAATATAAATGATTTGCAGAAGCCAAAATATATGAACTGGCAGTTAAATCAATGCTTCCATTATTATTAAATTGCATCCGGTTAATACAATTATTACTTGCACATACCATGGATTCAATAGCTGTCAGATAATTTACCTTATTTGTCCCATATTGTACCCTCAAGATCTCAGATGTCAAACCGCTTATTCCAGAACCAGATGGTGCAGAACTAATTCCCACTACCCCTACTCCCGCGGTATCTAGGGTACACCATTCGTTCCCACAACTTGTACCTATTGAATTATACATACTTGTAGCAGACATATTGTGAAGACTAAAGCTACCAAAAACTCCCGCATTCTGTATATCATGCCGAATCATTGACATAGCAAGCTTCAATGACTGCTGCGCATCAATTTTGGTATTATTAAATAGATAACCGCTAAAGAGGTTACTATACGAAAAAACGATAGCAGAAATAATTGAAGCGCTAATTGCAATTGCAACTAGAAGCTCAATTAGATTAAATCCGCGAATATAGTGTTTCATCTGTTTGCCAATGGTAAAAGAATGAAATTATTATCACCAATTGCAGCTGACTCAGCCGCTTCTATGTGAGATTGCCATACCATCTTAATTACAAGCCCACCACTACCGTTGCAGCCGCCATTATTCCCTGTAGTAGGTATTGTCATGCTAGTATCCCGACAAACAATTCCCTTTACGTTTGAGACAGGCATACTTCCAAACCCTGACTTCCATTGGTAAAGCAAAAACTGGGCAAATTGACTGTCAGAACAGGAGTTGGCACTACAATCAACTCCGATACTATTATTATCCGTATAGACCGTCTCGGTATAGTTATTCGCGCCGCTAGTTGCAGTACAGCCACTTAACCTCATGGTATTATTTGTTGCACAATAATTGAGATTAGTGTAAATTTGACTTGCAAGACTGGTAGCCGATTGCATCATTAACTGTTTAACCGTAATTTGCTGCGTCGCGGAAAGATCGGCTAATTGCAGACGATAAATCCCGGCTCCTAGTGCACCAATTACAGCTACAGCAATCATCACTTCTAGAATTGAAAACCCTTTGTTTCTCGAGTTTAGTTGCATGTTGCGTCTCCTGTCGAAGTGCAAGCACTAGTATCATCTTCATTTTTGATACATACATTTCCATAACCATTTATACAAATTTTTCTGGTATATGACATACCATATTTAGACTGACTAAATGTAAAGCTAAATGGCATGTTTGCAGATGTAAGCTGCCCATTTGAAGCTATTATAAAAGAACTAACTACAGCACTAGCTGAATTAATTGCAGAAATGGTAACATCAGCATCAAAACGGTATGCCCGTACTCTCTCCCCGGTATTATAGCTTCCATTTTGATTCAAATCTCTCAATACCAATACTCCTTCATTCCAGTTTTGGCTATTACAGGTATTATTTCCAAGATAGGTATGGTTTCCAGAAGAGTTGGTAAAAAAACTTGCAGCACATACAGTTATAGGTGTACCACGCCGGAATGCTTCCGCCTGCGCATACTTTAAAATTGCCTTTAGCTGAAGATAGGTGGCTTCATTATTCCGGCGCATCACCTGTTTGTACATTTGTGGCAGCGACATTGCTAATGCAATTCCAATTATAGTAAGAACAGCAATTAACTCGTAAAGAGAAAACCCAGACTGAAATTTACTTTGATTCATTTAGTTATGGCCAAAAAAATAAGGGTATGTATAAACACATACCCTTATTTTAACATGAGCCTTTTAGCTATTTCTTATAGATCACCTAATTGAATAAAATAAAACTTCTGTTTTAATTTTTACTGCAACATTAAGTAACACTATTAACTTTTTTGCTAAAATTATTTAACTTCTACTTTATGTTTAGCTTTTAAACCATCAAAGAAAGCTTTTGTTCTTTCCATTTGAATTTGCTGTTTGATTTGATCTTTGATCTTGTCATAAGCAGGGAAATTAGCACCACCAGATTTAGTATCATTAAGTTTAATGATATGGTAACCAAACTGAGTCTTAACTGGAGTAGTAGTATATTGACCTTTTTTAAGAGTTTTGATAGCTGCTGTAAATTCAGGAACATAATTAGAACCATCAGACCAGCCAAGCTCACCACCATTAGCTTTTGAACCAGGATCAGTAGAGTATTTTTTAGCTAAATCAGCAAAGTTAGCACCTTTTTTCAATTGAGCTTCGATATCATTAGCCGTTTTTTGATCTTTTACTAGGATATGCGAAACATCATATTGCTGCTGCTTAGCCGCATCTGCTTTCATTTGATCATATTTAGCTTTAATATCAGCATCGGTAATTGGTTTAGCATTAGCTTTTTCTTGCATAATCTGTGCATAAATCATTGGCTTAACTTCATTTAATTTAGCTTGATATTCAGCACTCTTATCCAATCCTTGTGCATTACCTTCTGCTAGTACCGCTTGTTGCATACCAATTGACTGTAACATTTCTTTTTTAAACTGTGGATTATTTAACTGTTGAGCTGCCATCGGATTCTTTTTCAATTGATCCATTGCCTGATTGATAACTTTCTGATCAACCGGCTTACCATCTACGTAAACTGTATCTGCATAAGCAACTGAAACCAAAGCTGAAGATACCAATAAAATTTGCACTAACTTTTTCATAAACATCCTTAAAATTAATAAAGTAAAAACGGTTAAAAATAAAATTTGTGGTATTATACAACAAAGTCTTTAATTACTCAAATTTTTTTATAAAATATAATGAGATAGATCCTCAGACTTAACTATTTCACCAAGCTTTTCAGACACATAACCAGAATTAATCTCTACCAAATTTTCGCTACCGGAATCAAATAAAAGATCCTCAAGTAATTTTTCGACAACTGTATATAAGCGTCGTGCACCAATATTTTCAGTTTTCTCATTGACATTAAATGCAATTTCTGCCATCTTCGCAATTCCATCATCAGTAAACTGTAGCTCCACTCCCTCTGTTGCTAGTAATGCCTTGTACTGCTGAGTTAAACTAGCATCAGTTTCAACTAAAATCCGCTTGAAATCTTCTTCCGTTAATGACTTCAATTCAACTCGAATCGGAAAACGACCTTGTAATTCTGGCAATAAATCAGACGGCTTTGCGACATGAAAGGCTCCTGATGCGATGAAAAGAATATGCTCCGTTTTTACCATTCCATATTTAGTTGAAACGGTAGTTCCTTCGACTAATGGCAGTAAATCACGCTGAACTCCGGAACGAGAAACATCGGCACTATTCCCGCCACTTTTGATCGCTACTTTATCAATTTCATCCAGAAAAACTATCCCATTCTCTTCAACATTCTGTAATGCAACATGGCGTAATTCATCTTCATTGACCAGTTTACCAGCCTCTTCATCAAGAATCACTTTATAAGCATCTTTTATTTTTAGCTTGCGCTTACGTTTTTTACCTTCGCCAGCACCTTCAAACATTCCCTGTAACTGACTGGTTAATTCCTCCATTCCTGGAGGTCCCATTAGTTCAACACGTGGTTTCTGCTGTATAACTTCGATTTCAATTTCTTTATCATCTAGTTTACCCTCATGGAACATTACTCGAAAACGTTCCCGAGTTGAATTTTCTTTAGCTACCGCGTCATCTTCATTAGATGTAGTTTCACCAAAAGTATCACGTGCGGGAGGAAGTAATACATCAAGGATTCGATTTTCAGCTGCTAATTTGGCTTTATCTCTGTTTTTTGCACGCTCTTCTTCACGCTGATTTTTTATAGCAACTTCTACCAAATCACGAATTATTGAATCAACATCTTTTCCAACATAACCAACTTCAGTAAACTTAGTTGCTTCCACTTTAATAAATGGTGCATTAGCTAATTTAGCTAAGCGACGAGCTATTTCAGTCTTACCAACACCTGTTGGACCTATCATTAATATATTTTTTGGCGTTATCTCACTCCTTAGTGGTTCTGCCACTTTCTGGCGTCTTACGCGATTTCTTAAGGCAATAGCAACTGCTTTCTTGGCATCTTTTTGTCCAATGATATACTTATCTAATTCCGCTACAATCTCTCTAGGTGTCAGGTTCATTCAAATTTACCTTAAAAAATAATATTTAATCTACTACTTAGATATAGCAACAAATTATAATAATTCAAGAGCAATAAATAAAAAAAGGCAACCACGATGGATTGCCTTCTTTGAGGGAATATTAACTATTAATTGTTATATTCATTTTTCACTGCCTGAATAATAGACTGCTGAGGATTCTGAGCATCACCATCAAGCTCCCAGTACATTGTTCCACCAAGACCAGTTGCTTTAACTGCTTTAGCTTTAGCCACAGCTGACCACTGGTCATCGTAAGTCATAAAGCTATTAGTTTGTGCACTATATGCCCATGGCTGCATTGCTTCTAAACCGTATTGATTGAAAGTTGCAACATTTGAAGTACTACTATAGTAAGTCAAACTCTTAACACCCGCAATTGGTTTATCGCTACCACAACCAGTTTCAGGATTATTTACTGGATTAATGATACATTTATAATCAAGAATTCCATTTTCATAATCACCAAAACCAGCACCAGTTACCGATTGGAATAAACCACCATTAGTAGCGCTAGCAACTGTCATAGTGCGAGCATATAAAGGAATCCCTGCAACCAATTTCTTAGCTGGAACACCACGAGCGATATAAGTATTCATTGAAGATTTGATTGACCACCCCTCATCTTTACCAACTTTATTGCTGCCAACATTTTGGAAGTCATAGTTAGCTTGAAAATATGCTGGACTATTAGTATCCCATGAACCATGATAATCATAATTCATTACGTTTACATAATCCATCAAACCACCAACTTGTGCCCAGAAATTACTTACTGCATTTGGATTACCATTGCTAGTACCATCTACATTTTTACCTTCAAGAGCCAAAGTACGATCAGTACCACCATTAACCGCAATCGTTAATGTATATTTCTTACCATCTTGTTGACCAGCAGTATCAAGAGCTGTTCTTAAAATCTGATAGAAAGCAAGCATTTTCTTAGCTGGAGCAACATTGTTACCGTAATCAGACCACCATTCCCAGTCAATATCTAGACCAGTAAAGCCTGTTTTACGCATTAACGCAATCGCTTGAGTAGCAAAATTATTCATACTTGCTGTAGATGAAGCTAACTGTTCAAACATTGGTGCAGTATTGATACCATTATTAGTCCAGCCACCAAATGATAAGTGAGCTTTCATGTATGGATACTGTAACATAGCACGACTAACAGCGCTCATACCCCAGCTATCAGCTGATGCATCAAGAGTTTTAACATCGCCAGTTGCTGGATTGAAGCCAACAAAAGCATAGATAATATCGTTGATGTTATTAAATGGCATATTATATGGATTGTATTTGCGTCCCCACACTGCCCATTGTGCATAGTAACCAGCATTTACATAACCATTACCTGGGTCTTTACAATTATTTGCAGCACATGGTTTTGCCATTGCCAATTTAGTATTATTAACTGTTACATCATATACGATTGGATCAATAACACCAGGTAAAACTTCAGCACCTGAATCAGTACCCATAACATCACAAGATTTTGTTAAATCAAGTGATTGAGAAGTAGTGCTACCATCCCAGTTAGTTTTTTCTTTAGCCGTAATAACATTCACATATTTGCTACCAGATTGTGTACTAGTAAAATCAAGATTGTCCGCAGACAAGCCAAAACATGTACCCCAACCAGCTTTTTGCTTGAAGTTAGAAGTAAAGCTTACTGATTTTGAGCTAGCAATACCATTAACACTCAGCACAATCTTATTATTGTAGTCTTTGAACGGTGCCATATAATCATAGCTGGCAGAAGTTGGAACTACCGCATTAGACTCAAACGCAGCATTAATAGTTACTGCACTTGTAACTGTTTGAGTTTTAACAATTGGATTAACTTTATAATTGTTACCAGCTGCATTTACAGACACTCCCAAATTCAGATTGTTTTCAACCTTATAAGTCTTATTACTATTTACCTGATTAGAATAGCCTACATAACTATATTTGTTCGCAGCATCACTGAAAGAAACCCCTGCTTTATCATTTGTAGTCAACCCGCTAATGGCAAGTACTACATCACTCAGAGCCACAGATGATTTAACCATTGGAATTGCCAATGCATTCGCATTGCCCTTAGCTATTGTCAATGTTGGCAAACCGTTTTCAACATAATACAAACCAGCCAATGGATCAGCAATACCACTTGATAATTTTACTTTATAATCATGCGTAGCATCACTCACAGGTAATTCTGCCGTAGTAAATGAACCACCCTGAGTAATTGTATAATTCCCAACTACTTCATTTGAGTTTTTAACATTCAGAATCTGCACCTGAAGTTGCCCGGTATAGTTTGGCACATTATTTGCTAGGCTAATTGTAGCTGTTCCAACTGTAGCAACAGGTGTAGTCTGGGTATATTTCACTGTTACTGTCGCAGTTGCTCCTGAAGCTACATTTGCTGTTGCTGCTGGAGTGTAACTAACAGTTGTATTATTGATTGTTGAACCAGCCACTGTATAGCTACCTGCAGTTAAATTATTTACTGGTTGAGTATAAGTTCCACCCAATGAGGCTACTGGAACAGTGAAGCTAGTCACACTAGCACCAGCAGAGTTAGTAACATTTACTGTTAATGTACCGCATGCAGATCCACTACAACCAGCGGCAGTTGTATCAACCACTACATTCATCTTTCCTGTTGGAGCTGGAGTAGGTGTAGGTGTTGGCGCTCCACCACAGTTACCAAGAATTGTCCATACTTTACCTGAACCTGCTGCTCCACTATTTTGGGCAGGATTATCGCCTTTTGTCCACCAACCATTACTATATTTAATATCCTGATACACTACTGGTGTCCCTGAATTAGCATAAGTTGTATCCGCACTCCACGTAGCTACACCATTACAATCAACTGACGGAGATGGGGTTGGGGTTGGAATCGGAGTAGGACTTGGCGTAGGAGTAGGAACTGGCGTAGGAGTAGGAACTGGTGTAGGCGTTGGTGTAGGTGCAGGTGTAGAACCATTCACTGTAAATGTACTTTGCGCTACTGCATTATCAAAGGTACTACCATTTAAATTTAAACCACCAGTGAATGATATTGTTTGATTTGACTTGATTACAGCATTACCATTATCCGCACTAAATGTACCGACTTGCTGATTACCATTACCAGCTGCGAAAACTACTTTATAACCAGTACCATTCATCCACCAATTATTTAGTGTACCGACACTAACTCTATTACCTTTACTATCTTGGGCCGTAAAACTGATAGTATTTGCTTTTAAGTCTATGTCTGTAGCACAAGTATTAGTAATATCAATACTGCCACCCACATACCAAAGAGCAGAACCAGAGAAATTTACTTTTCCAGTCAAACAACTATTAGCAGAAAATATCGTTTTTGCTGCATTAGCACTAATTGGGGCTCCGGTTAAATTTTGACCACCACTACTAGTACCACCATTACAACCACTGAGTGCCAGACTCCCTGCCACAACCAATGCTGCACTTACTTTTTTCATTTGATTTGTTTTCATGCCTATTTTCCCTCTAGAACCATTTTTCATGATTATTTTAACATTGTAATCATTCATGCCCAGATTCTAACAAATTAAGATACCAACTGGAAATAGACATTTTTGTATAATAATTATTCATTTTTGTATAAGTGGAATAATTAGCTCTTTATTTCTAAGTAACAAGCAAAATAATTACTTACGAAAGAAGTGAAATAGCACAACTGAAAGTAGCTAAACTATAACATTATAAAAAGTATATATTGAGAAGCTCTAACAATATATAAGAAGAAAAAGATTATTTGATGGACTAAAAGTTTCTGCCCAGATGGGATAAAGTAGGTTTTTAAATCGCGCATATACTAATGTCATTAACTTGCTAGTATATGCGAATTATCTAGAGTTAAGAATGAAGACTATACATTAGATCAGCTGGCAAGAATATGAATCCAGATCAATAGCTATCAAATCGGCGCGATAGCCCTCAGCAATCCGACCAATCTGGTCATCAACCCCAATTAATTGTGCAGGAATCAGTGTCGCCATAGTCAATGACTGTTCAAGACTCAGCCCACATTTCTCAACACAGTTTTCAATAGCCTCATTCATTGTCAGATATGCCCCACCCAAAGTCCCAGCATCATCAACACATTTACCATCACGAACATATAAGTGTTTTCCAGCAAAATCAAATTCTGTCATATCTGTACCAGTAGGCGTAACGGCATCGGTAACCAGATAAACACTAGTTGGCTTAAGATTAGTCATTAATCTTACATTTGCCTTATCTACATGAAGCATATCAACTATGAGCCCTAGATAGACCGGATTAGCTAAAACAGCACCGATTAGACCGGGGTTACGCCCTGTCATACCACTCATGGCATTAAACATATGAGTAACAGTCTTGGCGCCATGTTTAAATGCATTTTCAGCAACCTCATAACTAGCATTTGAATGTCCGATTGAGACAATGATACCATGTTTTGCTAAAAATTCAATCTGCTCAGGTTTGACATTTTCAGCTGCCATCGTCATTTTAATTGGAAATAATTTAGCATATGGAACTATTTTAGCAAGCATCTCGTCAGTTGGCTTAATGATAAACTCTTCTGGGTGTATCCCCCGCTTCTCTTTAGATAAGAAAGGTCCTTCCAGATGGATGCCAAGAACGCCACGAGTATTACCGTATTGCTTAAACCATTCTTTGACTACTTCCAAAGCCGTAATTGAATCATTAAAATCAGCTGTTATTAAGGTTGGCAAAAATCCGGTTGTCCCAAACTTTAGATTAGTCTGATGCATTGTTTCTAGTGTTTCCATACTGATATCTGCGTTAAAAAGTACACCACCACAACCATTTAGCTGTAAGTCAAGCATACCGGGACTAATCACACTATTCCCAAAATCCTCGAGCTGGCTTTTATCATAAAGTTTGTCAGAATCAATAACATCAACGATCTGATTATCTGCAAGAAGTACAATTTTATTAGTTAATAAATTCACACCATCAAAAATATATTTGGCAGTTATGGAACGCATTTCCGAAGACATAATATTTTCTTTCTAAAGGTAACTAGTTAAACAAATACCAGACATAGTCTGGTATTTAAAATTTATGCACCATGAAACTCATAGAGTTTACCAACATTGGTTGACTGGTCAGTCAAAATTTGATTGGTTAACTGATCCGTTACATCATATACGGCATCGAGAGTATTTTTGGTGAAGTCATCCAGCAACTTTTGCGCTTTTTTCGGGTGTTTAGCATAAAGTTTCACATACTCAGCCTCAAATTGCTTCTGATTATCCGCTATTTGCTGACTTAATAAAGTATAACTTTGCTGAACTGTAGGTGCATAACGTGGGAAATTCTGCATCACTAGCATTTGCAGGCGGCGGAATTTCCAATAAGCAGAGATATTATCTGCTTTATCGGTAGCGATTTTATATTCCTCTGGAATTGTTGCACCCTGGTAGAATGGAACATAAATGCCTGTTGCCGTCATTCCCAGATTCAAATATTCAACATTAGCTATTGGCATTGGCAAATTATCACGAACCTGTAATACATGTGATTGTTGAGTCCGGTAAACCGAAATTGGGCGTTTAGTAGCTTTAGGGTTCTGTGAAGTATATGGATCTTGTTCAGTTCCCTGATAGTAGCTTGATAACGCACTTTCAACATCTGCAACCGATAATTTATGATCTGGTTTCAAAAACACTGGGAAATCACCATCTTTTACTGGGTAATTTAAAGTTGATTTGGTAAATGAATTTTGTAAATATTTCACACGCGGGTAGTTATACTCTTTATCATTGTCATTGTTTTGTCCATAAACTTTATGGAAATTAAATGCCCCATCTTTTTTCGGATTATATAAGCCGTTTTGTTCCGCAAAACTAATCAAATTTGGTGATGATAAATAATTTTGAGTATCAGATAAATCAACGGTTCCTAATCGTGACTGATTAGCCGATACGAAGTAGCCATCTTCAGGTAAGCGAACCGCCAACCATTGGTGACCGCCAGCATTTTCAAGATACCAAGCTTCATCTTTATCAACGAACGCTATCCCAAATCCTTCTCCTGACCCATATGACTCAATAAGCTGCCCTAGCATTAACACACCTTCACGCGCCGATTTCATCTGTGGCAAAAGGATAGTTGGGATTGCTTCTTCTACAATTCCAGTACTTTCAACATAAGGATCAACTTTGAGCGTTTGTGGATTGCTAAAAATAGTTTCAGTTGCTGAAATACCTACACCAAGATCATTAAATCCAGCCTCTTCAAAGGTACTATTATTAGTTTGCCAGTCTGGGCTACCCGTATAACCCATTAAATTATCTGGCATTTGGTAAGTAAACTGATTCTCTTCTACATTTTTGTATAAATAGCCTGTTTTACGCGGAGGATGATACATAAACCGAACAGCTGCATTACCACTTTCACCATCTTCATTACGCGCAATAAGAATTGAACCATCGCTACTGGCATTCTTACCAACTAAAATGGTGGTGCAGGCATAGCTGGATGATATTGTGCCAGTAATAGCGGCTATAAGTAAGGCTATTTTTTTCATTTAGAGATATTCCTTATATAGAAATGCGAAAAAAGTAAAAATGAATTATAGCACAACAGATTAGTAATTACGATAAGTTTAGTTATGATTTTAGAGTAATTTTTTGCGATTACCTACTAGCAATTACTATCGCAATATATACTCAGCCAGACTGAAGAAGCCTAGTAGGCGTGAGCGACGCAGCTTATAAATAGTAAGTGAGAAGCCAAATAACGAGCTAGGAATTTCAATCGTTTTGAGTATAAGCAGATTATTGACTGATGAGCTGGAGGGGATATTTAAATTATGTTAAAGATAAACTTCTCGACAGTAAGATTCAAATCTTGTGGCAGATTATTCATAATAAAATGACCACAAGGCAGACTTTTAATTATTATATCACGCTTAATTTGCTGTAGCTTCTCGATGTCGCCACACGGTGGAGTTCCACCTAAGTACATTAATGGCATTTTTAAAATACGTAATGCAGCTTCAGAGTCAAATAATACCGCCTGATAAAGTAGTTGGTTAAAGCGCTCAGGAAACTTACTCCATTTATCTACCATCTCCTTTATAATCAAATTTACACGATCCCTATCATCCAATTGAAGATTATACATTCTTCTACTAATAAAGCCTCTTATCTGCTCTTCTTGATTACCCGTGGATAATGACGCGAGAAAATCACGAAAAACTTTCTGTTGCTTAATGGAAGAAGGCATCGTTGTATCAATAATAATAGACGCAAATGTAACCTTAATAAATCGTGCAGCAAGCTGTAATGCTATTATCCCACCCATACTATGACCGATAAAAATAACTTTAGAAAGATTTAATTGGCTAATACGTTTACTTATTCTCTCAACTATTTCTAATAGCAGTCTATCCTGACTAACTGACATATCGCCAACCAGCTCAGAATAATCAGGGGCTAAGATCGAATAATTACGACGAAAATAATTAATTTGCTCACGAAATGATTCCGGACTTAGGCACCAGCCATGCAAAAATATTAAAGTTATTTCTGAATCGGAATTATTAAGATAGATTTCTTTCATACTTAATGATCACCATAGTTCGACGATTATTTTAGCCAATTATTTCACCATCAATATAATACCATCGCCCATCCTTACGCCTAAATTGGCTAATCTCATGTAAGATAACATTGCGATTAGCATCATTATAATATGCTTTAAATTCAACTACCCCCTGATCATTATTCATTGAGCTATTTAAAACTTCAAGCTTTTGCCAAATTACGCTCTGTGCCCATAGTGTAGATTCTTTCTGATCATAAGCAACTAGTGGTTTACCTTGCATAGTTTTAACAATATAATCAATATTAGCCATCGTATATGCCGTATAACGAGAGCGCATCAATTGTTCTGGTGTATCTGGTAGCTTATTATCATTAATATAAATACCGCAACAAACCTGATAATCTTTATTACTTCCACATTTACATTTAAAGCTCATTGTATTATCCTGATAAATTTCCACACACAACTATTAGATTACTTGTAGTAGCTAATTATAACTAAAGATGAGCTCTTATTTGAAGATAAGTTTATTTTAGATGGTAGAATCATTTCTTCACACAAAATCTTTAAAATATAGTATTCGACTAACCATAGAGCTAAATATCATTAGATAAGACTAAATTAAGAAAGCTATACGAGAATGAATAATGAAATAATCCTCTTTAACGCTGCTGGAAACTATAAAATAGAAACTGAAAAATTTATTCTAGGCTTCAAGAATGAAGTAAATATTAGTATAGAACCAAATTTCACTTCAACCCCAGACGCAATTGTTTTTCGCTCTTGGTACGGTGAAGAGGAGTGGAGACCAAGCCCAGAAGCAAGCATTAGTCTCACTGTAACTCCCATCTCAGGCGATAGTATCTGGCTAAAGCCAATGATACTAGAAGGGACATCATTATCCGATGCAAAAATAAAAGCTACTCGAATTGAATCACCTTTGGTTTACTCAATTAATAATAGTCAAAAAGAGTCATTACTTTCAAATATTCATAAAATAGTTTTCAAGAATCGTCAGACTGGAATAATATTTGAAATCGAACTACCTCGTAGAGATATTTCACCAATATTTCAAGAGTCAATCCAAATAACAATAAAGATTAAAAAAGAAGCTAACATTTATCCGCACGGAATAATCTGCGAGCCCAAGGCAGCAAATTTGTGGGTAATCAGATGAGTAAATTGCTAACTTACCGTTGAACAAGTAGTTAACATCCGATAATTTACTTCCCTTATTTATATTGATTAAATAATGACTCAACTGGTTTATATAGTAAATTTTTAGTGTGATAAAATTCATACTATATATAATCCAAACCAAAGGAAAAATTTTGTTTGCAGGAATCATCCCCTTCTTTGCTGTTTGCATCTCAGCCTTTGGGATTGTTTTTATAAAAAATCCTAGGTTAAAATATAGTTTGGTGATTATCTCAGTCATCATTTATGGTATCTGGATCATTCACTATGCAAATTTTCATATTTCAGATTTAAAAACCTATTCGTGGTAAAGAGTATGAATTTCCAACAGCTTAGAAAACTAAATCTTATTGCATTAGTAGTAGTCTCTGGAATATTGCTAACTGCATTATATTATCAGCTATTTATTGACACTATACTGCCATGCGCCTTATGTAATTTGCAACGCATTGGATTTTTATTATTTGGCTCTGGACTACTAATCAACATTAGATCGAATAACTTAAAATGCGGCTACTTATTGTGTTTCATCAGTAGTATTCTTGGTAGCTATGTTTCTTTACTCCATATTCTGGTAGAAATCCCACCAGGTATGCCACAAATTGGCTCAACAATTTTTGGCGTCCATATGTATGGCTGGGCATTTGTAATGTTTAATCTATTAACAATCTATATTGTAATAGCAAGGTTTCTGCTTGATTCATCAGCTAATTATTCAATACCGAAAAATAAAGGTTGTGTAAATTATTTAACTGGACTATTCCTCGCTATAACAATTACCTGTTTAATGTCGGTATTTCTAGAGACTGGTTTACGTCCAATAGGGTTTGGACAGTATCATTATTGGGTTATTTGTAAATATCAGGGACAAACAGATGCAGAATGTGAGCGGCCAACGATTACAGAGATCATTAACCAATATAAGCAAAATCTTGAAAAAATCCATAATGGGTGGCAGCAAAAGTAGGCTACTGCCAATTTAAAAGTGGATTTTTGTATAACTGTTATACAAAAATATTAGTAGCTATTTTGGCAATTAAATAATAAAATATATACTTGGATATTCTTTATTAAACCAAAAGTCTGCATCAAACCAACAACTATTCTTCCTCATGTTTCTATGGTGCAGACTGCGGTTTTACGCGAAGTTATTTTTTATGTCTTCATTTGCATATTCAAGTGCCCACGGGTGATACTTGATAGCTTCAGCAACAACTTCTTGATCAGATCTTAGTCTATCACTTACATAACGAAGTACTTGTCCACCAATAGCCAGTAATGGCAGGATGAATTCCTTATTATCCCTAAGATCATTATTTGCATATTCAAGCGCCCAACGGTGACTTTTTATGGCTAGCCCTACTATTTCTGGGTCTGATTTAAGATGCTCATCTACATATTCTAATGCACGACCGGCAGTAGAAACAATATTTTTAACAAAATCACGGTTAGACTTTAATCCTTCTGATGCAAATTCAAAAGCATAAGGATAGTTCATGATTAAAGGACGCATGAAATCACTATCTGAACGTAAATTTTTACTCGCAAACTGCAATGAGCTTGCCCGTAAACGATATGCTTCAGCAACAATATCTCGATCTGAGCGTAAGCTAATATCAGCATATGCTAACGCATATGGATCATGAGTTATCGCAGCAAGGACAATTTCTTTATCCCGCTTAAATTTATCATCAGCAAAATATAGGCTAGTTACTTCCTTACCCACCATACGTAAAATAAAATCACGATTGGCTTTTAAACCATCACTGATAAAATTCCATGCTAATGGATCCTGTAATATTGCAACCTCAGCAATGTCCATATCAGACTTCAATGCTTCCGCTGCATAATAAATGGCAATCCCACGCTGATTAACTGCTGACAATACGATTTCTTTATTTGCCCGTTTTTCCTCTGGCATAAATTTTAGTGCACAACCATCTTTGCCCAAAGTCTCATCAATCTCTTCCCAATCGATTATCAGATTTTCTGGTTCAAGGTGTTTTGCATGAAAGCCAAAATCAATAATATCTTCGTCATTGATATCAATATCTAGCGTAAATAATTTTTCCATCCCGCGTGCCTCCAAGCGTTAAATAAATTAGCGGCTTATCTTATAAACGTTACACCTTAATCTTTCGTTTTTGAATCAAAAATATCAAATAAGTTAGCCCACAAATGGCAAAATAGACAAACATCATATAACGGCCATTAAAAGTAGCATCTGCATGAATACCATTTAATCGAACCCCAACTAGTCCAATCAGATAAGCCAGCGGAATTAATAATAACACTTGTGGAGAGATCTCACGAGCCTTAATTGCAACCAAGATATTAATAAAGCCAGTAACAAAATTTGACATCCCAAAAACACCAAGCATAAAGATTTGATCCATCGGTACCGTTGCCAAATCAAACTTAGCCACATGACTTGCTGAGTAGTTTAATAAAAACGTATGTGCAATACCCCGCAATAAATCGCAAATACCTACTCCCAAAAGTACCCTAGAAGGTAGCGTATAAATATCTTTTTGCTGATTATTCAAAATATTCTCCTATTGTATTATCCAAATAAATAGTAATTATTGCGATATAGTCCGAGCAGTTATAATAAATATCTTATTAAAAGCGTTTAGTATAACCATGACAGTAAGGCAAAGACCCTTTATGATTATAATAATCACGGTGATATTCTTCGCCGATCCAGAAAGGTTCAACAGGTCTTAACGCTGTAGCAATCTGATAGCCTTTTTCCTGAAGTATCTTAATTATACCTTCTGCAATTTCTTTCTGCCGTTGATTATAATAGAAAATTGCGCTTAAATATTGGTTTCCAATATCTGGCCCCTGTCCATCAGTTTGGGTTGGATCATGGATTTCAAAGAAATACTTAATCAGGCGATCCAAATCAAGTTTGCTACTATCGTAAATCACTCTTACTACCTCAAGATGTCCAGTTGTTTTAGTACATACTTCTTGATAAGTAGGATTATCTTTATGTCCACCACAATAACCAACTTCAGTCAGTAAAACTCCAGGTAATTTTTGCAAATAGTATTCTACGCCCCAAAAACAGCCAGCTGCAAAAATAACTTCATCGGTTTTTGTTACTTCAGTATCCGCAACAAAATCTAGTGATGCTGAATTTACACAATGTCTAGTATTTAAGGAAGTAAACCCTTCTCCATGAAAAACATGCCCTAAATGTCCACCGCAATGATTACAAATAATTTCAGTTCTCCGCCCATCACTATCGGGAAGCATTTTAACAGCACCAACGATTTCCTTATCAAAGCTTGGCCAGCCACAGCTTGAATGGAATTTATTTGTCGCACGAAATAAAGCCTGTCCACACATTCGGCACAAATACGTGCCATCAACTTTGTTATCTGTATATTCGCCAGTAAAAGGATGCTCGGTTGACTTATCAACCAAAATGGAACGTTCAAAGGGTGTTAGTCCTGCTTCTTTGTACATTTTATCCTCGCAAAAATGATTTTCAATTTATGATGAACAACTCAAATGAATATGCTCTGCCCATGCTGGGGCAGCTTATAATAGTCTTGGTATTTTTCAATTTCCTGATATGGATCATTTAACACCTCAATTAACTGTGCTAGCTCTTCATAACTACCACTTTGCGCTTTAGTTATTACTTCCTGCAATAGATGATTTCTCGGCACAATTGCTGGATTACTTTCCTGCATCAGTTTAAGCGCTCCATCTAAATCTATCTTATTATTTAGCAATGCCTGTTGCCATTCAAAATACCAGTTAGAAAAATCGTCGCCAAAATTATATAGCTTTTTTAACCGATGATATCCAGACTCACCATAGCTAAGCTGACGCCAACTATACGTCCAATCCATCTGATACTGCTGCATTAATTTAAGTAATTTTTCACCCAAAACAAAATCAGTCGGTTCAAATACCTCAAAGCCAAGCTTTTTACCAATTAATTCCGTATATCGGGTATTATAATAGTCTGCATATGTTTCTAAGCATTTTTCAAGTTGATCAGCATCCGGATAAATTAAGACTAACGACTCAGCCAGACGATACAAATTCCACCAGCCAATATAAACCTGATTAGCATAGGTATAACGCCCCTCACTATCGGAGTGATTGTATATCTGACTAGGAATAAATTTATCCATAAACGCATAGGGTCCATAATCAATAGTCAATCCTAAGATCGACATATTATCTGTATTCATTACCCCATGAACAAAACCAACTGCTTGCCAACTAGCAATCATCTGTGCAGTTTTCTTCACTACCGCGTCAAGAAATTTTAGTATGTAATCAGGAGAATCTAGCTCAATCTCTGGATAATAATTGGAAATTGTAAAATCAATTAATTGTTGTAACTCCTGAAGTCTCTTTTGTTTAGCAAAATATTCAAAATGACCAAAACGGATAAAGCTAGGTGAAACCCGTAAAATAACCGCGCCAGTCTCAACTTCCTCACGATAAACCTTCGTATCTGAGTCACACATCCCAAGCGCTAAGGTAGTTGGAATATTTAAAGCTGCCATTGCTATTGAAGCAACATATTCACGAACTGTCGAACGCAAGACAGCACGACCATCGCCCATTCGCGAATAAGGTGTTAACCCCGCTCCTTTTAATTGAAGCTCCCAAATACTACCCTCATCATCCTCGTGTTCAAATATTAACATCGCTCGACCATCACCTAATCTTGGTACCGGCACACCAAATTGATGTCCAGCATAAACACTAGCTAAAGGCTGATAATCAGGGAAAATGTGCTTGGCAGATAAAATTGTATCCCATTCCTTATTATCCACCTCATTAAGTCCAAGTTTATCAATAAGTGGATAATTTAAATGAACCAATCTACTATTATCTAGTGGCAGTGGAGAAACAAATGAATAAAATCCTTCACCCAATAAAGCAAAGTTTGCTTTTAACTTAAACATCACATGCCATTTGTTGAAGTATTGGTAGAGGAATATAATTTAATACTTCGATACTGGTTGATTTGATAAATATTTTTGGTGCCATATCTTGATTGAATGCCTGCATCCAGCGCGCAGTACATAAACACCATTTATCCCCAGGCTTTAACCCAGGAAAATGCTCATTGGCAGTAGTTAAATCATTACCATTTTCTTTACTAAACTCAAGAAATTCAGCCGACACTTGCACACATACATGATGCATACCAACATCATCTTCATACATATCACAAAAACCATTGCGCATCCATCCGGTTACCGGGTCAAGGCAACAAGGCTCCAATGGTTCACCGATCACATTTAGCTGCATACATAACTCCATAAAATCCGGGTAAATTAATCAGCTATTCTAACAAATAGTCGATTACAGCGTGAATAAAAGCATAAAAAAATTGCCAAACATTTGTTTGGCAATTTTTTATAAGAGGCTTGATTTATTCTTCATCTAAATAATCATCAAACTCTTCACCTAGACCTTCTTCATCAAAGTTTTCAACTTCACTGAAACTATCTAGGAAACTGCGTAATTTCTCAGCACGGTTCGGCTGCCGCAATTTTCTGATTGCCTTAGCTTCAATCTGGCGAATCCGCTCACGAGTAACATCAAACTGACGACCAACTTCCTCAAGAGTATGATCTGTAACGGTATCAATCCCAAAACGCATACAAAGTACTTTAGCCTCACGCGGGGATAAAGTATCAAGAACTTCACGCACTGTACGTTTTAAACTATAATCAACTCCGTGATCTGATGGAATTACGGTCGATTTATCTTCAATAAAGTCGCCATAACTAGCATCATCCTCATCACCAATTGGTGCATCCATTGAAATTGAATCATAAGCTACCTGATAGATTTTACGGACTTTCTCTTCACTAATATCCATCCGCTCGGCAAGCTCCTTAGTCAGTGGCTCTCCTGACTTCTCCTGCAATAACTTACGATGCTCCTTACTCATCTTATTAATAGTCTCAATCATGTGTACCGGAATCCGGATTGTGCGCCCCTGATCCGCAATTGCGCGCGTGATCGCCTGGCGAATCCACCAAGTAGCATAAGTGGAAAATTTAAATCCTTTTCGATACTGGAATTTATCAATTGCTTTAATAAGACCAATATTACCTTCCTGAATCAGATCAAGGAAATGCAACCCACGGTTAGTATATTTTTTAGCAATTGAAATTACTAGGCGCAGGTTTGACTCAACCATATCCGTTCTGGCTTTTTTTTGCTCTTTCTCAGCACGCATTAATTGCTTGTAAAGATTTTTAATGACCGAAACATTAATTTTCAAATCACTGGCAACGGCTTTGATTTTATCTTGACGCTCTTTTATGTCAAATTTCATGCTTTCAAATAAATCAGCATATTTTTTATTTGCAATATGAGTATCAACCCAATTAACCTCATTACCGATAAACTCTTTACGGAATTTGTCTTCAGGAACTTTAATTACTTCACAAGCCAGATGAAAAATTTCACTCTCATATCGCTTAATTTCCTTATGTGCTTCACGCAAGATATCACAAAAAACCTCAATTTGGCGATTGGTAAATCTGATTTGGCTAAGCTTTTCGGTCAACTCAGCAAGAATTGCCTGATATTCAGGAGATTCCGCAGTATACTTATCAATAATCTTGTTTTGTTTTGCAACTAAAACATCAAATTCTTTAAAAAACTCTTCCGTTGCAAGCCGCAGCTTTTCAAGTTCAATCCCTGAAAGCCCCTCTTCATCTTCCTCAAAACCACCTGTAGCGGTTTCAAGATTTTCTGCCTCCGTCACAACTACTTCTTCAGCAGTAATTATTTCATCAACAAAATTTTCAAGTTTAATCTTACCAGCCAGTACGTCCTGATAAGCTGTAGAAATATAATTAACAATCTTTGGACAATCCGCAATTGCAGAAATCATTAACTGAATACTTGATTCAAGCTTACGGGCAATTTCCGCTTCATCTGTCTTATCAAGCAAGTCATAGGTACCAATTTCACGCATATACATCCGTACCGGATCTGTCGTACGTCCAAACTCATTTGAGGAGGTGGTACTAGTCAGAATTTTTTCTGCTTCTTCAACTGCAAACTCATCATCATTTACCGTCGCAGATGAAGTTCCCGAAATTAAAAGCTCTTCCTGACTTGGTTCATATTCAAAGACTTTGATCCCAATTGTCTCAATCATCATTATGATCTGTTCAATAACTTCGGGATCGGTCACATGGTCCGGTAAATGATCATTTATTTCAGCATTGGTTACATAACCACGCTCTTTACCCTTACCAAGTAGATAATGAAGTTTACTTTTCTGCTCTTCAAGCTTTTTTTGTTCCTCTGGGCTAAGATTTTCTATCCCAACGCTAACCAGACGCATTAATTTACTTACATCTTGTCCGTCTTCTTTACCCGGTTTACGCGGTCCACGACTTTTACGACTTTTCCCACGCTCCAGCTCATCACCGCTTAAACTCTCACCATCAAATTCATCCAACATCATTTTTTTTCTGGGGGTTGCTCCAGCTTTGGATTGGTTATTGACTTCAAGATTCTCTTTATTTGACATTATGAATTTCTTTCTTCAGTAATATGCTTCTTCGCCTGTTCAAGATAGTAAAACATTGATACTACAGTTAAAATAACCGCCACTAACATACACAGATTACCCAGTATATTGCTATGCCAGTCGAGTAAAAGCAATGAGATCGCTGTCATCTGAAACGTAGTTTTAATTTTACCTATATACGCAACAGCAGTACTCTTTATTTCACCAATTTGCGCCATCCATTCACGCAGAGCAGATATTGCAATTTCACGTACGATTATGATGATCGCAGCAAAAACAAAAGTACGCCCTAAATTCACCAGCACAACTAGACTCGCTGCAACCAATGCTTTATCCGCAACGGGATCAAGAAATGCTCCAAACCTAGTTTCCAAATTCATCCGGCGCGCAAGGTAACCATCAAAATAATCAGTAATTGCAGCAAATAAGAAAATAACCGTCGCCAACATATTTTTAAGTGGCATACTAATCAAATAATCTGGAAAGTAATATACCCCAACAAAGAATGGCACTAATGCAATCCTAAGCCAAGTAAGAATGGTAGGTAACGGAATTTTATTTGCCATATACTTAAGCAACTCAACTTTATTTTTGGTTATTGTTAATGGAAATATGAGTAGATCTGCACTGCCAGTTCCGGTCCAATACCCGTTACCTGACATAAATCCTCAACTGTAGCAGCAGCCACCAATTGGCTACTACCAAAAAATGCCATCAATGCTTTTCGCTTTTGCACACCTATCCCAGGTATATCCTCCAACCGTGAATGCTTCATTTTATTAACCTGCTTTTTACGATGACCTGTGATTGCAAAACGATGGGCTTCATCCCTTAATGTTTGCAGCAATTTAAATAATTGGGGTTCATCGTGGTAATTTAGCTCTAGGTTCGTATTAATTATTACTCTATCAAGCTCCGGTCGCCGATTTTCACCCTTATAAATGGCAATAGCTTTTATTTTATCATGAAAGCCTAGTTGCTCAAGTATGTTTTTCGTTTCCTCCAGCTGAGTTTTACCACCGTCAACCAAAATCACCTCAGGGGTTGGAAGAGTTTTATTTACCAAACGGCGATTTAAAACAGTGGACAAAGCCAGAAGATCATTGCCATTAATAGTTGCTGGCAGATTAAATTTACGATATAAATTGTTGTTTATTAATCCACCTTCATAAACAACCATAGAGGTAACTGCACTACTACCATGGTGATGACTAGTATCATAACACTCAATCCGATTAATATCTCGCCCAAGTAACTGTGATAATCTAGCAACACCTTTTCCATACTGATTATCTTTACCATGGTTTTCAATGATGATCTGCAAATTCGTCTGCGCCATTTTAAATAATTCATTTATCCGTTTATTGGCTTTCACTTCCTGAATTTTTATATTTTTGGCTTCAAGCATAAATTTGATAAATCTCTCATCAATACTAAAATCACAATATACGGTTGTTGTATCCTGCCTTAACGCATAGTATTCCTCAAAAAATGCTTCAACCGTATTTATTTCGTCAATCACCTTTATTTCAAAATGCTTGTCACCAATATAAATTCCATTACGAAGCATTATCAGATAAATAAAAACTACACCACCATGTTCGACAAATGAAACCAAATCTCCGTTAACAGCTTCTGAGCTACTACTAATAATTTGCCGATCCTGAACCTGCTTTATCGCAGCAATTTTATCGCGTAAACCAGAAGCCTCTTCAAAGTTTAGTAATTCAGCAGCCAAGTACATTTCCGAACTCATTTTGTTAACAAGTTCCGTATAGTTCCCAGACAAAAATGTTACTGCATTTTTTATCAGCCGTGAATACTCATTTTCTGAAATTTTACCAACACATGGCGCGGAGCAGCGCTCAATCTGGTAAAGCATGCATGGACGCGAACGATTGGCAAACACCGGATCAGCACAAGTCCTTAGTTTGAACAATCGCTGTAGCAGTTCAAGTGCTTCCTTAGCCGCATAAGAATTAGGATACGGACCAAAATAACTAGCCAATTTATCCGGCTTATGCCGCGTATATTCAATCAACGGAAATTGATGTTGTGAAACGCGAATATAAGGGTAGCTCTTATCATCACGAAAGACTATGTTATATTTTGGTCGCGCATTTTTTATCAAATTATTCTCAAGGATCAATGCGGAGGCTTCATTCTCGGTAACCGTAACTTCAATACTGGCAATTTTTGCAATCATTAAGCTTATTCGTGGCGAAATGCTATTATCCCGCCTAAAATAAGAACGCACCCGCTTAAAAAGACTCGTTGCCTTACCGACATATAGCAAAGTACCATCGCTAGCAAAAAAACGGTAGACCCCCGGCGCATTTGGTAATTGCTTAAGAAAAGACGTGTCTGCTGTTACATTCAATATCATTTGAAGCTCAAATACTCAAGAAAGATTCCGATAAAAACTACCATCCCGATGTAATTATTAAAAAGAAAAGCCTTAAAACACCTTTGTCGATCGAATCCTTTTATTTCGCGATAAACATAGGCTATCATTATTAGAACGAGTAAAGTTGAAAATAGGTAGCAAAATCCATAGTCAAATTTCATCGCCAAAAGTAAAAGCAAAACATAAAACCCAAAGTAACAAAGCATAATTGCCAGAATTACATACTTACCAAAGGTAATAGCAGAAGTTTTAATCCCAATTTGTAGATCATCATCAAGATCTACCAATGCATAAATGGTATCATAAGCAAGAACCCAAAAGCAATTAGCGACAAAAATCATTAGTGTGGCTAAAGTTAGCCCCATCCCAGACTCGATAAAAGCCATAGGAATACCAAAACTGAAAGCAAATGAAAGATACAGCTGCGGAATAGGAAAAAAGCGTTTAAAGAAGGGATAAGTGATAAATATTAATAACGCAGGAATAGACCAAAGAAGAGTCTTACCTTGAAGACAAATTGCAGCGAGAATAAATGCCATCAAACTAAGAACTCCAGTTGCAACAATGGCTTGTAATCTGGTTAGTTCACCACTAGCAACAGGTCGCGAAATAGTTCTTTTCACATGACTATCAAACTCAGAATCGGCAGCATCATTAATCGCACAGCCTGCAGCCCGAGTAAGAAAAACACCCACAACAAACGTCATCAGCACCTTTAATGGCGGAATCCCACCATATGCAACCCAAAGCCCCCACAGTGTTGGCCAAAGCAATAATAAGGTTCCGATTGGTTTATCAAAACGAATCAAACGTAAATATGGGTTTTTTAATATATCATTTAACATTGGTATTTTTTACCTCTTCTAAAAAAACCTGACCGAATAAAAGTCATAACCATAGGGAGACAGAAAAATAATAGCGTCATACTCCTTCAGCAATAACTTTAGGCAGCTTATTTTCATGCGAAATTTTACCTGATTACGTTAACAAGGAAGAATAAAAGCAACAAAAAACCAGATTGACTAGCTAAGTTGACTGGCTAAAATTTAAATAAGCCAGTAAATAGAATGCTAATTACCCGAGCTTTTTAGTATAATACTGGAGCAATTAAACATTGATTGATTAAAGTAAACCTAAAATGAAAAATAATTTAGTCAGTCTTTCTGACGTATCCTTTGCTTACAGCGAAGATAAACCAATTTTAAAGTCGGTTAACCTTGATATTGAACAGGGGAAAATTACCGCTATTATGGGCGGTAGTGGTAGCGGAAAAACTACAGTTTTACGCCTAATCTCTGGACAGATTACCGCCAACTCAGGAACGAGTCGTGTATTTGGTCAAGACATGGCTAACCTACCAAAGAAAGATGTCTTAAAATTACGCCAAAAGCTTGGAATGCTGTTTCAATTTGGTGCACTTTTTACCGATATGACTGTGGCAGAAAATGTAGCATTTCCTCTTATAGAGAACACTGATTTACCCACCAGCATCATTCATAAAATGGTGGCAATGAAACTAGAAGCAGTTGGTTTAACCGGAACACAGGAAATGGCTCCAAATGAGCTTTCTGGAGGAATGGCACGTAGAGTTGCCCTAGCCCGAGCAATAGCACTGGATCCGGAACTTATGCTTTATGATGAACCATTTACGGGACTAGATCCAATTTCATTAAATATCACGGCAATGCTAATAAAAAAGCTAAATGATAATCTTGGGCAAACCGCTGTTTTAGTAAGCCATGATATAGAGGCAACTATGAAAATTGCTGACTACGTATATTTTATGGCAAATGGAGAAATTATCGACCACGGGACTCCGATTGAGGTTGCAAATACGACTAATCCGGCCGTTAGACAATTTATTCGCGGTGAGTTAGGTGGTTCATTCTCATATAAATATCCAGCCAAAAACGGCTATGAATATTATCTTGGCAGAAATTAATGAAGAATCTTAGAAAGTTTGTCGAAAAAATTGGGAGCCCATTTAGCTCCTTTATTTTCATGCTTGGCGAACTAGGTAAATTACTTGGCATGATTATCTTGGGCTTAGGCTATGCAATCAAACGTCCATACTTGATCATTAAAGAAGTTTTTTTTAGTGGCGTATTATCCATCCTGATTATTGCCGTATCAGGCTGGTTTGTTGGAATGGTTTTAGGCTTACAGGGATATAATACTTTACAAAGGTTTGGCTCTGTTAGCGTACTTGGTTCGCTTGTTGCACTAGCACTATTGCGTGAACTTGGCCCGGTCTTAAGTGCAATTTTATTCGCATCACGTGCTGGTTCAGGAATTACGGCCGAAATTGGCTTAATGAAAGCAACCGAACAGCTTGATGCCATGGATGTAATGGCAGTTAATCCAATCAAACGGGTAATAGCTCCCAAATTCATTGGTGGGATTATCGCAGTTCCTTTACTAACAGCCCTATTTGATAGTAGCGGCATCCTCGGTGGACATTTTGTTGGGGTTACATTACTGCAACTTGATAAGGGCACTTTCTGGTCACAAATGCAGGGTAGCGTATCACTTCATGATGATGTAATTAATGGATTGATCAAAGCCGCTATCTTTGGAGTAGTAGTCAGTTTAATCTCGGTATATCAGGGGTTACAAGCTAAGCCAACTGCTGAAGGTGTTTCATCAGCAACCACACGTACAGTTGTTCATTCTGCACTTGCGGTACTGGCACTTGATTTTGTATTAACTGCATTTATGTTTTGATTTTATAGGTTAAAAGGTATCTAATGAAACGTAGCATGATTGATTTTTGGGTTGGTATTTTCGTTCTAATTGGCATAGCTAGCATGGTATTTTTATCATTAAAAGTAGCAAATATAACCTCCTTTGGTAGTACCAATAATAGTAGTTATACTCTTTATGCAAATTTTAGCAACATAGGTTCACTAAAAAGTGGAGCTCCAGTAAAGATATCTGGCTTCACGGTTGGAAGAGTAACAGCTATTGGACTCAATTCTAAAACTTACCAAGCTCAGGTAGTTATGAGCATCGATAACAACTATCATTTTTCAAGTGATAGCTCTGCCCAAATTCTTACTACAGGCTTATTAGGGGAACAATATGTTGGGATACAATCCGGAGCGGATGACACCATGCTCAAAAATAATGATACAATTACGCTTACCTCTTCAGCAATGGTATTAGAACAGTTAATCGAAAAATTCATGACTAAATAAAGGTAATAAGAGAATGAAAAAAATTATTCTGGCGATCAGCCTCCTTAACTTAATGTCAATAGTAAATGCAGCAACGACAAGTAGTGCTCCTGTAGCAAGCTCTCCTGCAAAATCTGCCAAAGCAGGTAAGGATTCGGCAGTTGTTACCGTTAATACAAGCAACTGTGATGCAGACACTCCATGTTATGTAATAAAAACTAGCGCAACCCAGCTAAGCCAAGCGGTCAATCAGAATCTTAGTGATAAAGATGCAATGACAATGATACAAAATAGCATAGTTCCGCAAATTGACTTTAACCTTATGACAAAATTTGCTATGGGAACTTCATGGAAACAGGCATCACCTAAACAACAAACTAAAATTACGCAATTATTTCAGCAGCTACTAATTTTTCAGTACTCTTCAGCACTATCCAAATTCAAAGGTGCACAAGTATCAATTGATAGCAGCAATATCAGTGGAGAAAAGCAGAATAAAGCAGCAGTAAAAGGTACTTTTAAACTGCCAAGCAATGGTAAAAGCACAAATCAGCCAGTAAATATTGAATGGGATCTAGCAAAAATAGGCAGCAACTGGAAGATTTATGATGTCAAAATTGAAAATGTCAGCATAGTAACAACTTACCGGACGCAGTTTAATGACACTGTTCAAAATGAGGGAGTTGATAGCTTAATCAAACAGTTACAAAACAAAATAAATAGCCTACAAAGCAAGAGTTAAGCACTATGTCTATTTCACTGCCAAAAGAATTGAACAAATATAATATCCCTAAATGGATTAAAAATGGTGGGGATTTTAGCAATTTGAATGGTAAAACTGTCGATATCAGTATGATAGATAAAATAGACTCTGCTGGCATTGCACTTCTTCTTGAATTAAAACAGAAATATCAGGTTAGCTATTGCTCTATAAGTGATGCAGTAGCTAAATTGGCTAATTTATATCAAATTAAGCTATAAAAATGCACCTGAAATGGCAGATTAAATAGTAATGCGCTTTATAAATAGGATAAAAAAGCTGAAAAATTGCAGCTTGGCTGTTTTTGCTGCGACATTAATAGCATCATGTGCAACATCACAAAACCCGAATGACCCCTATGAAGTAGTAAATCGCAAAATTTTTATTGCTAATATGACAGCCGATCACTTCATCTTACGACCAATTGCGATTGGCTACACTTACGTTCCTGAACCACTTCGAGATGCAGTTAGTAATTTTTATAACAATCTACGGGATTTCGTAACACTGGCAAATGATATACTACAATTAAATGGTAGTGATACCATGCATAACACTATGCGAATTGCAATTAACTCCACTTTTGGTATCTTGGGTTTAATTGATGTTTCTTCAAGTATGGGATTGCCACAGACACAAACTTCTTTTGGTGAAACATTTAAACGCTGGGGATGGACAAATAGTAGTTATATTGTATTACCATTCTTTGGTTCTACAACATTTCGTGATGGTCTTGGTTTTGTACCTGATCTTTATTTTAACCCGCTGTTCTGGATTACCACCGATGCATGGTTCTCTTGGGGTATCTTTGGTCTAAACCTAATCAACAAACGAGCAATGCTTCTAGACCAAGAAAAACTGCTTATGTCTTCACTTGACCCATATGCAACTATTCGTGATATTTATCTGCAAAAAAATGGTGAATATATTTACCCACAAGAAAGTGGCACAATGGAAAGTGAATCAGAGTCACTAGATGAACTAATCGATGAAGAAAATGGCGAGTCCACGCCTAAAACGAGAAGAGTTTCGTCACAGTCAAGTCAAATAGATGAGTTAATTGATGAAGAAAATAAACTACAGGCAAAAGTTGGCATAATACCAGTTGGAGGAGCAGCAGCAATAGCTACTACCTCCAGTAGAGGAGAAAGCATAGAATCAGCCGCCGTAAAACCAGAATCCAAATAATTTATAATTATTTACTATTTAAACTTGCTTGCTGAATGATAAATAATTGATTAATTCCCTCCTCAGCAATGTCAAGTAGCTTATTCAATTCCTGCCGATTAAATGGTGTGCCTTCTGCGGTTCCCTGAATTTCAACCAGTCCCTCACTAGACATTACCACATTCATATCAGTATCACAATTACTATCTTCAAGATAGTCCAGATCTAAAATGGGAACGCCTTTATAAATTCCAACAGAAATTGCGGCAATAGAAGCTTTTAGCGGATTTTTAGTAATTAGAGAATTACACAAAAGATATGAAACAGCATCAGATAGTGCTACATACGCACCCGTAATACTAGCAGTTCTGGTACCACCATCAGCCTGAATAACATCACAATCAATAATTATTTGCCGCTCACCAAGCAACTCAAAATCGAGCACACTACGCAAACTTCTACCTATTAGCCGTTGGATCTCCTGTGATCTGGCGTTTGGCTTACCCTGAGAAACATCACGTTTATTACGGCTATTAGTTGCGCGAGGAAGCATTGAATATTCAGCAGTTAACCAGCCCTTACCCTGCCCTTTTAGGAACGGGGGAACACTTTCATCGATGCTAGCGGTACAAATCACCTTGGTATCACCAAACTCAATTAAGACTGAACCTTCAGCATGTTTAGTATAATTACGCGTTATTTTAACATTACGTAACTGATTATTTTCACGTAGTGACGGTCGTACAGAATTTGTCATAAAGTCTTTCTATTAATTGTACATTATTTATTATTTCAAAATCAGTTCGGTATGCATAAACTTAATAAATCTGGAAATAAAACTCACCACCGCACCACCAGTAGCCCCGCCAATAATACCAGAAATAACGGCTAGACTGAATCTATGTTCTGGATAAGGAATCCAAAGTCCGGTTATAGGACAAACCACAAATTCATAAATACCAAAAAGAAATGATAACTTTATAATAGCACTCCAGTCAATATCAAGCAGATACAGACTCTCATTTATCCCATTTAACCGAATTCCCAGTCCTCCGCATATACCAAGTTTGTAGAGCAATAAAGTACTACCAACGCTTAGAAAAGCCGAAAAGAAGCCTGCACTGAAATCACCAAAACCATGCAAAAACAGGAAATCCTGCACAACAAACATGATCATAAGAAGAATACCAGCAAGTAAGGCAATATACCAAATTCCATATATATCGGAAATCTCAATACCAATAATCTTTTGAGAGTTACGAATTAAAAATCTTTTTATCAGGCGCAATAAGAAATATACACAGATTAATGCTACAATAAAACCCATTATTGCCATATACCAGATATTCTGAATAACTATACTATTACTCATTGCAACTGGGGGAACAGTAAATAACTCCAAGAGAAGAAAAAAAATTATTGTACGCCAACCAAATCTCAAAGGAATTTTTTGCATGACTTTATTTTCCTTCCCGAAGAAATTTTAGCTGTATTTGCTTATTAAACGAAGCCAATAAACTATCGCTATTATTTACTGCCCTACAATAATCAACCAAAACTGAAGTATTAAACCCTAATGATAATGAGTCTTCTGCGCTATATTTCACACAATAATCCAGCGCAAGACCAGCAATTTCAACACAGCTAATGCCATTCTCAACCAAATAATCTTCAAGTTCAGTTTTTGAAATTTTATCATTGTCATAAAAAGCACTATAGGAGTCGACCTTAGGATTTGCACCCTTCCTAATAACTCTATCAATCCTATCCAGATTAAATGCTGAATGAAATTCAGCTCCATATGTATTCTGAACACAGTGCACTGGCCAAATGCCATTTTTACTATTGATTATAAAAGAGGAGTGGTTTTCTGGATGCCAGTCTTGGGTAGCAACGATTAAATCATAATCAGCTGATTGCATTAGCTGATTAATTGGTCTAATTATATCATTTGCATAAGGAATAGCTAATGCCCCACCACTACAAAAATCATTTTGAATATCTACCACTAAAAGCGCTTTTTTCATCTTATCTGTCAAATCAGCAATTAATTATACTCTTATAAAGCAAAAAGCCCCGGGGCATTACTCCGGGGATTTGGCTACTACAATCACTGTAGATACGATATAATACCTCTAAATTTTATATATTGTCAAATATATTTCTGGTAAATTTTTTCAAAAATATAGACAATAGCGGAAGTAGTGCTAAAAGAAATAGTGCCCACAACATCTTTCCATTAATTATTCCACTTATTGAGAGATTATTATTTTCGATCAAAATAGCAAGATTGGTACCAATATTGGCATAAATAAATGTAGCAGGTGCAATTCCCCAAAAAGTACCCCAGAAGAAATCTTTTAGTCGAATATTTAGGATTCCAACCGCCAAATTGATCATAAAAAATGGAATTATCGGTAGCAGTCGTAAACTCAAGATATATAAAAATGCATTTTGCCGAAAAGCCTTCTCCATAAATCTGACTCGATGCCCCACCCTTTTATGAATGAGCCCCCCAAAGCCCATACGAATTATAAGCACTAAAACTAAAGCGCCAACACTGGCAGAAACAAGAACCAGAAACGTAGCAAGCCAATTACCAAAAAGAAACCCACCCAATATTGTAAGGATAATCCCTCCAGGTATTAAAGTCATGACCACCAGAATGTAAGCTAAACAAAAATAAATAATAGATACAAAAAAATGCTGGCTTACATAGTGTGCAAGCTTCTGGTAGTACTGATATAGAAAATCAACTTTTAAATATATCCAAAAGTGAAAGTGACACAAAATGACTATTAGGCTTAGGAGTAACAATAGTGGCAATTTTTTTAGAATTTTATTTGTCATAAAGCAAGGAAGAAACACTCAAACAATTGTTAGCCTAAACTAGATACAGCCAAAATAAACACTAAACTGGGGATCAGTTTTTAAATTCTTTTATTTTAGGCTTACTATCTATTGTACAGCCATTACACAAAGTTGCACCTTTTTTTGACTTTATACGATAAGCAACCCGAATAATCCAAGCCACTGCAACAGCAACTATACCCAAGCTTAACCACAAATCATTACCACTCATAACCTCAAACTCCTATTGTTTAATTGAAGATTATAACAAATAAATCAAATTCTAACTACAACTATCTAATATAGGTGTAAAATTACTCCATTACACGCCATATAAATTCAGGGAAAAATAAACTATACTAAATCTATCTTTCTCTATTAATTAATAATATGGATTATTTATTTTTATAAGCCCCGTAATAACATCATATTACGAATATCCAATTTTATAAGTTCCTAAATATAACTAAGATGTACAAAACATATATACCTATTGACCTTCACTGCCACAGCACTTACTCGGATGGGTCATTGACTGTAGAAGAAGTTTTAACCCTTGCTAAACAAAACGGTGGAATATATCAAGCCCTTACTGATCATGATACGGTAGATGGAATTAACGAAGCAAGAAGCATAGCAGCAAAGCTTGATTTAAACTTGATTGCTGGAGTAGAAATCTCAGTTACTTGGCATGCAAATACCTTAATCCATATCGTGGGACTTGGAGTTGATGAAAAAAACCCTCAATTATCAGAGCAATTACAGTTATTAAGAAGCTCTCGCCTCACTCGCGGAAAAAGAATTGGTGATAATCTGGCTAAGGCTGGAATCCCAGGCGCATTTGAAGGCGCTCTTGCTTTATGTAAAAATCCACAGGCGCTTAGTCGGACTCACTTTTCACAGTTTCTGGTAAATAATGGATATGCCAAACCGGGAAAAGCGTTTGAAAAGTTTCTAGCACCGGGTAAACCGGGGTATACCCCACAAATCTGGGCATCCCTAAAGGATGCTGTCAGTTGGATTACTCAAAGTGGAGGGGTCGCAGTAATTGCTCATCCAGGGCGCTATAAATTCACCCGAACAAAGCTACTTAAACTGATTGAAGAGTTTAAAGAATATGGTGGACAAGGAATTGAAGTAATAAGTAGCTCACACGCTCCTAGTGATGAAGAAAATATTGCCCAGATTTGTAAGCGAACTGGTCTTTTTGCTAGTGTGGGAAGTGATTTCCATCAAGAAGAAAGTTACAGAATAATTAAGCCGGGAAAAAATAGAGCCTTACCCAATAGTGTTGAGCCAGTCTTCAAACTATTGGGAATAGATCAACAATACTACTAAAACTGGAAATATATGTCGCAAAATAAGCTAGCACATTCATTAAGTAGCCGCCATATTCTGATGATTGCACTGGGTAGTGCCATCGGTACAGGATTTTTCTTCGGTGCGGGCGAATCGATAAAACTCGCTGGACCGGCAATATTGCTATCCTATGCACTAGGAGGAATAATGATGTATATTGTTGTTCGCGCTCTTGGCGAGATGGCGGTTGCCGAACCAAGTTCAGGTTCTTTTAGCTACTATGCCTATAAATACATTGGTAATTATGCCGGGTTTGTGTCAGGATGGAATTACTGGTTTAACTACATCATAGTTTCCATGCTTGAACTCACTGCTACAAGTATTTTTATGGATTACTGGTTTCCAAATGTTACTCACTGGATAGTAACATTGATAGTAATGATTATTTTTACAATTATAAACCTTCTGCATGTCAGAATCTTTGGTGAATTTGAATTTTGGTTTGCCGGAATTAAAGTAACGACTGTTATTTGCTTGGTGTTATTTGGAATTTATATTATTGGTTTTGATCATAATTCAAACCAAGGTGTTTCAAATATTGGCAACTTATGGCAAAATGGTGGTTTTTTTGCCAATGGATTACAAGGATTCCTCTTTTCATTTGTAATTGTGGTTTTTTCATTCGGTGGTACAGAATTGGTTGGAATTACGGCAGGCGAAGCTGAAAATCCAGAAAAAACGATTCCCATGGCAATTAATGGAATTATTGTGAGAATTATTCTTTTCTATATTGCAACATTGGGCATTGTAATGTGTCTTTACCCTTGGAATAAAATTGATGCCAATGTCAGCCCATTTGTGGATGTATTCCGGCAAATTGGGATAAACAAAGCTGCTAGTTTAATGAATTTAGTAGCAATTAGTGCTGCACTATCATCATTAAATAGTGGTATTTATGGTACTGCCAGAATGGTATATAATTTGGCAGACCAGCAAAATGCGCCTAAATTCATGAAAAAAACTTCTGAAAAAGGAATTCCATATAACGCAATTATATTTTCAGTAATCTGCATAGCAATTACAGTACTACTAAACTACCTTTACCCGAAGAAGATTTTTAATATTCTACTAGCTATTGCCACCATCGCTGCAATTATCAACTGGTTAACCATCCTTGTAACTCATGCCTCTTTTAAAAAGAAAGCTAAAAATACGGGTAGCTACCCAAGCCTCTTTTATCCATGGAGTTCAATATTTGCCGCTATCTTTCTGATTACAGTTGCAAGTATAATGTTTTTTATGCCAGACATGAAACTGGCAATCATGATTGCACCAGGGTGGCTTTTATTACTTAGTATTGGTTATTTTATAAAAACCAGAATCAGGGGAAATTATAAATGAGTAAAAGACCAGATGAGCTAAAACACAAGCTTAAAAACCGCCATATTCAAATGATTGCACTTGGTGGTGTTATTGGTACTGGATTATTTTTCGGTGCTGCAAAATCAATTCAATCCACCGGACCTTCAATTATTCTTTCATACATCCTTGGAGGAATAGTTATCTATATAATTATGCGTGCTCTTGGTGAAATGACAGTTTTCAAACCATCTTCAGGTTCATTTAGCGACTATGCTAATACCTATATCAATAATTATGCTGGTTTTATTGCTGGTTGGACAGCATGGTTTGAATATACTGTTGTTTGCATGGTTGAACTAACTGCCGTTACATTTTTTCTTGATTACTGGATTCCTGGATTACCACACTGGTTAATCTGCCTTGGACTGCTGGTATTATTTACCCTTATCCAGTTAATAAGCGTAAAAATGTTTGGTGAATTTGAATTCTGGTTTGCGGGAATCAAAATAACTGCTATCATTTTTATGCTGTTATTTAGCGCCTACTTGGTTGTATTCAATCCTAAAATTCACGCAGATACAATTAGTAATATTCATAGTTACCAAAGTCTAGATGTCTTTTTTGCCAGTGGAGTAAAAGGTTTTCTGTTTTCACTTGTAATCGTAATCTTTTCTTTCGGCGGAACTGAATTTGTCAGCATTGCCGCAGGAGAGGCTGAAAATCCAAGAAAGAGCATTCCCAAAGCGATCCAAGGTGTAATTGCCCGAATTATTATCTTCTATGTTTTGACAATTCTAGCTATCATTTGTTTATATCCCTTTAATAAATTAAATGGTAATATTAGTCCATTCGTTGATGTTTTCAAAGAAATCGGGATTAATCGGGCTGCTGATGTTATGAATGCAGTTGCAATTACTGCTGCGCTATCTGCATTTAATAGCTGCCTTTATGCAGCATCACGAATGTTATATAGCCTTGCTCAACAAGGTTCTGCCCCGAATAAACTAAATCAAGTAAATCGGGTAAATATTCCCAGCAAGGCATTATTATTTACCAGTTTCTGTATTCTAGTAAGTGTCGTGATAAATTACCTATTTCCAGAAAAAGCAATAATGTATCTACTAACTATTGCTACCTGTGCCATTCTTACCTGCTGGTTTATTATTTTATTAACCCAAATTTATTTTCGTAAACAGCATGATGAAAAGAGCATTGACTATAAACTTATTTTATATCCATTTAGCAATCTGTTTGCAATGGCTGTTTTGATACTGGTAATGCTAATCATGCTCTGGATGGATGATATGCGAATGAGTGTTATCGTTACGCCAATCTGGATTATGGCACTATCAATTTTCTACGCCCTACATCAGAAAGTAAGAAGAAATTAAAAAAACCTTGCATCAAAGCAAGGTTTTTTAATCAGAAAATTTAAACAGTTAATAATTGATTTTAAGTAGTAGCATTCCACCTTAGCCAACACACTGCTAACGTATGTTTCCAAACGCCCCAAGAAAGCAGAAGCTCCCAAGGTGGAGGACCCCTTTGCAGCTACATCAAAAATATTAGTTGCATGTTGTTATTTTACACTATTAAAGCACTAAAAATAAAATATTGAGTTAACTCTGACAACATAATTGCAGAACAATTCACACCACAAAAATAAATTTCATTTAAATCAGATAGTTAATAAAAGAAAAAATAAGATATAAGTTGCATTTTTACAACACCGACATCATTCCCTTACTGCAAGAAATATTTAAATTCAAATATTCATAACCAATATGTTATAATCACGCGCTAAGTGTCTCATAGAAATTAATAAAACTTCCTCTCTTATTAATTCGCGTTTTAAATATTAAGGATATAAACATGGCAAATACAGCACAAGCTAGAAAGCGTGCGCGTCAGGCGATTAACCGCCGCAATCATAATTTTTCACTAAGAACTGAATTTAGAACTGCTATTAAAAAAGTTCTAAAAGCAATTCAGGCTGGTAATAAAGAAACAGCAAAATCCGAGTTTGTAAGTGCTCAATCAACTATTGATAAGATCGCTCGTAAAGGAATCTTTCATAAAAATAAAGCAGCACGCCATAAAAGCAAACTATCTGCAAAAATTAAAGCTATGGCTTAATAAAAAAACCGGATTTTATCCGGTTTTTTTATTACTACTGGTTATTACCAAGTAAATGTCGATTGCCTACATAGACGAGCACACAAATAATTATATAAATAAAAGATAATACCACCAAGCTTGCAAATGGAAAATCAGGAAATAGCGTTACCAAATAGGTGGCAAGGCTACTAAAACCAAAGCCAAAGCACATATTTAACCCTAAAGCCTGCGCGCTATTGGGATAAAAATAGTTCATAATCTTTATCTGAGTTGGCGGATTAATTAATGCATTGGCAGCTCGCATAAATAAAACACCACACGAAACAGAGATTACAAGAATTTCATGATGCCCATGCCAGATAAGGTATGAAAATAGGATCACCACCATTCCAATAAATGTTGAATAAACGCCAATTCCGATAATTTTAACTGGAGGATAATTCCGCTTATTTAAACGTTGCATAACCTGATTCCCAAGCATATATGCTACTGACAACCCAAGGAAAATGTATGCATAATTAACAGCTAAAACATGCCAACGATTAATATACAAATAACTGGAAACACCAATAAAACTAAAATAAGCAGCAACGCCGCAGGCATATATTAGCGTTAAAGCAAGAAAAACTCGATTGGTCATTAATCTGCCATAAGCTCGGATATAAACCATAGGTGCTTTGAATTTTTTGATAGGTTCTTGGATAGTCTCTGGCAATATACTGTATGCCCAAATAACAATTATTAATGCCATTAATGCCGTAAAAAGAAAAGTACTCCGCCAGCCAAACCATTCCGCAAGGTGTGCCCCAACTACCGGAGATATTGCTGGTGATAAAATAAGTCCAGTCAAAAGCATACCATTTGCCCGAATTTGCTCTTGCTCATTCATTGAGTCGTTTAAGATAAGGCGCGGAACAATTAATATTACAGCAGCACCAATTGCTTGTATTGAACGAAGTAATATCATTAACCATAAATTATTAATAATTGACATTAAAAAAGCTGCTACCCCAAAGATGGTTACCCCTGTAATTAAAACCCGACGCCGTCCAAAACGATTACTTATTTCGCCAGCAAAAAGCACAAAAAAAGCAATACTCATACTGAAGCTAGAAATAGTCAAATTAACATTACTGGGAACAGTATTAAAATCTTTTACCATTTGAGGTAGTGAGGGTACATATATATCTGTAGCTGACACCCCAACAAAAAATAAAATTGTCATTAGGATAATAACTTGACGCTTTTTTTTCTTATCTAACATGATTTTAGTTTAAAATGGTTAAAATTTCATTGCCAAACCGACGGAGTTTGGTTGTACCTATTCCATAAATATCTTTTAACTGAATCTCGTCTTGTGGCTTTTGTTCTATGATCTCTCTTAGTGTTCGATCTGATAAAATTGCATGATGCGACACCTTATGACGAACAGCCATCTGATGACGCCAACTAATCAAATTATGGTACAGCCGCTCTTCCTGCTCGGTACGTAGCCAAGTTAATTGCTTAAATTCAGGAGCAACTTTTAAAGCGGTGGCTTTTATCCAGACTTGCTCCAAACCACGCATTACAGGAATTGATTTGGCATTTACTTTCAGTGCTCCAGTATTAAAATCAATATCCAGTAACCCTTGACTGTAAAGCTGCCTGATAATCCGACGTAACTCCTTTTCGGTATATTCAGAGGCTATTCCAAAAGTTGAAAGCTTATGATGCTCCCAAACCTGAACAGTAGCAGTAGCTCGCCCACGCAATACATCAATTACTTGAGTTACCCCAAAACGCTGCTGCATCCGATAAATAGCTGACATAATTTTTTGGGCAATAACTGAAGCATCAACAAGATTGGGAGAGTTAAGACATAAATCACAATTGCCACAAGGATCTGATTTCTCACCAAGGGCATCCAAAAGTACCTGTCGCCGACAAACTAGACTATCGCAATAAGCAATCATTCGTTTTAATTTATCTAACTCATATCTTTTTTTTAGATCGCTAACTTCACTATTAAGTACCATTTGGGATAACTCATAGATTTCTTTGAAACCATAATTAACCACACTAATCGCAGCCATCGAATCACGCCCCGCTCGCCCTGACTCTTGATAAAAATGGTCGATACTCCTTGGCATATCAAAATGATAAACATAACGCACATCAGGCTTATCTATTCCCAAGCCAAATGCAACCGTGGCAACCATCACCGAGGTAGAACTTTGCAAAAATTCAGTCTGATTTTTATTCCGGACATCACTGGCAAGTCCGGCGTGATAGTTAATTGCATTTATACCATTTGAATTTAGAAACTCAGTTAATTCATCAACCCGTTTTCTTGAATTACAGTAAACTATTCCACAGCCACTCTTATTTTTGCCAATAAAGCTTAGCAACTGTCCCTTGCCATTATTTTTCTCAAGAGTTGAATAATAAATATTTGAACGATTAAATGAGGTTGCAAAAACTGGGGCATCTTTTAAACCAAGAAAATGAATAATATCAATTCTGGTATAGTAATCTGCGGTAGCAGTGAGCGCCAAACGAGGGACTTTTGGGAAATGCTGTTTTAGAACCGATAGTCGCTGATATTCCGGTCTAAAATCATGTCCCCAATGAGAAACACAATGTGCTTCATCAATCGCAAACAAGGAAATTTTAAGGGTCATTATAAAATTAATAAACCACTGATTACACAGCTTTTCCGGGGTAATATAAACTAACTTAACTAACCCTGCCTTAATTTTCCTTATACTTTCGTAATTTGTTTCTTCATCAAGAACCGATGAAAAATAAATTGCAGACACACCTAATTCATCAAGGGTGGCAACCTGATCTTGCATGAGTGCAATTAATGGTGAAACTACAATCGTAATACCCGGCACAAGTAAAGCTGGGATCTGATAACAAAGCGATTTACCTCCGCCAGTTGGCATCAATACTAGTCCACTACCACCATTAAGAACATGGGTGATGATTTTTTCTTGCTCACCGACAAATGCGGGATAACCATAGAGCTGATTAAGTACAGTTAGTGGGGAATTATCAGTAAAAATCATAAATACTACAATCAGACCTAAGCTAAATTATTAAAATTGCTATCAATCAGCCACATTCAAAGCAGACTAAAACCAGATGACAGGCTCTACCCCAGCATAATCTGCTTGAATAATTTAATCCTATTTTTTTAAGTAATAAGGGAGATAAACTGGTTCCCAAATATAATCATCGATTATTTCTTCAATTTCAACTCGATTTAAATCATGACCATAAGTAGTTAAGCCTTCGCGAATAGCTTCTTCAGCAACAGCAATTGCGATATCTCGTGAAACATTCCTAACTTCACTTAATGGCGGTAATAAATTGCCATCTTTATTATGATTAACTGGTGAAATTGCGGCTAATGCTTTAGCAGCAATCAAGAACATCCGATCAGTTACACGAGTAGCACCAATAGCTAAGACACCCAAACCAAGCCCCGGGAAGATATAAGAATTATTTACCTGATCAATCCGCTTTGGTCCATTAACCGTTTCATACGGGGAGTAAGCCGTACCAGTACCAACAATAGCCTTAGCATCAGTCCAGTCAAGCACATCATGCGGATTTGCTTCACACTTTTCGGTAGGATTTGATAATGGAAATACAATTGGACGCTCAGTATTTTTTGCTAAAGCTTTGATAACCTCACGAGTAAATATACCACCTTGAGCACTGACACCAATTAGCATGGTAGCACCTGAATTTATAACAGTTTCAAGTAGGTTAATATTTTGTGAGTTAGCTACGCGCCACTCAGCAATATCAGATGATTTACGGCTAAAAGGCTTCTGAAAATCAAGGCTTTCAATATTATCGGTAATTAAGCCATAGCGATCAACCATAAAGAATGCTTTATATGCATCTTCTCTTGTGATCCCATCATCAACCATTGCATCTAAAATAAGATTGGCAATCCCCACACCTGCAGATCCAGCACCTACTACTATAATTTTCTGTTTTGCTAGTGGTACTCCTGAAGCGATAGTAGCAGCAAGAAGAGCACCAACAACAATTGAGGCAGTACCTTGAATATCATCATTAAAAGTACATAATTCATTTTTGTAACGATTAAGCAGCTTTAATGCATTTGGCTGGGCAAAATCTTCCCACTGTAATAATACTTTTGGAAAACGTTTTTTTACTGCTGTAACAAATTTATCGATAAACTCATCATACTCAGCTCCGCGAATTCGCTTATGGCGCCATCCAATATATAATGGATCATTAAGTAACTGTTCATTATCAGTACCGACATCAAGAATAATCGGCAAAGTTTTGTTTGGGGCAATCCCAGCACAGCCAGTATATAAGGATAACTTCCCGATTGGGATTCCCATCCCACCAGCACCCTGATCACCAAGTCCAAGTATCCGCTCACCATCTGAAACAACGATAACTTCGGTACCATCAAAGTAATCATGATCAAGAATTTCATCAATTGCATCACGATTTGGATGACTAATAAATACTCCACGCGGACGGCGATAGATTTGACCAAAATGTTGACATGCCAAACCAACTGTAGGCGTATAAACTAAAGGCATAATCTTTTCGATATATTTATTTAATAAGGCATAAAAGAGAGTTTCATTTCTATCTTGTAGGCTACGTAAATATATATGCCGCTCAAGGTCTGTCGATTTATCAAGGATTACCTGAAAATTTTTATCAACAATTTCTTCAAGTGGAAAATTTGATGGTGGGACTATCCCACGTAATTTAAAATTAACCCGCTCTTCATGGGAAAATGAGCGTCCTTTATTCAGTAATGGATTATTAATCAAATCATAACCATACACATCCAGTTCAACGTATTTCTGACCTTTATCATCTTTTTTTATGTCAATTTTCATCTTTTCCATTCCATTAAATGCAATAAGCAATTATACTAAATATCGAGCCAAACTAAAGGCATAATTTGAGAAAATAACCACAATAAAAACCCACACTATTAAGCATGGGTTTTTATTTCAAGATTAAGTAAAATCAGTTGCCATGATAGGTGACGGTTTTTGGGTCATCAATAGCCATAGTTACAGTTTGGAGTGTATATGGTCCAGGTGAAGTATAGGTTACCCCTGGGGTTGGGTTATTACCTGGTCCACCAGGATTATAAAATGGTAAATACCCATTCGCAGCCGGAATTTCAACAGCGGTGATCAAACGCATTGCTGATTCATCACCCTTTAAAATAAAGTCAATGTAATTATCACTATCCTCAGTATATGCATCGTTTATTGACTCGCCAGCAAGACCTAAATCTGCAAGTCCAATTATTTCAATAGAACCTTGAGGGAAGCTATATACATAATTAGTGGCTGTCAGCCAAGTAACCTCACCAGAAGGACTAGTAACCTGTATCCTAAAAAACTTCTGAAAATCTTGAGGTTGAACAGCTGCAACCCCATCGGGAGAGAAACCACCAGTAGTATAAATACGTAGGCGATATTGTGCATTACTTTCTCCATAATAAGCCACCCCATTATTAGGATAACCACCAGAGAAGGCATTACTTTCTCCAACCCCTTCACCTAAGATAGACATTCTACTAAGTTTAGCTGCTACTAAAGTTGGTCCTCCATTGCTTGTATATGGATTGGTACTATCTTTACTTAATCCAACCGCACTAACCAAGCCTTGTGGACCAAGCATTTTAAGGTTTTTAACAATCGTTACTTTGGTCGGGTAAATTGCACCAGCTGTTCCCGGCGATAAGCGATTACCAAATTCTCCAAAAATAACTATGCAGCTACGTTCGTTATATTCAAGATTTGGACTTATCGATGCCACATAAGGCGTAACGACTTTTCCGGTATTTAAAGTAACTGCAAAATCTTCTCCCTTAACAGTACTTGGAAGAACAGGCCAGCTAAAAACAATTGGCATCGCATCAGCATAATAGGTTGGATAACCCCAAGCAAGTTCTACAACAGTAGGTGTTTTAGAGGAAGTAAGTGCTAAATACGGTGGATTTGGCGTGGTAACTATTTCCCATGCCCCTCCAGCAGCTATGACAAAGCTTTCCCCTTGCTGTACACCCTCGATTCCTTCAAAACCATAACCTGCAGACATTATTTCTGGTTTATCACTCCACAAATCGGCATTAATAATAATATCTTCCCATAAAGTATGCGAAGCTGGATTTGGAGAAACAACAACTTCAAGTGCTGGATTCACTGGATTATTCAGATTATCTGCAATAACCTGTATTTCCCCTGAGCTAGTATTTGTAATAAGATACTGATAGTAGTTACGAGAATCAGTAATATTTGACTCACTAGCAGGCAATTTAAAACTAAACGTATAACTTGCTCCAGGAGCTATATCTCCACTTAATGAAAGATTTGTATCTGTTACAATACTTTCAAGCCATGTAGCCAAGGTTATTTTTGGATTAATTATTGAAGTTGACTGAGACGTATTAGTTACAACTATTTCGGTTGTAGCCCCCGGACTGTAGAGTGGAGTATTAGTAGAAATACTAGTTGCTGTACTTGCATTACCACCTCCACTGCTACAACCATAGATTGTAAAAAGGATTATCGATGTAAGGCTTAAATTTCTCATTATAGGTTACTCCAGTTTTTTGAATTATATCACTATATAAATTCGTCTAGAGTAGCTGGTCTGGATATTTATCGAGCATCTTTGAGCCTAGATAATACATTTAAACAATAATAACTTGTTTTATTTAAATAATTAGATTAATACAGTATATTGCATTTCTACTACAACAATAGATCTCTTTTATAACCCATTATTTTACTATTAGGCTAGGAATAAAGACTTTAAGAAACAGATTAAGAAAGAGGTCTAATGAAGCTTAAGTTCGCACCTGTTCGACTGAGGCGACTGCCGACTCATTTTGGATATTGAGATCAGCCTGATAAAAATCTTGATTTTCGATTAGTGCCAATTGAAAACCATGTAATACCTGCAACTCAATAGTAGCTTCTTCAAGCTGAAAGCCAAAAACATGCCCACCAAGCCTACGTAAATCATCAATAAAGTGGAAATGAAATCCGGGTACATTTAGTTGTGCCATATACTTGGGAAACCAAACACCAACCATCACACCTGAAACGTTACTCGCGATAAAAGTTGTTTGTAAGTTAGGCAATATCTCAGTAAGTCGTTTATAAGGACGGCAGGTACAATGCTCACTTCTTAAATCAAGATGCTGAAATTTACCAGTTACACGAATGGCATAAATAAGATTGGATGAGATAAAATGCTCTGCAACTACAGCTTCAAGTGACTTAAAATCTAAATCTTTGACAGTAAACTTCTGCTCTGGAATAAATTTATTAACTACCGCAAAAGGAGTATGAATATCTTTATCTAATATGTGTAATTTACCAGTTGCATCCGCACGATAACATATTCCCTCATGAATTATCAATTCACCATCAATATTATCTAAAGCACCAAGCCCAAAATCACCATGCTGAAGCATCTGCTCCATACTAGTATCACCAGCATAAACAGCTTCTAACAATGAATTAATCGTACCCGTCTGATAGATATTGTGTTTGTTCATTTAGATACGATAAGTTGTTTTAGTCATTACTTTTGATGACAGCTTCATTATTTTTTTTACCACTTCGGGCAATTCAGCCGCACCATTATCATGCGCCATATGTGCATGTTTGATTTCATCTTCACGCATCTGTTCCAAAATTGCCCTACTTTTATTATCGTGCTGTGGCAATTTATCCAAATGTTCAGTCAAATGACTCTCAACCTGCTTTTCGGTTTCTTCAAGAAATCCAAGATTCCATTTATCGCCAAGAATACCAGCAGTCACCCCTATTGCTAGGCTACCAGCGTAAAACAATGGATTCAGAAGACTCGTCTTACCTCCTAATTCATGAATCCGATGTTCTGTCCATGCTAGATGCTCAGTTTCTTCAAGTGCAGCATGCTCAAAAGCTTCCTGATTAGCTTTATTTCGTGTAGTCAATGCCTGACCTTGATATAAACCCTGAGCACAAATCTCACCTGTATGGTTAACACGCATCAAACCAACTATATGCTTACGCTCAGCATCAGTGTATTCACCATCGCTAATTGTTTCATCCGGATGTGCTCTATTCGAAAGCGGCTTATGAAATAATGTCTTTAAAATTTTATCAAATTCAACTATTGCTTTATCAATCATGGCAGCACCTTTTTCTGATTATTTTCTATCAAATATAATATAGACAGTGTATAATTATACATCTTTAAATCTTAATTTACTAAATATATCATTTATGGGAGTCCCTGATGAATTTACAAAATATTGATGCTGGTAATGGTGATGAGTTTAATGTGGTTATTGAAATCCCTGCAGGTTCAGCACCAGTAAAATATGAAATGAATAAGGAAGCTGGCGTTTTATTCGTTGATCGTTTTGTTAGTACTGCAATGTCATATCCAGCAAATTATGGTTTTATTCCAAATACTTTATCTGAAGATGGTGATCCAGCTGACGTTATCGTATTTACTCCATATCCGATTGCGCATGGTAGCATGGTTAAATGCCGTGCACTTGGTGTGCTACGCATGGAAGACGAAAGTGGTGTTGATGCTAAAATTCTTGCTGTACCAACTAAAAAAGTATGCCCACTATATGCTGATATTGACACCTTAGATCAGTTTCCACAATTAGCTGTACAACAAGTGGTTCATTTCTTTGAAAACTACAAAAAACTTGAAAAAGGTAAATGGGTTAAATTATCTGGAATAGATGATGCAGCTGCTGCTAAAAAAGAAGTTGAAGTATCAATCGCAAAATATCATAAATAAGAAGTCTAAATTTCCTTATCTTTTTAATATTAAGCCAGAATAATTCTGGCTTAATATTTTTCTATTGTGCTGATCGTAAAATAAAGGGGAAAAACATGATCGGTAAATTAAAAAATCGTCATATTCAGATGATAGCTATTGGTGGCGCAATCGGCACTGGATTATTTTATGGTTCAGCCAAATCGATCCAGCTAACAGGTCCATCTATTGTTTTAGCCTACCTGATTGGTGGCTTTGTAATGTACGTGATTATGCGCGCGCTTGGCGAACTAACTGTTTATGCGCCAAACTCTGGGGCTTTTAGCCATTATGCTTATCAATACGTTGGCAATTATCTTGGTTTTCTATCTGGTTGGTTTGCTTGGTTTGAATACACAATCGTTTGTATGTTAGAAGTAACAGTGGTTGCGGCATTTCTTGATTACTGGATACCCGGTGTACCACACTGGCTCACAATCGCTGTAATTCTCGGAATCTTCTTCTTTGTTAATATGCTTCAGGCAGGGCTCTTTGGTGAATTTGAATTCTGGTTTGCCGGGATAAAAGTTGTAACTATCATATTAATGATTGCATTTTCAGCATATTTGATTTTTTTCAATGATAGTACCCATGTTGAAGCTATTGCCAACCTAAAATTCTCTGTTAGTAATAATCTTTTTGCCAAGGGATTAGAAGGGTTTCTATTTTCAATGGTTATGGTAGTATTTTCATTTGGTGGCGTGCAGTTTCTTGGAATTGCAGCGGCTGATGCCGAAAATCCAGCAAAAACTGTACCTGCTGCCGTAAATGGTGTAATTGTCAGAATCTTGATTTTCTACGTCGGTACACTACTTGCAATAGTTTGCCTTTACCCGTGGGATAAATTAAGCACTGATATTAGCCCGTTTGTGGATGTATTTGATAAAGTTGGTTTCCATTTTGCTGCCCAGATCATGAATATTGTCGTTATAACGGCTGCATTATCAGCTTTTAATAGCTGCTTATACGCTGCTGCAAGAATGATTGCTAATCTCGCAAGACATGGTAGTGCACCGAAGTATCTAGCAAATACAGATAAACAAAATGTACCCAAAAATGCCGTCATTACCACTTCAATAATCGTGGCATTGACGGTACTTCTTAACTATCTAGTACCAGAAAAAGCAATTAATTATTTGATAGCGATCACTACAACATCAATTATTATTACCTGGACAACCATCCTGATTTGTCATCTTGGCTTTCGGCGCAAAATTGCCAAGGAAAATATCAGCTATAAGCTACCATTATCGCCGTACTCAAACATTATTGCCCTTGTCATGCTAGCATCAGTAGTAGTGATAATGCTTTTCATGCCAGAAATGCAAATGGCAGTATATTTGATGCCGGTTTGGATTGGAATAGTAACCATTATGTATTTTATTGCAAAATTTAAAGATTCGCGTTCAATTCCAACTAGCCGTTAAACCTATCATCGAATAAGGTAAAAAGGAAGCCAGACTATTAAGTCTGGCGAGGGAATAAGTGGAAGTCGCAACCATATTTATGATTGCTAATGATATTGTACTTAAATTCACATCTACTGTTATATCCATTTTGGACAATTGAAACTAAATTTAGTTATACTTCTTCGCACCGCACAATAAATTTATGATAGAATCATTAAAAATCCATGAATCACATTCTCATCTCTGGGCAGGGCTAAATGACAGGTTTCAACTTTCAAGAAAAAGATAATTGCGGCGTTGGTGTAGTTGCCAATAAATTTGGTATCAAAGATCACGATATTTTACTAAAAGGTATCTCAGCATTAATCAAGCTTTCGCATCGCGGCGCTGTTCAATCAGATGGTCGTACTGGTGATGGCTGCGGTATTCTGACACAAATTCCAGCGGAATATTTCCATTCCTTATTGACTGAAGATGGCGATTTTCAACTAGAGGAATTATTTGCAGCGGGAAATATCTTCTTTTCCCTTGAACACATAAGTATTGGTGAACAAAGAAGAATAATTCGTGAGGAATGCGCGCGTATCGGCTTTGAAAGTATTTTTTTTAGATTAGTACCAATTAACGTTTCAGTTCTTGGACGGATTGCTAAAAATAGCCTGCCACATATAGAACAAATATTTATTAATGCTCCTGAAAATATCGATGCGACTAAATTTGAACAGTTACTTTATATATTAAGAAAAAATATTGAAGCACGCATGGCTACTCATCATGATTTTTTCGTTTGTAGTCTCTCAAGTAAGACTATCATTTATAAAGCACTCTGTTTACCGCGTATCTTAAAAGAATTTTACCCTGATCTGGCCGATCCATTATTTAAAACTAGTATCTGCGTTTTTCATCAGCGTTTTTCAACCAATACTCAGCCAAGCTGGCATCTAGCACAACCTTTTCGTTATTTGGCACATAACGGCGAAATAAATACTGTTTCAGCTAACCGAGCTTGGGCAAAAGCACGTAGGCTTGGTTTATTACCATCAGAGCTACAGGAAAAATTTATTAATGTAAGCAGCTTAGTTAGTGA